>NZ_JAYSDQ010000028.1:0-83332 GCF_041914305.1 Ideonella sp.
CGTACATGCTCCCCAATACCAATCCGTTGATGATCTGTTGTACGAAGATATCCATCGAGCTGGTCTCCCGCGGGTGATACGGCCGGGCCTGTGCAGGCCCCCTGATCGCGGGGATTGTAGGAACCGCTTACACAGTCCCCCCTCGGGCTTACCCCCTTGGGGCCGCCTCGACAAAGGGGCAGCGCGCTATGGTTCGCCGTCGGCGTCGGGCGGGTCCGCCGGGCCCTGGCGGGCCTCGTCGTTGAGCCGGCGCAACTCGGCCAGCTTCTCGCCGATGCGCAACTCCAGCCCACGCGGCACCGGCTGGTAGAACTGGGGTGGCGTGTCCAGGCCATCGGGCCAGTAGCGCTCGCCGGCGGCAAAGCCACCGGCCTCGTCGTGCGCGTAGCGATAGCCCTGGCCATGGCCGAGGGCTTTCATCAGCTTGGTCGGTGCGTTGCGCAAGTGCGCCGGCACCGGGCGCGTCAGGTCCTGCTTGACGAAGGCGCGCACGGCGTTCCAGGCGCTGTAGACCGCGTTCGACTTGGGCGCCACGGCCAGGTAGACCACGGCCTGCGCCAGGGCCAGCTCGCCCTCGGGCGTGCCCAGGCGCTCGTAGGTCTCGGCGGCATCGAGTGTCAGCCGCAAGGCGCGCGGGTCGGCGTTGCCGATGTCCTCGCTGGCCATGCGCACCAGCCGGCGCGCCAGGTAGCGCGGGTCGGCGCCGCCATCGAGCATGCGGGCGAACCAATAGAGCGAAGCGTCGGGGTCGGAGCCTCGCACCGACTTGTGCAGCGCCGAGATCGTGTCGTAGAACTGGTCGCCGCCCTTGTCGTAGCGGCGCAGCTGTTCGCCGAGCGAGCGTTCGAGCATCGCCTCGTCGATCTGCTCGACACCGGGGCCCAGTTGGGCGACGAGGTTTTCGTAGGCGTTGAGCAGGCGGCGCGCGTCACCGTCGGCGTAGCCGATCAATCGCTGCGCGGCGGCCGGCGCCAGCTCGGGTGCGGCCAGCAGGTCACGCGCTCTCGCGAGCAGCTGCTGCTGGTCTGCGTCTTCGAGCGACTTCAGCACATGCACCGTCGCCCGCGACAACAGCGCCGAGTTGACCTCGAACGACGGGTTCTCGGTGGTCGCGCCGATGAAGGTGAACAGGCCCGACTCGACATGCGGCAAGAACGCGTCTTGCTGTGCCTTGTTGAAGCGGTGCACCTCGTCGACGAAGACGATCGTTCGCCGGCCCTGGGCGCGGGCCAGCTCGGCCTGGGCCACGGCGTCGCGGATCTCCTTGACCCCCGACAACACCGCCGACAGCACGATGAAGCGGGCATCGACCGCGCCGGCCACCAGCCGGGCCAGCGTGGTCTTGCCGACGCCTGGCGGGCCCCACAGGATCATCGAGTGCAGGCGGCCCTGCTCGAAGGCCACCCGCAGCGGCTTGCCGGGGCCCAGCAGATGGGCCTGGCCGATCACCTCGTCGAGGTGGCGCGGGCGCAGCCGCTCGGCCAGCGGCGCGGCCGGCGACAGCGCGGCGGCCTCCGGCCCTTCGGCAGCGGCGTCGGGCAGGTCTTGATCGTCGAACAGGGCGTCTTGCCGGGGCATTGGTGGATTGTGGCGCGAAGCGGCGAAGCATCGAATTGCCCGCCCCGCCGGCCCTTATTCACGCTTTGGCAGGGGGCGGCAGCGGCGGAAACTTCAGCCTGTTGACCCAGGAACGACCGAAGGAGCCCCTGCCATGAGCGCCACCCCGACTGAAACCCGCCCCGCCGCTGCGGTGGGCGCCCCCGTCGCCGCTGCTGCCACGGCCGGCGCACCGCGCGAATACCTGTCTTTCAAGCTGGGCAGCGAGGAATACGGCATCGACATCCTGCGCGTGCAAGAGATCCGCGGCTACGAGCCGCCGACCCGCATCGCCAACACCCAGCATTTCATCAAGGGCGTCGTGAACCTGCGCGGCGTGATCGTGCCGATCGTCGACATGCGCCTGCGCTTTCAGCTGGCGGACGTGCAGTACAACAGCTTCACCGTCGTGATCATCCTGAACATCGGCAACCGCACGGTCGGCATGGTGGTCGACTCGGTCAGCGACGTGCTGGAACTGGCCCCGGGCCAGATCAAGCCGGCGCCGGAATTCAATGGTGCGATCGACGCGGCCTACATCACCGGCCTGGGCACCATCAAGCATGGCGACGACGAGCGCATGCTGATCCTGATGGACATCGAGCAGATGATGACCGCGCCCGACATGGGCCTGATGGACGCCGACACCGCGGTGCACTGAGCAACGCGGCGCTCACCGGCCAAGAAGAAGGGCGCCCGCGAGGCGCCCTTGTCGTTTCTGGATCGGCGCAGGCCTACTGCTCCGAGACGTCGGCGCCGGCCGGGATGCTGAAGCTGAAGGTGGCGGCGGGCAGCGTCACCTCGGTGGCCAGGTCGTTGAGCTTCAGCAACGAGCGCTGGCCGAAGCTGTCGGCGATCTCGACCGCCATCAAGGCCTTGCCCTTGAAGCCGGCCTTGAGCCACTGGATCGTGCCACCCGTCTCGTGCGGGGTGGCCTGGACCCATTCGAGGCCGTCCTTGTCGGGCTGGTTCTTCAGCGCGAAGTTCTTTTCGATCGACGAGCCGGTCAACAGCGCGACCGGCGTGCTGCCCAGCGCGTCGCCCACCTTGCGCACGGTGACCTGGTTCAGGTCCGGGTCGTGGAACCAGACCTTCACACCGTCGCTGACGATGGTCTGCGCATAGGGCTTGGCGTAGTCGAAGCGAAAGCGGTTCGGCCGCGCGAAGCTGAAGTTGCCCGACGACAGCTTCTGCTTCGCGCCGTCGGGCGAGGTCACCGTCTGGGTGAAGCTGGACTGGCCCGACTTCACATCGCGCACGAAGGCGCGCAGCGATTCGGCGGCATCGGCCCAGGCCGCGCCGCTGAGCGACAGCAGCAAGACGGCGGGCGCTACAAACCGGACACTATTCATCACGCTTGGGCAACAGGATTTCTCGGTTGCCATTGGTCGACATGGAGCTTACGAGCCCGGATTGCTCCATTTGTTCCAGCAGGCGCGCCGCGCGGTTGTAGCCGATGCGCAAATGGCGCTGCACCAACGAGATCGAGGCCTTGCGGTGCTGCAGCACGATCGCCACAGCCTGGTCGTACATCGGGTCGGCTTCGCCGCCGCCCGCGCCACCGCCGCCCTCACCGGCTTCGCCACCCTCGCCGTCCAAGGTGCCGCCTTCGAGAATGCCCTCGATGTAGTTGGCCGGGCCTTGCGCCTTCAGCGCCTCGACCACGCGGTGCACCTCGTCGTCCGACACGAAGGCGCCGTGCACACGCACCGGCAGCCCCGTGCCCGAGGCCATGTAGAGCATGTCGCCCATGCCCAGCAGCGCCTCGGCGCCCATCTGGTCGAGGATGGTGCGGCTGTCGATCTTGCTCGACACCTGGAAGCTCAGGCGGGTCGGGATGTTGGCCTTGATCAGGCCGGTGATCACGTCGACGCTGGGGCGCTGTGTGGCCAGGATCAGGTGGATGCCGGCGGCGCGCGCCTTTTGCGCCAGGCGGGCGATCAGCTCTTCGACTTTCTTGCCGACCACCATCATCAGATCGGCCAGCTCGTCGATCACGACCACGATGAACGGCAGCCGCTCCAGCGGCTCGGGCTCTTCCGGCGTGAGGCTGAAGGGGTTGGGGATCAGCTCGCCGCGGGCCTTGGCGTCGTCGATCTTCTTGTTGTAGCCGGCCAGGTTGCGCACGCCCATCTTGCTCATGAGCTTGTAGCGCCGCTCCATCTCGCCGACACACCAGTTCAGCGCGTTGCTGGCCTGCTTCATGTCGGTGACGACCGGGCACAGCAGGTGGCCGATGCCTTCGTAGACGCTCATTTCGAGCATCTTCGGATCGATCATGATCAGCCGCACGTCGCGCGGCTCGGCCTTGTACAGCAGGCTCAAGATCATGCCGTTGATACCCACCGACTTGCCCGAGCCGGTGGTGCCGGCGACCAGGCAGTGCGGCATCTTGGCCAGGTCGGCCACCACCGGCGCGCCGATGATGTCCTTGCCCAGCGCCATCGTCAGCAGCGAGCCGGCGTCGTTGTAGACCTGCGAGCCCAGGATCTCGGCCAGGCGGATCGTCTGCCGCTTGGCATTGGGCAATTCGAGCGCCATCAGGTTCTTGCCCGGGATCGTCTCGACCACGCGGATCGACACCAGCGACAACGAGCGCGCCAGGTCCTTCGCGAGGTTGACGATCTGCGAGCCCTTGACACCGGTGGCAGGCTCGATCTCGTAGCGGGTGATCACCGGGCCCGGCTGGGCGGCGACCACGCGCACCTCGACGCCGAAGTCCGACAGCTTCTTCTCGATCAGCCGGCTGGTCATTTCGAGCGACTCGGGCGTCACCGTCTCGACGCGCGCCGGCGGCTTGTCCAGCAGGTCGATCTGCGGCAGCTTGTTGTCCGACAGCTCCATGAACAGCGGCTTCTGCCGCTCGCGCGCGACCCGCTCGGACTTGGGCACTTCGAGCACCGGCGGCTCGATCACGATCGGCGCGTGTTCCTCGAACTCCTCGCGGTCTTCCTCGACCTCGATCTCGCGCTCGCGCTGGGCCAATTCACCCAGGCGCACGTCTTCGGCGATCTCACGCTTTTCGATGTGGCGCTCGCGGAAACCTTCGACCCAGGCGCCCAGGCCGTCGGCCACGCGCAGCCACGAGAAGCGCAAGGCCAGCGGCAGCGCCACCACGAGCAGGCTGATCCACAGCACACCCGAGGCGAGAAAGCCCAGCTTCATCGACAGCGGGCCGAGCCAATAGCCCACCACCCCGCCGGCATGGCCGGGCAGGCGCGATTCCCAGCCGTACAGGCGCGTCCATTCGAGCGCACAGCTGGCCACCAGCAGCAGCACCAGGCCGCCGATGCGCGCCGAGCGCGGCCACGGTTGCAGCGCCTCGCCGCGCTGCACCGCACGCCAGCCCACCCACAGCTGCCGCCCGCCGGCCAGCACCCACCACCAGGCCGAGAAGCCGAACAGCACCAGCAGCACGTCGGCCACCCAGGCCCCAGGGGCGCCCAGCCAGTTCATCACAGGGCCGCCTTGGCCGCTGGTCGAGAAGCCAGGGTCGTCGGCGCGGCGGCTGACCAACGCCAGCGCGAGCGCCAGCCAGGCCAGCGTCATCAGCACCTGGCGCAGGCGTTGCCGAACGGGGTGGGCGGGGGCAGCGGCGGCCCGCGCAGCGCCTGCGGTGGTGCCGGGGCCGTTCAGTGCGGCGTTACGCCACATGGCGTGACATCGGGGCAGAGAAGGCGCCGCGGGCGCGGCGCGAATCGGGCGAAATCAGCAACAGCAAACGATCGATCATTCAGGCATTCGGTTCTTCAACACGACCGAGCCGCTTTCCAGCGTCTCGATCACCCCGCGTTCTTCGAGGTCCTTCATCACGCGGCTGACCATCTCGCGCGAGGCGCCGACGATCTTGGCCATGTCCTGCCGCGACACCTTGCCCTTGATGATCTTCTCGCCGTCGACGTCTTCGGCCATGTCGAGCAGCGTGCGGGCCACGCGGCCGTACACGTCGAGCAGGGCCAGCGATTCGATCTGCCGGTCGGCGCTGCGCAGCCGCCCGACCAGGCCACGCATGATCGCGTACGACAGGCTCGAATTTTCGGGCAGGCAGCGCGCGAACTCGGGCCGGCCGAGGATCAGCATGTCGCTTTGCACCTCGCAGCGCACGGTGGCCGAGTGCGGCTGGTTGTCGATCAGGCTCATCTCGCCGACGTAGTCGCCAGCCTCGAGCACCGCGAGGATCACTTCGCGGCCGCGCGAGTCGGAGGTCAGCACCCGTGCTCGGCCATTGAGCAGGATGAACAGCGCGTTACTTTTCTTGCCCTGCTCGACGACGATCTCGCCGCGCCGGTAGCGCCGCTTGACCACCCCGTCGGCCACCGCGCGGGCCTGTTCGTTCGTCAGCATCGAGAACAACGGCACCCGGCGAATCAAGTCCAGGTTGGACAGCATCGACATCAGTCATCCCCTCTTTGTTGGCCCTTTGCAGGTGGCATGCACGGCCCCGTTGGCGTTATGCCCGCACCGAGGCTGGGTATGCCGGCCGCTCATTAGAATGCGACCGACCGTATTCTTGCGCAGGCCCGAGCATATCGGTTTCCCTCGACGGGCGTCGCGTGTCCATGGTGGCCTTCACGCCACATTCGGGCCGCCGCGGCCAGGCCTCTTGCAAGCGCCGCTTCGCGCCCTCACCTGCCACGCCATGAGCACTTCGACCCCCACCCACGCCAAAGTCCTGATCCTCGGTTCCGGCCCGGCCGGCTACTCGGCCGCCATCTACGCGGCCCGCGCCAACCTGAAGCCGCTGCTCGTCACCGGCATGGCCCAGGGCGGCCAGCTGATGACGACGACCGACGTCGACAACTGGCCGGCCGATGTGATGGGCGTGCAGGGCCCCGAGTTGATGCAGCGATTCCAGCAGCATGCCGAACGGTTCCAGACCCAGATCGTGTTCGACCATATCAACGAAGTCGATCTGTCGCAGCGGCCCTTCAAACTCAAGGGCGATTCGGGCGCCTACACCTGCGACGCGCTGATCATCGCCACCGGCGCGTCGGCCAAGTACCTGGGGCTGCCCTCTGAAGAAGCCTTCATGGGCCGCGGCGTCAGCGGCTGCGCCACCTGCGACGGCTTCTTCTACCGCGGCGACACGGTCTGCGTGGTCGGTGGCGGCAACACGGCGGTCGAAGAGGCGCTGTACCTGTCGAACATCGCGAGCAAGGTGCACATGGTGCACCGCCGCGACAAGTTCCGCGCCGAAGCGATCCTGATCGACAAGCTGATGGACAAGGTCGCCGCCGGCAAGATCGAGCTGCACCTGTTCAAGACGCTGGACGAAGTGCTGGGCGACCAGAGCGGCGTGACCGGCGTGCGCCTGAAAGACACGATGAGCGAAGCCACCACCGAGCTGGCGCTCAAGGGCTGCTTCATCGCCATCGGCCACCAGCCCAACACCGACATCTTCAAGGGCCAGGTCGAGATGAAGGACGGCTACATCAACACCCGCACCGGCCAGGCCGGCTTTGCCACGATGACCAGCGTGCCGGGCGTGTTCGCCGCGGGCGACGTGCAGGACCACATCTACCGCCAGGCCATCACCTCGGCCGGCTCGGGCTGCATGGCCGCACTGGACGCGCAGCGGTTCCTCGAGCAAGAGGCCTGAGGGCTGATTCCTTTGCTTCTTGGCGCCCCGAACCAGGCTGTTGTAGAATGCCTGGTTACTTTGGGCTCTCGCCGCCCTTTCGGCGCATGTGCGTGAGCCCAGCCGGAGCGCATGGGGCGCTGCCGTCATCAATTCAAGGAGAGCTACATGGCTCGCGTGTGTCAAGTCACGGGCAAGGGCCCGATGGTCGGGAACAATGTTTCCCACGCCAACAACAAAACGAAGCGTCGCTTCCTGCCGAACCTGCAGTACCGCCGCTTCTGGGTTGAGAGCGAAAACCGTTGGGTGCGCCTGCGCATCAGCAACGCCGCGCTGCGTCTGATCGACAAGGTCGGCATCGACCAGGTCGTCGCCGACCTGCGCGCCAAGGGCACGCTGTAAAGCGCGCCGCCCACTCAACGCACTGACAGGAGTCACGCACCATGGCAAGCAAAGGCGGCCGCGAGAAGATCAAGCTGGAGTCCACCGCAGGCACCGGCCACTTCTACACCACGAACAAGAACAAGAAGACCACGCCCGAGAAGCTCGAATTCATGAAGTTCGATCCGAAGGCGCGCAAGCACGTGCTGTACAAGGAAATCAAGCTGAAGTAAGCCCTGCGCTTGCTTGGCATAAGAAGCCCGCCCCTGGCGGGCTTTTTTCATGGGCGCGCTGTATGGCACCACTCCGCTTCGCGTGGGCCCCCTCGCAGCCACCGTCGCCCCAGCCGCCTTCTCGGCAGAGCGCGACAATCTTGAATCCGCTCAGCCTCCTGCGCAATGCAACGCGCAGCGCGCCCGAATCACCATGAAAAAAGCCCACCATTCGGCGGGCTCCAATGGTCCGGCGAAGCCCGGACCCTCCAAGTGGCGTGCGTGGATCCGGCTTCGCCGGTCCACTGCGCGAGCCCCCTCGGGGGGCAGCCCCTGGAAAGGGGCGTGGGGGCCAAAAACTACGCGTGCGCAGCCCGAAGCTGCATGGAGAACTCACGCAGCGCAGCGATGCCGCTCTCTTCGGCGCGGCGGCACCAGTCCTGCAGGTCGGCCACCAGTTGCTCGGCCGATACGTTGGTGCGGGTCCACAGCAGGCGAAGCTCTTCTCGCATCGTCACCAGCTTCTTCAGCACCGGCGCATCGTCCATCGCGTGGTCGAGGTGGGTGCGCAGGTTGCTGGGGATCTTCTCGGCGTCGCGGTGCAGCCAGCGTTCGGCGATGCGCAGGTTCGTCCAGGCCGCGCCGGTCTTGGCGGCGCCCTGGGCCTTCAAGTTCGCCAGCTCGACCGCGCAGGTGCGGCGCAGCTGCTTGGCGTAGTTCGCCATCACCTCGTAGCGGTTGGCGATGACGGCTTCGAGCGTTTGCGAGTCCGCCACCGGCTTGACCGAGCCCAGCACCAGCTGCGGCGGGGTCTTGCGCACCTTGGCCAGGTGCAGCATCTCGAGCCCGCGGATGTAGGCCCAGCCGATGTCGAATTCGTACGGCTTGACCGACAGCTTGGCCGAGGTGGGGTAGGTGTGGTGGTTGTTGTGCAGCTCTTCGCCGCCGATGATCACGCCCCAGGGCGAGATGTTGGTCGACGCGTCCACCGCTTCGAAGTTGCGGTAGCCCCACCAGTGGCCCAGGCCGTTGATGATGCCGGCCGCGGTGATCGGGATCCACGCCATTTGCACCGCCCACACCGTGGCGCCGGCAGCGCCGAACAGCAGCACGTCGATGATCAGCATCAGGCTGACCCCCAGCGCGCTGTGGCGGGTGTAGAGGTTGCGCTCGATCCAGTCGTTCGGGGTGTTGTGGCCAAACTTGTCCAGCGTTTCCTGCACCTTGGCTTCGGCACGGTACAGCTCGCTGCCCGTCAGCAGCACGGTCTTGATGCCGTGGGCGACGGGGCTGTGCGGGTCGTCCTGGGTTTCGCACTTGGCGTGGTGCTTGCGGTGAATGGCCACCCATTCCTTGGTGACCATGCCCGTGGTCATCCACAGCCAGAAGCGGAAGAAATGCGACGGGATCGCATGCAGCTCGAGCGCACGGTGCGCCTGCGAGCGATGCAAGAAGATGGTGACCGAAGCGATCGTGATGTGGGTCATGACCAGCGTCAGCACGATCAGCTGCCACCAATTGGCGCCGACCAAGCCATGCGCCGCCCAATCAATAAAGGCCGAGAAAATCGCTTCCAGATCGGTCATGTGCGTGCTCAGGCACCCGGGATTCGGGCAAGTGCCAAATTGTAGTGACGATGCCGGGCCCGCCAGCGTGGGAAAAACGCAGGAGAAAACCAGCAGTTGCGAAGGTAAATGGTGGCCACCCGAGCCAGCTCAAGCCCGGCGCTGCCAGGCGGCGGCGAAAAAGCCGTCGGTCCCGTGCTTGTGCGGCCACAGGCGCAGGTAGTCACCGGTCACCAGCTCGTCGGCCCGCTCGATCTGCGCCGATGCCAGCGCCGGACCGGCGGGCAAGGGCTCGAAATCAGGGTGGGCGGCGGCGAAGGCCTCGGCAATCGCCTCGTTCTCGCTGTGCAGCAGGCTGCAGGTCGCGTAGACGAGCCGCCCGCCCGGTTTGACCAGCCGTGCCGCACTGGCCAGGATGTCGCGCTGCTTGGCGTTCAACTCTTCGATCGCCTTGGGCGACTGGCGCCATTTCAGGTCGGGATTGCGGCGCAGCGTGCCCAGGCCGGAACATGGCGCATCGACCAGCACGCGGTCGATCTTGCCGGCCAGGCGCTTGATGCGCTCGTCGCGCTCGTGGGCGATCTGGGCCGGGTAGACGTTGGACAAGCCGCTGCGCGCCAGGCGCGGCTTGAGCCCTTCGAGCCGGTGGCCCGACACGTCGAAGGCGTACAGCCGGCCGGTGTTGCGCATCAGCGCGCCCAAAGCCAAGGTCTTGCCGCCGGCGCCGGCACAGAAGTCGACCACCATCTCGCCGCGCTTGGGTGCCAGCAACAGCGCCAGCAGCTGGCTGCCTTCGTCCTGGACCTCGACATCACCGCGGATGAACAGCTCGAGCTTTTGCAGCGCCGGCTTGCCTTCGATGCGCAGCCCCCACGGCGAATAGGGCGTCGGCACGGCCTCGATGCCGGCCTCGGCCAGCGCCGCGCGAACGTCGTCGCGCTTGGCCTTCAGCGCATTGACCCGCAGGTCCAGGTGCGCCGCCTGCTCGATGGCCTTCACCAGCGGCCAGAAGTCGTCGCCCAATTCCTTCTTCAGCGCCGAAGCCAGCCAGTCCGGCAGGTTGTGGCGCAGCTTCTCGGGCAGGCCCTCGGTGTCGATGGCCTGCACCTCGGCCAGCCACTTCTGCTCTTGAGGGCCCAGGGCCCCACGCAGGAAGGTGTCGCTGCCCTGCCAGGCCAGCGCGGCCAGGCGGCGCTCCAGCGCGCCGCTGCCGCTCTGGGCCAGGTGGGCTAGCCGCAAGCGCTGGCGCAGCACGGCGTAGGTGGTCTCGGCCAGGCTGTGGCGCTCGCGCGGGCCGAGGCCTCGGTGGCGGCGGAAGAAGGCCGACACCACAGCGTCGGCCGGTTGATCGAGTTTCAGCACCTGGCGCAACAGCTCGGTCGCCAGGTCCAACAGGGCATTAGGATGCATGGGTGGATTATCCCCGTGCCCCGCAGCGCGCCCGCGACGTGCGCCGCCGCGCATGAAGCGCGTCTGGTCGCATTTGACGGTGCGGCCGCGAATGTCGCTGGCGTTGGTGATCGGCGTGGTCGCAGGTTTGTACGCGCCGGCCAGCACACGGGTGAGCCAGGGCCTGATCGGCTGGAACGTCGGTGTCTGGTCTTACCTGGCGATGATGGCCTGGACGATGGCGCGGGCCGACCATGGCCAATTGCGGCGCACCTCGCTGGCCCACGCCGAAGGTGCCGCGGTGGTGCTGGGCCTGGTGATCGCCGCCAGCGTGGCCAGCGTGGCGGCCATCGTGGCCGAGCTGGCCTGGGCGCGCACGGGGCACGGCTCGCCGTTGGCCCTGGCTCACGTGGGGCTGGCGGTCAGCACGCTGGTCGGCGTGTGGTTGCTGTTGCCGGTGGTCTTCACCCTCAGCTACGCCAGCCACTACTACCACCACGCCCAGCCGGGCGGGTTGAAGTTCCCCGACGAAGACCCGCGCTTCCAGCCGAACTACGTCGACTTCCTGTACTTCTCTTTCACGCTCGCGGTGGCTGCACAGACCGCCGATGTCGTGATCACCAACCGCACGATGCGTGGCCTGGTGCTGCTGCAGGCGGTGCTGTCGTTCGGCTTCAATGCCGCCATCCTGGCGTTGGCGATCAACATCGCCGCGGGGCTGCTGCCGTCGGTCAGCTGAGCACCGAGGCGGGCCAGAGCACCTGTGATTCGCCGTCCAGCTGCGTCACGATGCCATCGGCCAGCTGCAGGCGGCCTTCGACGAACCAGCGCACGGCGCGTGGGTACAGCAGATGCTCGCGCTCCAGCACGCGTGCCGACAGCGATTCCTCGTCGTCACCCGGCAGTACCGGCACGACCGCCTGGGCCACGATCGGGCCGTGGTCGAGCTCGGGCGTCACGAAGTGCACCGTGACGCCGGCCAGCTTGCAACCGGCCTCTATCGCGCGCCGGTGCGTGTGCAGGCCGGTGAAGGCCGGCAACAGCGACGGGTGCACGTTCAACATCCGCCCTTCGTAGTGCCGCACGAAGCCGGCGCCGAGGATGCGCATGAAACCGGCCAACACCAGCAGGTCGGGGCCCCACAGGTCGATCACGCGGGCCAGCTCGGCGTCGAAGGCCTCGCGGGTCTGGAACGCCTTGTGATCGACCACGGCGGTCGCGATGCCACGCTCGGCCGCCCAGGCCAGCCCGGCCGCGTCGGCCTTGTTGCTGACGACGCCGACCACCCGCGCCGGCCAGCCCTCGGCGGCGCAGCGTTCGACGACGGCTTGCATGTTGCTGCCACGGCCGGACAGCAGGATCACGATTCGCTTCATAGAGGCGGCAGAGTTTAAGCGGGCCCTCCGCCGGCCGGTGCCGGTCTGAGAGAATCGTCGGCCGCTTTACTGAGGCTTCCCGGCCGCCCCGCGAACATGGTCACGCGCCCCCGCGTTCTTTCCGGCATGCGCCCCACCGGCGCCTTGCACCTCGGCCACTACCACGGTGCACTGAAGAACTGGGTGCGGCTGCAGGACGACCACGACTGCTTCTTCTTCGTCGCCGACTGGCATGCGCTGACCACCCACTACCAGGAGCGCGAGGTCATCGAGCGCAATGTCTACGACATGGTGGTGGACTGGCTGGCCGCCGGGGTCGACCCGAACCGCGCGACGCTGTTCATCCAGAGCCGCATTCCGGAGCACGCCGAGCTGTTCACGCTGCTGGCGATGGGCACGCCGCTCAGCTGGCTCGAGCGGGTGCCGAGCTACAAGCACCAGATCACGGCCCAGCCGAACCGCGACCTGGCAACCTACGGCTTCCTCGGCTACCCGCTGCTGCAGGCGGCCGACATCCTGATCTACCGCGCCAACTTCGTGCCGGTGGGCGAAGACCAGGCCGCGCACGTCGAGGTGACGCGCGAAGTGGCCCGCCGCTTCAACCATCTGTACGGCCGCGGGCAGCCCGAGCCGGTGCTGCCCGAGCCTGCGGCCCTGTTCACCGAAACGGCGCGATTGCCCGGCCTGGACGGCGAGAAGATGAGCAAGAGCGCCGACAACACGATCGAGATGCGCGAGGAGCCCGACGTGGTGGCGCAGAAGATCCGCCGCATGCCGACCGACCCGCAGCGCGTGCGCCGAAGCGACGCCGGCGACCCGGCACGCTGCCCCGTCTGGCCTTTCCACCAGCTCTACTCCAACGCCGAGACGCAGACGTGGGTGCAGCAAGGCTGCACCACCGCAGGCATCGGCTGCCTCGATTGCAAGCAACCGGTGATCGAATCGATCCAGCGCGAACAGCAGCCCTGGCGCGAGCGTGCCGAGGCCTACCTGTCGAACCCGAAGCAGGTGCACTGGATCGTCGAGATGGGCACCGAGCGGGCGCGCACGATCGCCCGGCAGACGATGAAGGACGTGCGCGAAGCGATGGGCCTGGCGTACTGATACGACGGCGCAACGACGTGACGCCCCGCCTGTCTGCCCCGCTGCTGATGCTGATGGCGGCGCTGCTGTTCTCGGTCATGGGCGTTTGCGTCAAGCTGGCCTCGGCCTACTACAGCGCCGGTGAGATCGTGCTGTACCGCAGCGTGGTGGGCGCCCTGTTCATCTTCGGTTTCACCCAGGTGCGCGGCGGCAGCCTGCGCACCACCGTGCCGGGGATGCATTTCTGGCGCAGCCTGACCGGCGTCTGCTCGCTGGTGCTGTGGTTCTACTCGATCGGCAAGCTGCCGTTGGCCACCGCCATCACGCTGAACTACATGAGCTCGGTGTGGATGGCGCTGTTCCTGATCGGCGGGGCGGTGATGCTGGGCTCGGCCAAGGTCGACCCGCGGCTGGTGGCCACCGTGTTGACCGGCTTCGCCGGCGTCGCGCTGGTGTTGCAGCCCACGCTCGAACACGACCAGTTCCAGGGCGCGCTGGCAGGCCTCACCTCGGGCATCGGCGCCGCCATGGCCTATTTGCAGGTCACCGCGCTGGGCCGGGTGGGCGAGCCGGAATACCGCGTCGTCTTCTACTTCTCGCTGGGCGGCATCGTGGCCGGCGGCTTGCTGATGCTGGCCAGCGGCGCGCACGGCCACACCTGGCTCGGCGCCGCGCTGCTGCTGGCCACCGGCGTGCTGGCCACCGTGGCGCAGATGATGATGACGCGCGCCTATGCCATCGGCCGGGCGCTCACCAACGCCAGCCTGCAGTACCTGGGCATCGTCTTCTCGTTCATCTTCGGCGTGCTGATCTTCGACGATCCGGTCACGCTCGTGGCGCTGGCCGGCATGGTGCTGATCGTCGGCGCCGGCCTGGCCGCCACCCGGCTGCGCCAGCGCAGCGCGCCCGCCGCCAGCGAATCATCCAGCTTCGAATCCTGAAGCCCCATTCCTCATGCCCGCCATGCCCACCCTGCCCCTGCCCTCCCCCCTGATCAGCGCCACCGACCTGTTGGCCAGGCTCGGCCCATCGGCCGCCTGGCCGGTTCTGCTCGATTGCAGCTTCGACCTCGCCGACCCGAAGGCCGGCGAGGCCGCGCATGCCAAGGGCCATTTGCCGGGCGCACGCTACGCCCACCTCGACCGCGACCTGTCGGGCGCGAAGACGGCGCGCGGCGCGATCGACGGTGGTCGCCACCCGCTGCCCACACGCGAAGGCTTTGCCGCAACGCTGACGGCCTGGGGCATCGGCCCGGACACGCCGGTCGTGGCCTACGACAACCAGGGCGGCCCGTACGCGGCGCGTGCGTGGTGGCTGCTGCGCTGGCTGGGCCACAGCCAGGTGGCGGTGCTGGACGGCGGTCTCGCCGCCTGGCAAGCGGCCGGTGGGCCCGTCGACCTGGCCCCCTGCCGGCCCGAACCGGCTGCCACGCCCTACCCGGCCCGGGCACCCGCGATGCCGACGGTGTCAGCCAGTCTGCTGCAGGCCTCGCCCGCCGCTCTGTTGGTGATCGATGCGCGCGCGCCCGAGCGCTTCCGCGGCGATGTCGAGCCGCTGGATGCGCAGGCCGGCCACATCCCCGGCGCGCGCAACCGCTTCTTCAAGGACAACATCGGCGCGGATGGGCGCTTCCTACCGGCCGACGCATTGAAGAAGGCCTTTGCGGCCTTCGGCACGCCCGCCGAACGCATCGTCCACCAGTGTGGCTCGGGCGTCACCGCCTGCCACAACCTGCTGGCGATGGAAGCCGCCGGTCTGACCGGCTCGGCCCTCTATCCGGGATCGTGGAGCGAGTGGTCCAGCGACCCCGAGCGGGCGGTGGCGCGCGGCTGAGGCTGCCGCGCGACACCTTGGGTGCTTGACGGGTATCAAGACAAGCGGCGCCGAACGCGCAACACTTGACAGATGGGCCGGGCATTTCCGGCGCGCCAGCGAAGGAGAGCAGCATGTACAGCAACATCCTGGTTCCCACCGACGGGTCCGACATCACGTCCAAGGCCGTTCAGACCGCCATCCGGCTGGCGAAGACGCTGGGGGCGCGGTTGTCGACGATCAGCGTCAAGGAGCCGTTCCCCTACAGCGCAATCTCCGAGATGCAGCCGGTGCCGCCGCAGGAGTTTTACGACGCCCAGGAGCGCATTGCCGCGGCGAGGGTGAAATCGGTCGTCGACGCCGCGGCCCTCGAAGGCCTGAGCTGCGCGGGCCACACCGTCGAAGCACTCCACCCCTGGGAAGCGATCACTGACTACGCCAAGGCCCAAGGCTGTGACCTGATCGTGATGGCGTCACATGGCCGGCGAGGTGTCAGCGCGCTGTTGCTGGGCAGCGAAACGCAAAAGGTGCTGACGCACAGCGCGGTGCCGATCCTGATCGTCAAGTAGCGCGCCGCCAGCGCGACGCAGCGGCCGGGCGCCGCTCAGTCGTGCATCAGCCGGGTGGCCGACAACACCAGCAGCAGCCCGGCCCCGATCCACGCCACCTGGGCGAGGATTTCGCGCCAGGGCAGATGCCGTTGCATCTGCGGGATCAGGTCGGCCACCGCCACGTAGATGAAGCTGCTCGACGCCACCACCAGCAGGTACGGAAACACGTCCTGCCAGGCGCCGACGACGAAGTAGCCCAACACCCCGCCGACCACCGCGGTGAGGCCTGACGCCGCGTTGTACAGCAGCGCCTTCTGGCGGCTGAAGCCCGCGTTGATCAGCACGATGGTGTCGCCCACCTCCTGCGGGATCTCATGCAGGATCACTGCGAGTGAGGTCGTCACGCCCAACTCCGGGCTGGCCAGGAAGGCGGCCGCGATGATCACGCCATCGCAGAAGTTGTGGATGCTGTCGCCGACCAGCACGCTGAAGCCACCGCGCCCGGCCTGCTCGGCATCGAAGTGGTGATGGTGCTCGTGCCCGTCGCCCTCGTGGTGGTGGGCATGGCGGTACAGCTCGGCCTTTTCCAGCAAGAAGAAGAACAGCAACCCGACCAGCAAGGTGGTGAACAGCGCGTGCGGGCTGGCCTTCTGGCTCTCAAACGCCTCGGGCAACACATGCAGCAGCGCCGTCGCGAGCAGCACGCCGGTCGACAGGCTGACCAGGTGCTTGACCAGCCTGCCCAGCACGGCGAAGGTCATCGACGCAGCGATCACGACCGACAGCACCCCGCCGATCAGCGTGGCGGCAACGATGTAGAGCAGGGTCATGGGTTGGCGTGGAAATGAAAACCGCGCCCGAAGGCGCGGCGGCGCGAATCAGCTGGCGGCTGCAGGCAGTGCCCTGCACCGCGGCCCGCGGCGGTCGCCCAATCCCACCGTCACGCGCGGCTGGGCGGCCGGGACCAGATCTGCCGAGATCTTATCAACCGTGTCAAGCGCCGCGCTCGCCAAGCGACCCGCCCGCCCCGGCGATGGGGCCGACGGGCCAGCCCCGCCGGCACACTGGCTCAAGACTGGCCGAGACGCAGGATCTTGGCCTTCGACGGGACGCCGTTCGAATCGATCGCGAACAGCATGTAGAACCCCGGCGGCGCATTGTTGGCCAGGGCCGGCAAGGTGACGCTGAGGTTCTTACCGGTCTGCGTGAAGCTCAGGTCCTGGAAGCGCTGCTCGTTGCTGAACGCATGCGTGACCGCGCCGAAACGCACCAGCGTCATGCGGGTGACGGCGTTCTTGTTGCTCATCGCCACCGGAATGGTTTGGCCCCAGGTGGCCGCCGTGGGCGCGGTGACGATGCCCGGCCGAGTCGCCGGCAAGCCCGAGCCGTCGTTCTTGTAGAGGTACGGCGGGAAGTAGATTTCGGCGTTCAACTGGGACACCGGGCCGGGCGCACCACCGCCGCCGGTCAGCACCGAGCCGTCGGGCATCAGCATCGAGATGCTGTGGTACAGCCGTGCCTTGGTGGCGGTCGCTGCCGGCGTCCAGGTGCCGGTGGCCGGGTCCCAGGTCTCCGAGTCGTAGACCGCGCCGACCAGGTCGTTGCCGGTGGTCGAGCCCCCGTTGACCCACACCTTGCCGTCGGCCAGCACGGTGGCGTTGCCGAACTGGCGGTCGGCCGACAGCGGCGCGGCCGGCGTGACGACCGGGCTGTCGCCGTTGATGTCGACCACGACCGCCTGGGCAGCGTCGCGAACCGACAGGATCTTGCCGGGCTGGTACATCGCCGCCGGCAGCATGTAGGCGCCAGCCGGCATCGTGCCGGGCAACTGGGTGACCGCGCCGGTGCCGGACACGTCGAGCGAGTAGATCTCACCCATCACGTTGAAGATGACGACCTTGCCTTGCGGCGACCACCAGGCACGCGGGTAGTTCCAGGCTTGCACGCGCCCACCGTAGGCCGCGTCGCTGGTCGCGGTGGTCAGCGTGCGCCAGCCGGTGGTGGCGTTGTAGACCTCGGGGGTGCTGGCGTAGGTGTCGGCCGTCGGCGGGTACTGGCTGTTGCCTTCGTAGAAGCGGTCGATGCGGCCACCGATGACCGCCTGCTCGCCACTGGCGGTGGTGATCAACGTGGCGTACCAGCGCTGGTAGGCCATCGACTGGGCCTGCTTGGTCAACTGGTTGTTGGCCGGGGTGAACAGGTTGACGTCGTTGTTGGCGTAGTTGCGCTGGCCGTTGACGATGCGGTCACCGCCGACCAGCAGCACGTCGCCGGTCACCGGCAACAGGGCCTGGCCGGCGCAGAAGATGTCGGTGCCCGTGGTGTTGGACAACAGCGTCTTGGACTTCGAGCCCATGCCTTGTGCCGGGTCCCAGATCGCGTAGTTCAGCAAGGCGCCCTGGATGCCGCTGGGCTTGCTGCCATAGCTGAGCACACGGCCGTCGGGCAACAGCACGGTGTGCAGCGGGATCAGCGGCCAGGTGAACGCGGCGCCGAACACGCCCTTCTGGTGCGCATCGGATGGGCCCGTGGGCACGCTGATGGCCTGCGCGCGCTGCTCACCCAGGGCCGATTCACGCCCGCTCGCATCTTCGTCCCAGGCCACTCCCGGGCCGGCGCCGTAGTCGACCGGTGCATCGAAGGCGCTTTGCCGGTCTTCCTCGACTTGCAACGAGGCATCGGGCGACAGCGCACCGCCGCAACTGGCCAGCGCGGCAATCGCCAGCAGCTTCAGCGCATGGCCACCAGCGCGGCGCACGGTGATGATGGACGGACTCTTCTTCAACGACATCGGGCGGGACATGGACGCACCTCCACATATTTGGGTTTGCCCTGAATTTTGCCTGCCCACCCTGTCGTTCGCCTGCACAATTCGTGGCCATGCCCCTAACTTTGCCCTCCCCATCCGGCCCTCTGGCCGCGATAGACATGGGGTCGAACAGCTTTCGGCTGGAAATCGGCCAGATGCGAGACGGCCGATACCGCAGGCACCAATACCTGAAGGAAACCGTGCGCCTGGGCGCCGGCCTGGACGCCGACGGCATGCTGACCGAAGAGGCCGCGCTGCGCGGCCTGGCCTGCCTGAAGCGCTTTCGAGACGGCCTGGCCGGTTTGGGTGCGGCGCAGGTACGCGCGGTCGCGACGCAGACGCTGCGCGAGGCACGCAATCGCAATGCCTTTCTCGAGCGGGCGCAAGCGGCGCTCGGCGTGCCGATCGAGGTGATCTCGGGCCGCGAGGAAGCCCGGCTGATCTACGCCGGCGTGTCGCACCTGCAGCCGTCGGACGCCAAACGGCTGGTGATCGACATCGGCGGCCGCTCGACCGAGATGATCCTTGGCCAAGGCCGGCAGCCCGCGCAGGCCGAGTCGTTCCAGGTCGGCAGCGTCAGCCTGTCGATGCGCTACTTTCCTGAAGGCCGCTATTCGGCCAGCGCCTTCCGCGCGGCGCAGGTGGCCGCCGGCGCCGAGCTGGAAGAGGCCCTGGCCGACTACACGCCCAACCGCTGGCACGAGGCGCTGGGCTCGTCCGGCACGGCCGGCGCTGTCTCAGAGGTGCTGGCGGCCAGCGGCAAGACCGACGGCCGCATCACGCCCGAGGGGCTGCGCTGGCTGATCACCGAGTGCATCGCCGCCGGCTCGGTCGAGCGCATCAAGCTGCCCGGCCTGAAGCCCGAGCGCCGTGCGGTGCTGGCCGGCGGGGTGGCGATCCTGTACACGCTGGCCACGCACTTTCGCATCCCCGAGCTGCTGCCGGCCAAGGGCGCGCTGCGCCAGGGCGTGATCATCGACCTGCATGACCGTCTGGTGGCTCACCACCTCGCGCGCGGGCACGATCTGCGCGACGATTCGGTGCAGCGGCTGCAGCACCGCTTTGCGGTCGACCGCGAACAGGCCCGGCGCGTGCGCGATCTGGCGCTGCGCTGGCATGGCCAGATCGCCCCCGGCGCCGACGCCGAACGGCAGCACGAGCTGCGCTGGGCCGCCGAGCTGCACGAGATCGGCCTGATGGTGTCGCACCACGACCACCACCGGCACAGTGCCTACCTGGTGGCCAATGTCGACGCTGCCGGCTTTTCGCAAAGCCAGCAGCGCCGGGTGGCCGAGCTGGTGCTCGGCCAGCGGGGCGGCCTGCGCAAGATCGACGATGCACTGGCCCGGGAGGACGTCGCCTGGCAGCTGCTGTGCCTGCGACTGGCGGTCATCCAGTGCCATGCGCGAGGCTCGGTCGACCCTGGCGCCATCGACATCGAGCGGCGCGGGCAGACGGCTTACTTGCGCTGGCCTCAAGGCTGGGCCGACCAGCACCCGCGCGCGCTGCACCTGTTGCGCGAAGAAGCCGAAGCCTGGGCGCGCAGCGGGGCGCTGTCGCTCGAACTGCCCTGAGCGTCACGGCGCGCGGGGCCGCGAAAGCCGCCCACGCGCGCCGCCCAACGACGTCAAGCCGGCAGCATGAAACCCAGCGTGCGGTCCGGGAAGACCGACAGGTTGGGCAGGATCGCGTCGATCTGCGGCCCGGTGGAGCCGAACCACTTCAGCAGCGTGCTGGCGTACTGGTCGACGCTGGCCGTCGGGATCCAGCGGCCCTGCTTTTCCCACTCTTCCACGCCCACGTCGTCGGGGCCGCCGAGGACCGGCGTCGGGTACTCGCCATAGGTGGCGCCGCCCTTGACCGAGCCGCCGCACACCAGCTGGATGTTGCCCCACGCGTGGTCGGACCCGCTGCTGTTGTTGGGCAGGAAGGTGCGGCCGAAATCGCTGCTGGTGAACGCGGTGACCTGCTTGTTCAGGCCCAGGTTGACCATCGCGTCGTGGAAGCAGGCCATCGCGCTGGCCACCTGGGCCAGCAGGTCGGCGTGGCTGCCGGTCGTGCTGTCGCTGTTGGCGATCTGGTTGGCGTGGGTGTCGAAGCCGCCCAGGCTGGCGAAATAGATGTGGCGGTCGCCCTGCACCTGCTGGCGGCCGGCGATCAGCTTGGCGATCTGGTAAAGCTGGCTGCCCAGGCTGGTCGTCAGCGTCTGGCCGTCGATCAGCGGGTCGAACGCCTTGTCGATCCCGGCCGGCACGCTGTTGTCGCCGGGCAGCCCCTTGACCAGCTCGGCCAACCGGTCGGACATCTCGAACGCGTCGCGCTGCATGCTGGCGTAGATCTCGGTCATCTCGCCCTTCTGGCCCGGCGCGTACAACGCATCGACCGCGGCCTTGCGCTTCTGGTCGGCCGGGTAGGCGATGTCACCGGGCGCCAGGCCGGCCGCAGCGAACACGCCGCCTGGCCCGGGCAACACCAGGGCCGGCGATGTTTCGCCGGTGCCGAAGCGGCTGTTGCCACCCAGCGAGATCACCGGGTAGGTGGTCGCCATCGTCTCGGTCGCGCGGGCGCCCCAGCCGGTGCGGGCCATCGACTCGGTGCTCGCGGTTTCCCAGGCGCGCTGCTGGTCGGAGTGGGAGAACAGGTTGTCCGGCACCAGCGGCGAGTCGGCTCCCGCGGCCACGTATTGCGCCTTCGTCAACGGCGCCGACAGCGGGCCGACGTTGACGATCGGCGCCAAGTGCCCGGCCGACCACATCGGCAGCAGCGGCTTCATCGACGGGTGCAGGCCGAAATCGGTGCCCGACAGCCGCAGCAGCGAGGTCTTGGGCAGCGCCAGCAGGCTGCGCGCCTGGCTGTACTGCGCAAAGCGCGAATCGGTCGGCACCATCATGTTGTAGCCGTCGTTGCCGCCGACCAGGTAGATGCAGACCAGGGCCTTGTAATCGCCGGCCTGCGCACTGCGCGGCGCCAGCAGCGAGCCCACGCCGCCGAGCGCTGCCAGGCCGGCCGTGCCGCCCAGCATGCGCAACCAGTCGCGACGGCGCAAAGAGGAAGAGGTGATGCGTTTCATCGTCGGGCCTTGCGTCGTTCAGCGGATGATCTGGTACTGCGGCGCGCTCATCACGAGCCAGCCGGCGCGTTGCACGCGCTGCTTGCGCCAGTCCCCGGGGCTGTTCTTGTCGTTGTAGTGCTCCACGGCCTCGATCACCTTGGTGCGCGCCGGCCCCGGCAAGGGCTGGCCCAGCACCAGGTTGCTCATGCGGTCGACCAGCTTGGGCGCATCGCTGGCGTCGGCCACCCAGGCGTCGTAGTTCAGCTTGGTGCCGACCGCACCGGGCACGTCTTTCTGCGGGTCGGCGCCGTTCCAGTCGAACATCATCGTCAGGTAGTTCAGCCGGTTCAGCGCGGTGCTGGCGTTGTGGATGCCGAAACTCGGCCCGATCAGCTTGCTGCCGCTGAGCGGAAAGTCCTGCGGGTAGTAGTTGAAGACCGTCGGCGCGCGGAAGATGTGCTGGCTCATGTTCTCGCCCTGCCACCAGCCGAGCGCGTTGCCGTCGGTGTCGCCGCCGATGGCGCGGATCACGCCGGTGAACAGCTGTGCCGGCTCGCGCAGCCGGCCCGCCTTGTCCGACGGCTTTTCGGTCCGGGCTTCCTTGTCCAGCAGCACGGCGGCCACCGTGGCCGAGAGGTCACCCTTCTTGCCGGTGCCGATGCCGTCGTAGGTGCCGGTATTGAAGGCCTTGGTCACCCGGGCCACATACTCGGGCGTCGGGTTGCTGGTCACCAGTTGCTGGATCAGGTGCTTGCCGACGAACGGGCCGATGTTCGGGTGCGACATCAGGCTGTCGAGCACCTTGTCGAGCGCTTTCGGCGCCGTGGCACTGGCAGGCACGAGCACGTCGGACAGCAGCTTGCGCTGCCTGGTGTCGCGCAGCGTGCCGCCCGCGGGCACCATCTCGCCGTAGAGGTACTTGCAGTTGGCGCCGTCGGGGTGGCAGCCCCAGCGGTCAGCACCACCGGGCGGGTAGGTCCAGCCGGTCAGCGCATAGGCGTATGAGCGCACGCGCTCGTTGTCGTAAGTGGCGACGCACTTGCCACCCACCAGCGAGCCGTCGTTGTTGAGCTTGCACGGCCCGATCGTGAACAGCTGCAGCAGCTCGCGCGCGAAGTTCTCGTTCGGCGCCGCCTGGTCGTTGTTCACGTGGTTCAGGTACTCGCCCATCATCGGCGAGACGGCCACCTGCCGCAGCAGGTCGCGGTAGTTGCCGAACGCGCCGGCCATCATGTTGTTGTAGAACAGGCGCAGGCCGTAGGTGCCGTCGACGTCCACATTGCTGATCACCAGCAGCTGGTTCAGCGCCAGTGCCACCCGCTGGCGCAACTGGTCGTCGTTGCGCACCGCATTGCGGTAGAAGTCCCACAGCAGCGGTTCGGACGACAGGTAGTCGCGCCAGCAGTTGGGGTCTTTAACGTGGTCCGGCAGCTGGCAGAAGTCGGTCGTCGAGGTGTTCTTGTCGGGCGAGTTGTCGCCGCCCAGCTTGTAGCGCGAGACCGACAAGCCCAGCTGGTTGACGATCCAGGCCTTGGCCCCCTTGGTGCGGATGTTGGCGACCAGCGCCTCGCTCGGCCCGAACGTGGCCTGGTGCGCCAGCCGAACCGCGTCGGACTGGGTGGTCACGAAGGCTTCGGCGCCTTCGCCCTGACCGCCGGTGACACCGGCTGCGGTGCGCCGCTCGCCCGCGGCCGCGCTGTCGTCGTCACCGCCCCCGCTGCCGCCACAGCCTGCCAGCGCCACGGCGGCCATGCCGGCCACCAGCCAACGCCGCAGGGGGCGGCCCTCCCAAACAAGGTGTCGCTTCATAGTTCGTGGCGGGCGGCACGGCCTGTTCGAAGGAACAGTACTGCGTGCCGGTTAGACCCCGGCGGCGAATGATGAAGTGCCAAAAGGCCCTTCAGTGGGGCCTATTCGTAACCGATTGCGACGGCAATCCGCGTGCCTGCCCTGAAAAGGGCTGGCCCTCATGCGCTGCGCGATGTCACAAATTTAATCAGCCGGCCTTTTCACCCCGGCAGCCGGGAAGCCCACGCCTCTGGGGAAAACCCGACCGTGACGGCGCCATCGGGCCACTCCACGACCGGGCGCTTGATCACGCTGGTCTGCTGATGCATCAGTTGCTCGGCGCTCGCAGCGTCGACAACGCGGGCCTGCGTGGCCGCGTCGAGCTTGCGCCAAGTGGCGCCTTGGCGGTTCAGTAATTTTTCCCAACCGACCGCCTGGGCCCAGCGCCGCAGATCGGTCGGGCTTGCCCCGGCCTTCTTGAAATCGATGAAGTCGTGCGCCACACCATGGTCGGTCAGCCAGGCGCGGGCGCGCTTGACCGTGTCGCAGTTGGGGATGCCATGCAGGCGCAACGTCATCGGAGCTCGTCTTTCTCGTTCACTTCACAAATCGGGTCCGGGCCGTAGCCCGAGTCCCGCACCACGCGGCTCGGCTCCACCGTCACCATGAACCACTGGCAAAAGGGCGTTTCATAGCGCCAGGCCCAGACGGTGGCGCCACGCCAGATGCCGAACTGGTGGACCGGGCGGCCGAGTTTGTAGCGCAACTCGTCGGCGGTCATGCCGGGCGTGATCTGGTTGAAGACGTCTTCGCGCAACACCTGGTCCCAGCGCTCCACCTTGCCGGTGGCATCGAGATCGACCATGAAGGTGTGCTTGCCGAACGGGCCGCGGGCGAATTCGAGCCGCTCGCCGCCCTCGGGCCGCGGGTAGCGGCCGGTGGGCGGGCCCATCTGGTCCTGCACCTGGCGGGCGGTGGCGCCGGTGGGCAACTGGCCGGGGCCGTAGCCCGCGCAGCCTGCCAGGGCCGCCGCGGCGAGCACGCAAATTCTCGTGGACAAAGGCATCATCTTCACTGGGGAGCGAACGTGGATGGCGGCGCTTTGCTGCAGTGCGAAAACGGCACGTCCAATCTATCACCGCGCCTAGAATTGAGGTTTACCTTTTCGCGCCGACCCCACCCGCGCCGCTGGTTCACCGCACCATGACCCGCAAGCTCTTCGTCACCACCGCCCTGCCCTACGCCAACGCGCCGTTCCACATCGGGCACATGATGGAGTACATCCAGGCGGACATCTGGGTGCGGTTCCAGCGCATGCGCGGCGCCGAGGTGCATTTCGTCTGCGCCGACGACACCCACGGCGCGCCGATCATGATCGCCGCCGAGAAGGCCAGCAAGACGCCGCAGGCCTATGTGGCCGAGGTGGCCGCGGGCCGCGCGAAGTACCTCGACGGCTTTCACATCGCCTTCGACAACTGGCACTCGACCGACGCGCCCGAGAACCACACGCTGGCGAAAGAGGTCTACCTCGCGCTGCGCAAGAACGAGCTGATCGACGTGAAGACGATCGAGCAGTTCTACGACCCCGAGAAGGGCATGTTCCTGCCCGACCGCTTCATCAAGGGCGAATGCCCGAAGTGCGGCGCCAAAGACCAGTACGGCGACAACTGCGAGGTCTGCGGCGCGGTCTACACGCCGATCGAGTTGAAGAACCCGTACTCGGCCCTCTCGGGCGCGACGCCGGTCATCAAGAGCAGCGAGCACTACTTCTTCCGCCTGTCCGACCCGCGCTGCGTCGAGTTCCTGCAGGGCTGGATGAACGAGCCGGGCCGGCTGCAGCCCGAGGTGCTGAACAAGATCAAGGAGTGGTTTGCCACCGACGAGAACGGCAAGACCGGCCTCGGCGACTGGGACATCTCGCGTGACGCCCCGTACTTCGGCATCGAGATCCCCGACGCGCCGGGCAAGTACTTTTACGTCTGGCTCGACGCGCCGATCGGCTACCTCGCCTCGTTGTCCAACTATTGCAGCAAGAAAGGCCTGAGCCTGGACACGCTGCTGGCCGACCCCGCGCTGGAGCAGGTGCACTTCATCGGCAAGGACATCACCACCTTCCACACGCTGTTCTGGCCGGCGATGCTGCATTTCTCGGGCCGCAAGGTGCCCGACCACGTGTTCGTGCACGGCTTCATCACCGTCAACGGCGGCGAGAAGATGAGCAAGAGCCGCGGCACCGGCATCTCGCCGCTGAAGTACCTCGAGCTGGGGCTGCACCCCGAATGGCTGCGTTACTACATCGCCGCCAAGCTGAACGCCCGCGTCGAAGACATCGACTTCAACCCCGATGACTTCTCGGCCCGTGTCAACTCCGACCTGGTCGGCAAGTACATCAACATCGCCAGCCGGGCCGCCGGCTTTCTGGCCAAGCGTTTCGGCGGCACGCTGTCGGGCGACCTGGGGGTCGAGGGCTCCAGCCTGCTCGAAACGCTGCGCGCCCACCGCGGCGCCGTCGAGCAGCTGTACGAAGAGCGCGAATACGGCAAGGCGCTGCGCGAGATCATGGCGCTGGCCGACAAGGTCAACGAATACGTCGACGCCCACAAGCCGTGGGAGCTGGCGAAGAGCGCCGACAACGCCGCGGCGCTGCACGACGTGTGCAGCACCTGCATCGAGGCCTTCCGACTGCTGACGATCTACCTGAAGCCGGTGCTGCCGGCACTGGCCGCGAGCGTCGAGGCCTTCTTGCGCGTCGAGCCGATGGTGTTCACCGATGCGGCCCGCCCGCTGGGCGCCCACACGATCGGCACCTACCAGCACCTGCTGCAGCGCGTCGACGAGAAGAAACTCGAAGCGCTGTTCGAGGCCCCGCCGGCCGCCGAGGCCGCACCGGCGTTGCCCGGCGGCGAGGCGATCGCCGAAGAGATCAAGATCGACACCTTCGCCGCGGTCGACCTGCGGATCGCCAAGATCGTCAATGCCGAGCATGTCGAAGGCTCGGACAAGCTGCTGCGCCTGACGCTCGATGTGGGCGAGGGGAAGCTGCGCAACGTCTTCTCCGGCATCAAGAGCGCCTACCAGCCCGCAGACCTGATCGGCAAGCTGACCGTGATGGTGGCCAACCTGGCGCCGCGCAAGATGAAGTTCGGCGTGTCCGAGGGCATGGTGCTGGCCGCCAGCCACGCCGACGAGAAGGCCAACCCCGGCGTCTTTGTGCTCGAGCCCTTCCCCGGCGCCCAGCCGGGCATGCGGGTGCGCTGATGCGCCCGGGCAGGTAGGCCGCGGCGAGCCGAGGCGCTCGCCTGCGCCCACCCGCCGAGTCACCGCCGACCATCTCCCCCGCCAACCTCGCCCGCGTCATCCCCAGACGCGGGCGAGGTTGGCGCGCGCCCGTTTTCAACGCCGCCGCCTCATGAGGCGGCTCGCAGCGCGTTGGTCAAGGCTTGGCGGTCGCCCCCTCCGCCTCGTCCTCGACACCACTGGGCACAAACGTGACCCCGTGCTGAGCCAGGTGTTCACGAATCAAGCGCCGCACGACCTGTGACGGCGTCACGTCCTGGCGTGCGCACAAACCCTCCAAGGCTTTCTTCTTGGCCGGATCGATCAGCACGGTCAGGCGTGCGGTCTTCAGTTCCATTGCGATTGGTATGTCAGTTCTATTAACATGTGAGTATCATACAAACCTAACCGTATGGCATCCCCATGACAGTACCGAGCCCGATCGCATCGGCCGCCTGGGCCGGGCCCTGCCGATGAACACGCTCCTGGCCGCCCAGGTGGTGCTGCTGGTCGGAGCGGTGGCTTGCCTGTTGCCGATGCCCAACCGCTGGCGCGCCGCCCTCGGGCTGGCCAGCCAGGCACTGGCCACGCTGCTGGTGTGGTCAGCCGCCGTGCCGGTGCTGTGGGGCGGCGCGCCGCTGGAGGGTGAACTGGCCTGGGCGCACCCGGTGGGCACGCTAAAGATGCGGCTCGATGCCCTGGGCGCGTTCTTTCTGGTCTGGTCGCTGCCCATGACGCTGCTGGGCAGCGTCTACGCCATCGGCTACCTGCGGCGCTGCTTCGACACCGAACGCCATGTCGGCGTGCACTACGCGCTGCTGAACATGACCGCACTGTCGTTCGTGCTGGTCTACACCGGCGACCACGCGCTGGTGTTCCTGCTGGGTTGGGAGATCGCCGCCCTGGCCGCCTGGCTGCTGGTGATCTGGGACTACCCGAACCAGAAGGTGCGCTTCGCCGGCTTCAACTACCTCGTTTCGACGCACATCGGCCTGATCTTCCTCGTCGCCGCGTTCATGATCCTGTACACCCACTCGGCGTCGTGGGAGCTGGGCAGCTTCGGCCGCTGGCTGCAGGCCAACCCGGGCACGGAGCGCAACCTCGTGTTCCTGCTGCTGCTGACCAGCTTCGCGCTCAAGTCGGCCTTCTTCCCTTTCCACTCGTGGCTGCCGCGCGCCCATGCCGCAGCGCCAGCCCATGTCTCGGCCCTGATGTCGGGGGTGATCCACAAGGCCGGCCTGTACGCGCTGCTGCGCTTCATCCTGTTGATCGGCCGGCCGGACGAGTGGATGGGCTGGTTCCTGATCGGCTTCTCGCTGCTGTCGGCGCTGGTCGGTGCGCTCTACACCGTCGCGCAGCGTGACCTCAAGCGCCTGCTCGGCTACTCGTCGACCGAGAACGTCGGCATCGCCGGGCTCGGCTTCGGTGTCGGCTGCCTCGGGCTGGCCTGGGGCAACGCGCCGCTGGTGGCGCTGGGCTTCGCCGGTGGTCTGATGCACGTGCTGAACCACGCGTTCTTCAAGTGCCAGCTCTTCTACGCTGCCGGCGCCGTCTACCAAGCCACCCACACGGTTGACGTCGAGAAGCTCGGCGGCCTCGCCCGGCTGATGCCGGCCACGGCCATCGCCTTCCTGGTCGGTGGCGTCGCGATCTCGGCACTGCCCCCACTGAACGGCTTCACCAGCGAGTTCACGATCTACACGGGCCTGTTCAACAGCGCGCCGATCGAACCCTGGGCCAAGGTCGCGCTGGCCGCCACCGGCGCCGGCTTGGCCTTCGTCGGCGCGGTGTCGGCGCTCAGCATCACGCGTGCCTTCGGCGTGGTGTTTCTCGGCACACCGCGCGATGCCGAGATCGAACGGCCGCAAGAAGTGAGCGGCTGGATGCTCGCGCCGATGGGGCTGCACGCCGCCGGCGTCGTCGCGCTCGGTGTTGCCCCGGTGCTCGGGCTGACGCTGGTGGACGCCGCGGTACGGCTGGCGCTGGCGGGCGTGCCCGGCGCCGATGCACGCGCGCTCGAGGCCCTCGGGCACACCTTGTCGCGCATCGGCGCGATCTCCGGCGCACTCGCCGCGGCCGCCCTGGCACTGTGGTGGTTGCGCTCCCGGCTGTCGCGCGCCGCCGGCACGCCCGCCGTCTCGCACCACGTCACCTGGGGCTGCGGCTACACGGCACCGAACACCCGCATGCAGACCACCGGCTCCGGCTTCTCGTGGGACTTCAGCCAGCGCTTTCGTGGCCTGATGGTGCTGCTGCGCCGCCAGAAGGCGCCCGAGGGCTACTTCCCGCAGGACGGCTACCTGGTCACCGACTGCGTCGACGCCGTCGAGCGGCGCGTGTTCTCGGTGATCAAGCACGGCGACGAATCGGCCAGCGATCTGTCGCAGCGCCTGCGCGAGGACGATCCGCGCCTGGCCTTCGCCGCCGGACTGGCCGCACTGGTCCTCATCGCCGCGCTGATCGTGCTGGCCGGGGGGCCGCTGCGGTGAAAGCCAGTCTGTTCGCCGCCCTCGTCGTGGCCCATATGGTGATCGTGCTCGTGATGCCGATCCTGCTGGTCGGGCTGATCAATCGGACCAAGGCGTGGTGGGGTGGCCGCCAAGGGCCGCGTCTGATGCAGTCAGCCTGGGACCTGCTGCGCCTGCTGCGCAAGCGGCCGGTGGTCAGCACGGTGGCCACCCCGCTGTTCCGGGCCGGGGCCTGGGTGGTGTTGGCGGCGTCGCTGCTGGCGGCGCAGATGGCCCCCGTCCTGGGGCCGTTGGCACCGCTGCAGTTTTCACACGATTTTGTCGTCTTCGCCTACACGCTGGGCCTGGCGCGGCTGTTCCTGATGCTCTCGGCGATGGACGTGGGCAGTTCGTTCGAGGGCATGGGCACGGCGCGCGAGGCCTCGTTCACGGCCTTCATCGAGCCTGCTTTGTTCCTGCTGATCGGCAGCGCCATCGTCGGCACCGGGCAGACGAGCCTGGCCGGGCTGATCGGCCGCTGGCATGAGTCGGCGGCGTTTGCCTGGCTCGCCGCGCCGGCGGTGGTGGTGCTGTTCATCCTGCTGCAGGCCGAGGCCGCCCGGGTGCCGGTGGACGACCCGCTGACGCACCTGGAGCTGACGATGGTGCACGAGGTCATGGTGCTCGACCACAGCGGCCCCGAGCTGGCGGCGATGCAGTATGGCGCCGCCATCAAGCTGACGATCTACGCGGGCCTGATCTCGGCACTGCTCAATCCGTTCGATCCGCAGGTCGATCCGCTGCCTGCGGTGGCCGCCGCGCTGGTGATCATGGCCCTGGTGGCGGTGGCGGTAGGCTGCGTCGAGTCGCTGGTCGCGCGGCTGCGCATGCGCCACGTGCCGCGTTACCTGATGCTGGGCTCGGCCCTCGCGGCACTGGGGCTCGCCGCGGCAGGTAGATGGGCGGTGGCGCCATGACGGCGGCACTGGTGCTCTTCCTGGCCGCCGCGGTGGTCCCGATCTTTTTCGGCAAGGTCCGCAGCGCCCCCCTTTGGCTGATGCTGCAGGCCGCCGCGCTGGGCGCCGCGGGCGCTGCGCTTCGAGGCGAGCTGTCCGGCCACACCCTGGCGGCGCTGGTGGAAGTATTGGCCCTGCGCGCCATCGCCGCACCGCTGTGGCTGCGGCGCGCGATCGCCCGCCGCGCCGAGCCGAACCTCGACCTGATGCCGTCTAACCTGTTCGCCTGGGCCATCGCCATCGCGCTGATCGTGCTGGCCTTCGAGTTCGGCGCGCCGGCCATGGGTGAGCGCCATGCCCTGGTACTGGGGGCTGTGGCCGCCACCGTCGCCGTCGCGCTGCTGCTGCTGGCGGCCAACGATTCGCCACCGGCGCAACTGGTCGCGGTGCTGTTCATGGAAAACGCGCTGGCCCTGTTCGAGCTGCTGCTGCCCACGCCGTGGCCACTGCCGGTGCACTTCGCGCTGAGTGCGATCTACCTGCTGACGGTCGGCGTCGGTGGCTGGTTGATCGCCGTGCCGCCATCGGCGGCGGCAGCGGTCGGCGGTGAGGCCACCGTCACGTCCAGCGTGGCGCAGGAGACCCGATGAGCACCTCGCTGGCCACCATGCCCGATGTCGACAGCGGTCAATCTGCACGCGGCTTGTGGGCCGGCCCGGCCCTGGTGACGGTGGCGTTGGCTGCGCTCGTGGCGTCGGCCACGGTGTTCACGCGCATGCCACCGGCCGAGATGCCGCTGTATTTCGCCCAGCGCTACTTCGTGCTCGACGCCACCTCGATGCTGTTCCTGCTGGTCATCAACGGCGTGTTCCTCGGCATCAGCGTCTACATGTCTTCGCGCGTCGCCAGCTCACGCGTACTGGCGCACCATTTGCTGCCGCGCGCCGGCCTGACGCTGGCTTTCATGCTGGCGATGAACCTGGGGGTGCTGGCCAACCACCTGCTGCTGCAGTGGGCGCTGATCGAGCTGACCACCGTCTGCGCCGCGCCGCTGGTCGCCCAAGGCGACGCGCTGCAGCCGCGCCGCGTGGCCTGGCAATACCTCTTGTACTCCAGCGTGTCGCTCGCGTTGACCTTCCTCGGCATCCTGTGCCTGACGCGGGCGGCGCAGCTGCAAGGCGGGGTGATCGATTTCGAGTTCAGCGAGATGGCCCGGACCTTGCCCCCAACGACCGACGGCTGGCAGCGCCTGGGTCTGGCCCTGATGTTGTTCGGCCTGGGCAGCAAGCTCGGCCTGGCCCCGCTGTACAGCTGGTTGCCCGCCACCTACGAGGCCGCCCCCACCAGCACCAGCGCGCTGCTGGCCGCCGTGCAGTTCAACGTCAGCATCGTGGCCGTTCTGCGCGTGCTGCAAGCCTTCCGCGGCCACGACATCGGCTTCGTGCTGCACGAACTGCTGATCATGGGCTGCCTGTCGCTCACCGTTGCCGCGGTGCAGGTGATGGCGGCGCGCAACTACAAGCGCCTGATCGCCTATGCCTGCGTCAGTTCGTCCGGCGTCATCGCCATCGGGTTGTCGGTGGGCAAGGCAGCCGCCTACGGCGTGCTGCTCTACGTGGTGAGCGCGGCCTTCGTCAAGGCCTTGCTGTTTCTCACCGCCGGCCGCTTGCGTGCGGTCTACCGCACCAATGAGACCGGTGCGCTGGCCGGGGTCGTCCGCGTGCTGCCGTTCTCGGGGGCGCTGTTCGCGGTCGGCACCTTCGCGCTGCTCGGCTTCCCGCCGTTCGGCAGTTTCATGGCCGAGATGCTGATCCTGTCGGGCATCGTGCAGGCCGGCAACCTGATCGCCTTCACGCTGATGTGCACGATGCTGACGATCATCTTCGTGGCCACCGGCCGCTCGGTGTTCCCGATGCTGTGGGGCACGCCCGAACAGCACCGGCCGCCGGTGCGCGAGACCTGGGTCACCGCGCTGCCCAAGCTGGGCTTCGTGCTCGCGCTGGTGCTGCTGGGCGTGTACACGCCGGCACCGATCAGCGCGCTGCTGGTCGAGGTGGCCCGATCGATCGGAGGGCCATGATGGGGCCGTTCGAATCCACCGTGTTGGCGCCGGCGCGTGAGCTGGCAACGCTGCCGCTGGCGGGCTGGGCCGAAGCGTGTACCCAGGCGCTCGATGCCGGTGGCCGCCTGGTCGCGCTCTTCGGTCGCCCGGACGGCGACGAGATCGTCGTCACCACCGTGCTGCAATCGGCCGGCGCCGGCCTGAGCCTGCTGCGCTCACGTGCGCCGCGCGGGGCGGGCTACCCGTCGATCACCGCGCGGCACCCGGCGGCGCAGATGCCCGAGCGTGAGCTGTGGGAGCAGACCGGGCTGGTGCCCGAGGGGCACCCGTGGCTCAAGCCGGTGCGCTTCGAAGGCCCCGGTGCGCCACGCATGGCCGACTACCCGTTCTTCACGGTACGCGGGCAGGAGACCCACGAGGTCGGCGTCGGCCCCATCCATGCGAGCGTGATCGAGCCTGGGCACTTCCGCTTCATGTGCCACGGCGAGCGGGTGCAGCACCTCGAAATCCAGCTCGGCTACCAGCACCGCGGCGTCGAGGCCTTGCTGCTGACCCGGCCGCCGCTGGCGTTGACCAGCCTGGTCGAGACGATCGCCGGCGACAGCAGCGTCGCCTACGCCTGGGGCTACTGCGCCGCGGTCGAGGCCTTGGCCGGAGTGCCTGTTGCGCCCGAGGTGGAGCTGGTGCGCGGCGTCGCCCTGGAGCTGGAGCGCATCGCGATGCACCTGGCGGCGCTGACCGGGATGGCCACCGACATCGCCTTCCTGCAAGGCGGGGCCAGCTACGGCCGGCTGCGCACGGCAATCATCAACGCCACCATGCGGGTCTGCGGCAGCCGCTTCGGCCGCGGCTGGCTGCGCCCGGGCGGCGTGCGCCACGGCCTGGGCGACGCTCATCGGCGCGCCCTGCTCGGCATGCTGAGCGCGTTCGCCAAGGACTTTGCCGAGGTCAACGCCCTCATGCTCGGCGCACGCAGCGTGCGTTCGCGCCTGCAGGGCACAGGCATCCTCACCCCCCTGGCGGCGCGCGAACTGGGCCTGGTGGGGCTGACCGCGCGCGCCAGCGGCGTGGCGACCGACAGCCGCCACGATCTGCCCGGCCGGCTCTACACCGAGCAACCCGTGGCACTGCTGACCGAAGACACCGGCGATTGCTGGGCCCGCCTGCGGCTGCGCATGCGCGAGATCGACGAATCCGTGCGCTGGCTGCAGCAGGCGTTGGAATCACCAGCCGCCGCCTTGTGCGCTGACACGCTGGTGCCGCTCGGCCCCCTCGAGCCTGACACGCTGTGCGTCACGGTGCGCGAAGGCTTTCGGGGCCCGGTGCTTCAGGCCCTCGAAACCGACGCCCACGGCCGCCTGCTGCACTACAAGCTGCAAGACCCGTCGCTGCTCAACTGGTTCGGTCTCGCGCTGGCCACTCGCGACAACGAGATCTCGGATTTCCCGATCTGCAACAAGAGTTTCGATCTGTCCTATTGCGGGAACGACCTGTAGGAAAGCACGTGTTCAAAGCCATCGTCGTTCGCGCCTCGCAAGGCCACCAGACCATCCCCGACCCGCGCCGGGCCGACCCGGCCGGTTTTCGTGGCAAGCCGGTCGTCGCCGACAGGCCTTGCGAGGCCGGTTGCGAGGCCTGCGTCGCCGTGTGCCCGACGCAGGCCATCACCCTGGACCCGGTGCGCATCGACCTCGGCCGCTGCGTGATGTGCGGCGACTGCGAGCCGGTTTGCCCGAGCCGCAAGCTTTCATTCAGCGCCGACTTCAAGCTCGCCAGCACCGAGCGCGCCGGGCTCGTCGTCAGCGCCGCACGGCCTGTGCTGGACCCGGTCCAGGTCTCGGCGGCGTTGCGGCAGCGCTTCGGCCGCTCGCTCAAGCTGCGCTCGGTCTCGGCCGGTGGCTGCAATGGTTGCGAGCTCGAGGTCAATGCGCTGACCAACGTCAACTTCGACATCGGTCGCTACGGCATCGACATCGTCGCCTCGCCTCGCCACGCCGATGGCCTGGTGCTGACCGGCCCGATCACCCGCCACATGGCCGACGCGCTGCAGCTGTGCTGGGACGGCATGCCCGACCCGAAGCTGGTCATCGCTGTCGGCGCTTGCGCGATCTCCGGCAGCCCGTTCGAAGGCTCACCGGAGATCGACCGGGGCCTCCTCGAACGCTATCGGCCCTCTCTGTATGTGCCGGGCTGCCCGCCCCACCCGCTGACCTTCATCAGCGGCATCCTGGACTTGCTGGGCATCCCCAGCTGACCCGCAGGCCCGGCTCACCCCGCCTTTCATTCCCACGTGCCCCCGCCGCCATGCCCGAGACTTTCGACCCCGCCGACTACGTCAAGCCTTTCGTCTACGAGACCTTGACCTCCAAGGCGCTGCATTTTTCGATCAGCGCGATCCAGAGCCGCATGAAGCTCAGGGACCCGTATGCCCTGGACCTGGAATACACGCGAACGATGATGGGCTTTCTGCTGTTCCACCCAGCACCCCGGCAGATCGTGATGATCGGGCTGGGGGGCGGCTCGCTGGCCAAGTTCTGCCACCACCACCTGCCGAAGGCGTCGATCCAGGTCGCCGAGATCAACCCTCATGTCATCGCGCTGCGCGACGAGTTCCACGTGCCGGCGGATGACGAGCGTTTCCGGGTGATTCGAACCGATGGGGCTCAGTTCGTGCGCCACCGCGTGACCCGGCCCGACGTGCTGATGGTGGACGGCTTCGACACCGACGGCCAGCCCTCGCGCCTGTGCTCGCAACGTTTCTACGACGACTGCCACGAGATGCTGCAGCCCGACGGCATCCTGGTCGTGAACCTGCACTACGGCCACCGCATGCGTGACGCCTACGTGGAGCGCATTCGCCGCAGCTTCGACGACGCGGTGCTGGTGGTGGACGACGGTGACCTGAGCAACAGCATCGTGTTCGCGTGCAAGGGGCACGCACTGGACCAGGCGCGGGCGAGCAAGGCGGCGCGTCCAACGTCGCTCGATCCGGCGGCCTGCGACCAACTGGCCGATGCATTCGCGATGATCAAACAACAGTGGAAGGCCGGTCAACCGGCCTGACGCTCAGGCACATGGCGGTCGGCCAGCCCCCCCTCACCGAGGGACCGGCGATGGCCATGGACGACGCAGCATCCGATCACCGCGACACCCCCTTCTTCTGCGCAAGCTGCTCGGTTAGCATGTGTCGACGATCAACATCTCATTGCCATATCGAGGATCCATGGAGCTCAAGACCGCGCGGTTGACGCTGCTCATCGATCCGAGCAAGAAGGCGGCCTTCGAGCGTTTGTGCTCGCAGCTTGATCTCACGGCCTCGCAGGTGGTGCGGCAGCTGATCCGCGACTTCCTGGAGCAACACGGCGTGAGCTACACCCCGAGCGGCCAGGGCAGCGAGGACACCTCGCCCGCCGATCCACCGCCCAGGCGCGGCCCACCCCAGTCCGCCAGCCCCGCCAAGACACGGCGCAACCGCTGACCATGACCGGCCTGCCGCCGCCCAGCCAGTGGCTCCACATCGACTGGATGCTGGTGATCGCGCTGGGGTGGTTGGTGATCGCCGCCCTGGGGGTGCTCGCCCTGCACCGGTTGGCCTTCGTGGCGCATGTCCTGTTTCCGCTCGGCGGGCTGGTCGGGTTGGGCCTGTTCGGGCTATCGATTGGCGCGCTGCTGGGCACGCCCGAGGTGGCGGTACTGCCCATCGGCCTGCCGACACTGCCGTTCCACCTGAGGCTGGACAGCCTGGCCGCCTACTTTCTGATGGTGATCGGTGCCGCCTCGGCCGGCATCTCGGCCTTTGCGGCAGGCTACTTCCGCAAGGGCGAGGGCACGCCGCCGGGCCTGCTGTGCCTTGAGTACCACGTCTTCCTGATCAGCATGGTCGGCGTGGTCCTGGCGGACGATGCTTACGCGTTCATGGTGATGTGGGAGACCATGGCCTTGGTGTCGTACTTCCTGGTCACGGCCAATCACCGCATCGCCGAAGTGCGCGGCGCGGGCTACCTCTACATCACGATGGCGCGGGTCGGGGCCATCGCCATCCTGCTGTGTTTCGGTGTGCTGCAGGCCAACACCGGCAACTACACCTTTGCCAACATGCGCGCGCAGTCCCTGTCGCCGCTGTGGGCGTCGATCGGTTTCATGCTGGCGGTGTTCGGCTTCGGCGCCAAGGCCGGCATCGTGCCCCTGCATGTGTGGCTGCCGGAGGCCCACCCGGCCGCGCCGTCGCCGGTGTCGGCATTGATGAGCGGTGTGATGCTCAACACCGCCATCTACGGCATGTTGCGCGTGGCCTTCGACTTGCTGAGTTCGCCACTGTGGTGGTGGGGTGCGCTGCTGCTGGCCGTCGGCCTGGCCACCGCCTTGTTCGGCGTGGTGTTCGCTGCGGCGCAGACCGACATGAAGCGACTGCTGGCCTATTCGTCGATCGAGAACATGGGGCTGCTGTTCGTCGGCATCGGGCTGGCGCTGATCTTCTGCGGCTACGGCATGAAGCCGATGGCCGCGCTGGCGCTGACCGCGACGCTCTACCACGTCAGCAGCCACGCGCTGTTCAAGAGCCTGCTGTTCCTGGGCACGGGCAGCGTGCTGCACGCCACCGCCGAGCGCAGCCTCGGCAAACTCGGCGGCCTGATCCGCACGATGCCGTGGGTCGGCTGGCTCACGCTGCTGGGCGTGCTGGCCAGCGCCGGCCTGCCACCGCTGGGCGGCTTCGTGTCCGAATGGCTGCTGCTGCAGAGCTTCTTGTTCACACCAGGCCTGCCGGTGCCGCTGCTGACGATGCTGATCCCGGTGGTGGCCGCGCTGATCGCCCTGGAGGCCGCGCTGGCCGGCTACACGATGGTCAAGTTCTTCGGCATCATCTTTCTCGGCCTGCCGCGCGAAGAAAAGCTGGCCACCGCCCATGATGCCGGCGGCTGGGAACGCGCCGGCATGCTGTGGCTGGCCGCCGGCTGCGTCGCGCTCGGGCTGCTGCCGGTGAGCTTCATCGGCCTGCTGGACCCGGTGACCCAGCAGTTGGTCGGTGCAGGCATTGCCGCACGCGTCTCGGCCAGCGGCTGGCTGCTGGCGCCCAACAGCCTGGAGCAGGCGAGCTACGGGCCGGTGATCTTCCTGCTCGGCATCCTGGCGAGTTTCGCGCTGGCCTTCGTGCTGGTCCGGGTGCTCTACCACGGGCGCCTGCGGCGCAGCCGCCCATGGGCTTGCGGCTATACCTGGGGCACGGCACGCATGCAGGATTCGGCCGAGGGCTTTGGCCAGCCGATCCGGCAGATCTTCGAGCCCTTCTTCCAGATGCAGCGCGAGTTGCCGTCGCCCTTCGACCTGCAGCCGCACTACCGCGTGACGGTGGAAGACCACTTCTGGCGCTGGATGTACCGGCCTATCGCCGACCTGGCCCAGACCCTGGCGCGCTGGATCAGCGTGATGCAGCAGGGGCGCATCTCGGTGTACCTTCTGTACAGCTTCGTCACGCTGGCAGCGACGCTGCTGGTGGTGATGTAGCGGGGCCGCGATGACCCTCACCGGCTTTGTTTCCCAATGGCTGGAGATCGTGCTGGCGATCGCGCTGGCGCCGTTGCTGACGGGCTGGATCAACCAATGGCGTGCCTGGCTGCAGAACAAGTCCGCCCCCAGCCTGTGGCAGCCCTACCGCCTGCTGCACAAGCTGTTCAACAAGGAATCGGTGCTGGCCGAAAACGCCTCCCCCCTGTTCCGCACAGCACCCTATGTCGTCTTCGGCTGCATGCTGCTGGCCTGCGCCATCGTGCCCACGCTGTCGACGGACTTGCCGCTGGCGACCGCCGCCGATGCGATCGCGCTGGTCGGGCTGTTCGCACTGGCACGGGTCTTCATTTCGCTGGCGGCGATGGACGTGGGCACCGCCTTCGGCACGCTCGGTGCGCGGCGCGAGATGCTGATCGGTTTTCTGGCCGAGCCGGCCTTGCTGATGGTGCTGTTCTCGGCCTCGTTGATCTCGAAGTCGACCTCGCTCACCACCATCGTCGAGACGCTGGCCCACCGCGAACTGGCGATCTATCCCGGCCTCGCCTTCGCCGGCGTGGCGTTCACGATGGTGTCGCTGGCAGAAAACGCGCGCGTTCCGGTGGACAACCCCACCACGCACCTCGAACTCACGATGATCCACGAGGCGCTGATCCTCGAGTACTCGGGGCGGCACCTCGCACTGCTCGAATGGGCAGCGAGCCTCAAGCTGTTCGCCTATTCGTGCATCGGGCTGGCGCTGTTCTTCCCCTGGGGCGTAGCCGAGGCGCAGGCGCCACTGGCCATGCTGCTGGCGCTGCCGGTGCTGGTGCTCAAGCTGGCCATCGGTGGTGTTCTGCTGTCCGTGCTGGAGGCACTGTCGGCCAAGATGCGCATCTTCCGCGTGCCCGAGTTCCTGGCCACGGCCTTCTTGCTGGCGGTGATCGGGATGCTGGTTCACCTGTTGCTGGCGCGATGAGATGACCGCGCTGCTGACCCAGTTCGTGAACCTGCTCGGCGCGCTGCTGCTGATCCTCGCCTTCGCGATGATCTCGCAGCGGCGCATCGTGTCGCTGATCCACCTGTTCACGATGCAGGGCGCGACGCTGGTGCTGGCCACCAGCGTCGTCGGCTATGTGACCCACCAGCCGCACCTGTACGTGTCGGCCGGCGTCACTTTCGTGCTGAAGGTGTTGGTGATCCCGTGGCTGCTGCACCGCGTGATCGACCGTCTGAACGTCCGTTGGGACATCGAGACCCTGATCAACATCCCGACGACGATGCTGATCGGCATCCTGGTGGTGATCTTCTCGTTCAACCTGGCCATCCCCATCTCGCGCCTGTCGTCGACGCTGGCCAGCGGCACCTTGGGCATCGCGCTGGCCTGCGTGCTGCTGTCGTTCCTGATGATGATCACCCGCGCCAAGGCCGTGCCGCAGGTGATCGGCTTCCTGGCGATGGAGAACGGCCTGTTCTTTGCCGCCACTTCGGCCACCTACGGCATGCCGATGGTGGTCGAGCTGGGCATCGCGCTGGACGTGCTGATCGGCGTGCTGATCCTGGGCGTCTTCATGTTCCAGATTCGCGAGCAGTTCGACAGCCTGGACATCAGCCACCTCGAAAAGTTGAAGGAAGACTGACGTGATCGCACTCGCCTTCCTGCTCGGCATCCCGCTCCTGGGTGGGGTGGTGCTCGGGCTCGTCGGCCACCGCGACAACGCGCGCGACATCAACGTGGCCTTCAGCCTGGGCACCTTCATCTCCGCCTGCCTGCTGACCGCACAGGTGATCGACCACGGGCCGATGCTGGTCTGGGCTGCCGAGTTCTACATCGACGCGCTGAATGTTTTTCTCGTTGCCCTGACGGCCTTCGTCGGGTTGACGACGTCGATCTTCTCGCGGCCCTACATGCGGGTCGAGCGCGACCACGGCAAGATGACGCCGCCGCGGCTGCGCCTGTACCACAGCATGTACCAGCTGTTCAGCTTCACGATGCTGCTGGCGCTGACCACCAACAACCTCGGCATCGTCTGGGTGGCGATGGAGGCGGCCACGCTGACCACCGTGCTGCTGGTCAGCGTCTACCGCACGGCGGCCAGCCTCGAAGCGGCCTGGAAGTACTTCATCCTCTGCGGCGTCGGCATCGCGCAGGCGCTGTTCGGCACGGTGTTGCTTTACATGGCCGCCGAGAAGGTCATCGGGCCGGAGGGCGGTGCCTTGCTGTGGACCAACCTGGACGCCGTCAAGGGTCGGCTCGACCCGAACATCATCACGCTGGCCTTCGCCTTCCTGTTCATCGGCTACGGCACCAAGGTCGGCCTGGTGCCGGTGCACAACTGGTTGCCCGACGCGCACGCCGAGGGCCCGACGCCGGTGTCGGCGGTGCTCTCCGGCCTGCTGCTGAACGTCGCGCTGTACGCGGTGCTGCGCTGCAAGGTGTTGACCGACGGCGCGTTGCACTACCCACTGACCGGCCGGTTGATGATGACCTTCGGCCTGTTGTCGGTGGTGGCGGCGGTGCTCTTCATCATCCGCCAGAAGGACGTGAAGCGCATGTTCGCCTACTCGTCCATCGAACACATGGGGATGATGACTTTCGCCTTCGGCATGGGCGGGCCGATCGCCAACTTCGCCGGCTTGCTGCACATGACGGTGCACTCGTTGATCAAGTCGGGCATCTTCTTCGCCGTCGGCCATGCCACCCAGAAAGCTGGTACCCAGGTCATGGACGACATCCGCGGCCTGATCCGCGTCAGCCCCACGGTGGGCTGGGGTCTGATGCTCGGCGCCCTGGCCATCCTGGGCATGCCACCGTTCGGCGTCTTCGCCAGCGAGTTCCTGATCGTCACCACGGCGATGCGCGAGCACGCCTGGGCCACCCCGTTCCTGCTGATCGCCTTGGGCCTGGCCTTCGCGTCGGTGTTCAGCCGCGTGCAGCCGATGGTGTTCGGCGACACCACGCTCAAGCCACTGGCCCACCCGCCGGCGCTGGTCCCGGTGTTCGTGCACCTGGGGCTGGGCCTGATGCTGGGGCTGTATGTGCCGCCCTATCTGGACGCCTGGTACCGCCAAGCGGCCGCCATGCTGGGGGGAGGCTGAGCGCGATGTCGATGCTCGTGCCCTTGTCGACGCCCGTGCCGATCCGCCATGGTGTGGTCGACCGCGAAGGCTGGCTCACGGTGGCGCAGGACGTGCTGGCCGGCGGCGGCCGCCTGGTGTCGCTGTGGGGCAGCCTGCGCCCAGACGGCGCGGTGGCCTGCGCGGCGTACGCCTTTTCGATCGAAGGTGGGCTGGCGTGGATCGAGTTGCCGCTGGCCGCCGGCGAGGGTTACCCCGACCTGGCCGGTCTGTTCCCCGCCGCGGCACGCATGCAGCGCGTCGCCCACGATCTGCACGGCCTGGTTGCCGACGGTGCCGCCGACACCCGGCCCTGGCTCGACCACGGCCTGTGGCAGGGCCAGGCCGAGCCCGCGCGGTACCCGTTCGTGCGTGTCGAGGGCGAAGGGGTGCATGAGATCGCGGTCGGCCCGGTTCACGCCGGCATCATCGAGCCCGGCCACTTCCGCTTCTCGGTCGTCGGCGAAAAGGTGCTGCGGCTGGAGCAGCGCCTGGGCTATGTGCACAAGGGCATCGACCACCGCTTCACCGAACTGCCGCCGCTGCAAGCCCATCGCCTCGCGGGCCGCGTGTCGGGTGATTCGACGGTCGCCTTCGCCTGGGCCTATTGCATGGCGCTGGAAGCCGCCACCGGATGCCACATCCCCGAACGGGCACAGTGGCTGCGCGCCGTGCTGCTGGAGCGAGAACGTGTGGCCAATCACCTGGGCGATCTGGGCGCGCTGGGCAACGATGCCGCATTCGGTGTCGGCCTCGCCCAGTTCTCTCGCCTGCGGGAAGACTGGCTGCGGCTGTCCATGGCGCTGTTCGGCCACCGGCTGACGATGGACCGCATCGTGCCCGGCGGCGTCGCGGTCGATGTCGACGCCGAGGCGCTGCGGCGCCTGACCGCACAGTGTGATGTGCTCGAGCCCGAGTTGCGCCGCCTGCACAGCATCTACGACGAACATGCCGGTCTGCAGGACCGCTTCATCACCACCGGCCGGGTGACACCGCAGTTGGCCGCGCAGTTGGGCCTCACCGGCCTGGCCGGCCGCGCCAGCGGCCAGGCCTGGGACCTGCGTTGCAACCCCTCGCTGCCGCCCTACGATCACCTCGACGTGCGCATGGCCACCCACCGCAATGGCGATGTCGCGGCGCGGGTCACCGTGCGCTTCGACGAGGTGCTGGAATCTCTGCGGCTGTTGCGCGCGCTGTGCCGGGGCCTACCCGCCGGGCCGGTGCGGGCCGCATTGCAGCCAAGCCAAGGTGACGCGATCGGCGCCGGTTGGGTCGAAGGCTGGCGTGGCGAGGTCTTCGTCGCGCTCGAACTGGTCGGCGACACGATCCGCCGCTGCCACTGTCACGACCCCTCGTGGCAGAACTGGCCGGTGCTCGAACACGCGGTGATCGGCAACATCGTTCCCGACTTTCCGCTCATCAACAAGTCGTTCAACCTCAGCTACTCCGGACACGACCTATAAGGGCCCCGCCATGTGGCAGATCCTGCACCAGATCACCCGCGTCGGCATCGTGACCGAAGCACCGCCGCCCGTCGACGACGCCGTGTTGGCCGAGGCCTCGCGCATCCACCAAGACCTGCTGGCCATCCTGGGCCAGGCACTGACCATCCGCCAGGTCGATGCCGGCTCCTGCAACGGCTGCGAGTTGGAGATCCACGCACTCAACAACCCTTACTACAACATCGAAGGCCTGGGCATCCGGTTCGCGGCCAGCCCGCGCCACGCCGACATGCTGCTGGTCACCGGGCCCGTGTCCCGCCACATGGAAGAAGCCTTGCGCCGCGCCCACGAGGCGATGCCGGAGCCGAAACTGGTGGTGGCGGTGGGCGATTGCGGCTGCGATGGCGGCATCTTCGGCGAGAGTCACGCCAGTTGCGGCAAGGTCGGCAACGTGATCCCGGTCGATGCGACCATTCCGGGCTGCCCGCCCGCGCCGATCGAGATCCTGCGCGGGATTCTCACGGCAGTGAAGCGGCAGCCTTGACGCCGCTCACGGGCCAGCCCTGTCGGAGCCGCCCCGGAAGCCCGACCCGCTAAAATGCGCCGCTTCATCCGTACGCGATTTCGCCCCGAAGGCCCCCCATGCCGCTGTTCTGGAAACCCTACAAGTCCGAAGTCACCCAGTTCATCGACGAACTGAAGGCCAAGCGGCCGACGCTCGAGGCCGAGCAGCGCGCCGGCCGCGCCCTGCTGTGGGACCGCTCGCAAGACCGCGAGGCCCAGGCTGAATTCCAGGCCGCCCGCGTCGCCCAGCAGCCTTACGTCTACCAGACCCAGCCCAAGTGACCGGCACGGCCGTCGCGCCGGAAGCGGATTTGCCGCCGCCGTCGGCGCCCGAGGTGGACTCGCCGCAGGTGGTGGACGGCATCGCCGTCGCGCGCCTGTACGGTGAGCCGCTGTTCGCGCTGCCGACCGACCTGTACATCCCGCCCGACGCGCTCGAGGTCTTTCTCGAAGCCTTCCAGGGCCCGTTGGACCTGCTGCTGTACCTGATCCGCAAGCAGAACTTCAACATCCTCGACATCCCGATGGCGGATGTCACGCGCCAGTACCTGCGCTACGTGGACCAGATCCGCAAGCACAACCTCGAACTGGCCAGCGACTACCTCTTGATGGCCGCGATGCTGATCGAGATCAAGTCGCGCATGTTGCTGCCGCCGAAGAAGACCGACGACGGCGCCGAGCCCGAAGACCCGCGGGCCGAGCTGGTGCGCCGCCTGCTCGAATACGAGCAGATGAAACTCGCCGCCGCGCGGCTGGACGCCCTGCCGCAGCTGGGCCGCGATTTCCTGCGCGCCCAGGTCACGGTCGAGCAATCGCTGGTGACGCGCTTTCCCGACGTGTCGGTGGACGAGTTGCGCGACGCCTGGGCCGACATCATCAAGCGCGCCAAGCTGCACCAGCACCACAAGATCTCACGCGAGCAGTTGTCGGTGCGCGAGTTCATGAGCACCGTGCTGCGCCGCCTGCAAGGCCAGCGCTTTGTCGAATTCCAGGACCTGTTCGACGTGACCCGCGGCGCCCCGGTGATGGTGGTGACCTTCATCGCGATGCTCGAGCTGGCGCGCGAACGACTGCTCGAGCTGACGCAGGCAGAGGCGTTTGCGCCGATTTACGTCAGGTTGGCGTACACACCAGCGTAGCCGACCCACCGCGGCCGCTACTGCGGAGTGAGGCGGAAGCCAATACTCTTCTCCGCGACTCCGTAGGCCGCGATCTGGCCGTGTCGATTGACGCCGGCTGCCCATTCGAGCTTCACTGACGAGCCATCCGCGGCCGTGCACCCGCCTTCGATCAGCAATGAATTGAGATCGACAGGGCCTGGCGCCCCGTCGAACCAGACCACCGCCGTCCTGGACGCCGGAAAGGCCTCGGATGCACCGACAATCGTTCCAGTGTCATTGACGGCGCTGGCATAGCCTGCCTGCGCACCCGTCAGTAGACCCAAATCCGTGATGACGCCGCTGCGCCACGCAACCGCGCGGTACAGCCAAGGTTCGCCGCCGGCGATGTTGCTGATTCCGACAATGAGTCCGTGGCTGTTCGAGGCCGATGCCACGGATCGCGCACCGCCGTCGAGCACACCAAGATCAGTCATCACGCCGTGGTCCCAACTCGTGGCGTGCGAGTGAAACTCGTCGACTGTCCGGACGCCGACAATCAGTCCATCATCATTGATGTGCCTGGCGTCGCTGTCTTGCTCGTCGTTCGGATCCACGAGCTCGACGATCGATCCCTGGTCCCACACTACCGCGTGCCATCGCTTCCCGCCGGCAAGGCTTTTGCCCGCGATCTGGCCAGCGTTGTTGACGCCAAAGGCGTAGGAGTTCCTGTGCGGTCCGGGGAGGTCCTGCAACTCCAGCTCGACGCCATCGACCCATGTCAGCGCACCAACCCTGCCATCTTTCCGAACGGCAGTGCCGACGACCTGCCCTGCATCGTTGAGGGCACTGGCATAGGACTCGCGCTTCCTGCGGGTTAGGCGCGAAGCGCCCAGGTTCTTTCCCCAGCGGTAGGCAATAGCGTCGGGAGGAGCGTCAGGCCTCACAGTCCCAACGATTTCACCGCGGGAATTGACGGCTGCGGGCCGCACGTCGAGATCATCAGCTTTGACGCGCAGGCGCTCGCATCGGTAGCTGGGAAGCGCCGCCACAGCGCCCATACTCATGCCGATCGAAATGATGACAATCAGTTGCCTCTTCATCGTGCCCTCCCGTTGGAATCTCTTAGAACTTGCCGGTTGCCAAGCCATGAGGCCTCAGCGGCATCATTGTCTTGGTACGCAATCAGCCGGGTCTCATCACAGTTGCTGAGGTGATGTTCCTTGCACCGCGCCCGATCTCATGTCCAGGACATGAGATCGACCGGCCGCGAAGCGCCGTCCCATTTCCCAGACTCACCGCTTCAGCGTCCCGCGCCGCGCCTCTTCTGCGTCATCTGCCCCACCGCCAGCACCGCCTGCGTGCGTGAGCTGACGCCCAGTGCGCGCAGCACCGCCTGCACGTGGTCCTTGATGGTCTCGACCGAGAGGCCCAGGCGGCGGGCGATGTCTTTGTTGGACTTGCCTTGCAGCAGCAGCGTCAGCACATCGGCCTGGCGCGGCGTGATGCCGAGTTCTTCGAACGACGGCAGGCTCTCGCCCGGGGCCGGGGCACCGGGCGGCGAGGTGGGTTCGGGCTCGTCGGCGTCACGCACCGGGTTGACGGTCATCGTCGGCACGTAGATGCCGCCGGCCATCACCAGGCGCAGCGCATCGGCCAGGTCTTCGGTGGTCATGCGCTTGGGCAGGAAACCCATCGCGCCAAGGTCGATCGCCTGGATCACGTCGCTGGCGCGGTCGGACGAGCTCAGCACCACCACCGACAGCTCGGGGTCGGTCTGGCGCACCTCGGTCAGCAACTCGAAGCCGTTGGCGTCGCCCAGCTGCAGGTCGAGCAGCATCAGGTCGTGGTCTTGCTGCACACGCAGCGTGAAGCGGGCTTCTTTTGCGCTGGACACGGCGTTGACCACCACGCCGGGGCTCAGGTTCTCGATCATGGCCTTCAGCGCGGACAGGATCAGGGGGTGGTCATCGACCAGCAGGACTTTCATCAAGGGCTTGTGGCTCTGTGGGTCTCTCAAAGAAACGAAGGGCCGTTCCCGAGTTCTTTGATCCCCTCGGGGGCGGGCTCGGCTTGCCGAGACCTCGGGCGCTCAGTTTGGGATCGTAGCTGTCAAACGAAGCGGCGGGTCAATGACTCTGCCACGCACACTGGTTTGCTGGCGCCTTCGCGCTCGATCGTCGCCTCGACCAGCAACTGCGCCCCGCCCTCGATCGGCTCGTAGGCCAGCAGCTTGAACTGCGCGCGCAGCCGGCTGTCCACCGGCACCGGCGCCGGAAAGCGCACCTTGTTCAGGCCGTAGTTCAGGCCCATGCGCGTGTCGGCCACCACGAAGCCGTGGTCGAAGAACCAGGGCAGCAGCGACAGCGTGAGAAAACCATGCGCCACCGTGCCACCAAAGGGGCCGGCGGCCGCACGCACCGGGTCGACGTGGATCCACTGGTGGTCGCCGGTCGCGTCGGCAAACCGGTCGATACGGGCCTGGTCGACGGTGATCCAGTCGCTGACGCCCAGCACCTCGCCCACGCGGCCGGCCAGGTCGGCCAGGTGCTCGATCTGGGCCGTCATGCGGCCACCCAGGTCAGCAGCGGCTCCCACTGTGCCAGGTCGCGCTCGACGCGGCTGGGCGCCACGTCCCACAGCGTCAGGCCGTGGGCGGCCAGGTGCACGTAGTTCTGCGTGTCGCGGATCGTGGCCACCATCGGCGCCGGCAGCGTGGCCACGTATTCCTGCAGCCGCTCTTGCGCAATGGTGTGGTCCTTGACCCGCATGCCGACCAGGCCGATGCGGATCTTGGCCGCCCGCGGGTGGCCGCGCAGCTCGGCCAGGAAGGCGTGGGTGGCCTGGATGTCGAACAGGCTGGGCTGCAGCGGCACCAGCATCAGGTCGGCCAGGTTCAGCAAGGCCTTCAGCTTCTTGTCGTGCAGGCCGGCCGGCGTGTCGACCACGACGTGGGTGGTGCCCTTGGGCGGCCGCACCTGGCCGGTGTCTTCGCGGATCTCCCAGCTGGCGATGGCCGGCGCCGCCGGCGGCCGCAGCTGCAGCCACTGCCGCGACGACTGCTGGCGATCGAGGTCACCCAGCATCACCGCGTGGCCCTGGCGCGCCAGGGCGCCGGCCAGGTTGGTGGCCAGCGTGCTCTTGCCCACGCCCCCTTTGGGATTTGCGATCGCGATCACCGGCATGCGCTCTCGTCTCCTGTTGTGGCCAGGCCGACCCGGGCTTCGCAACCCAGGCTCCAGATTCGAAGGTATGGTAACGGCCAGCCCACGGGCCCCCGCCCCGGATGAACCCCGGCGGCGCGGGCGGCCCTCTCGCCCCCGCCTTCCTCGCCCCCTCCCGGCCCATCCATGCCCGCACCTGCCCCTGCCGCCCCCGAGATCGTCGTGCTGGTGGCCCACCCTCGGCTCGACCACTCGCGCGTCAACCGTGCCCTGCTCCAGGCGGCCCATGCCCTGCCCCCCGGCCGCGCGCTGGTGCGCGACCTGTACCGCATCTACCCCGACTACCTGATCGACATCGACGCCGAACGCGCGCTGCTCGCACAGGCCAAGCTGGTGGTCTGGCAGTTTCCCTTCCATTGGTACGGCATGCCGGCGCTGCTGAAGCTGTGGCTGGACGAGGTGTTCGGCTTCGGCTGGGCCTATGGGCCGGGCGGCAACGCGCTGCGCGGCAAAGACCTGTGGCTGGTGGTCAGCACCGGTGGCGCCGAAGACGCCTACCACCCCAGCGGCCACAACCGCCACTTCATCGACGCCTTCTGGCCGCCGGCCGAGCAGACCGCCGCGCTGGCCGGCATGCGCTTTCTGCCGCCGCTGGTGCTGCATGCCGCACACCGCGTCGACGACGACACCGTGCGGGCCCACGCAGCGATGTACGCCGAGCTCCTGGCCAGCTACCCGAACTGGCCCGAACTGGCCGAGCTGGAGGTCGACACCTCCTGCTTCGTGCCCGCCACCGACCGCCCCGAAGAAGACTGAAAGCCCCGCCGCGATGGAAGAAGTACACACGACAAGCTGGCTGCTGACCAGCCTGGTCTACCTCGGCGCCGCGGTGCTGGCGGTGCCGCTGGCCCGGCTGGCCGGGCTGGGCTCGATCATCGGCTACCTGGCCGCCGGCATCGTCATCGGCCCGTGGGGCCTGAAGCTGGTGACCGATGCGCAGGCGATGTTGCATTTCGCCGAATTCGGCGTCGTGCTGATGCTGTTCCTGGTCGGGCTGGAGCTCGAGCCGCGGCGGCTGTGGGCCTTGCGCCGGCCGATCTTCGGCTGGGGCGCGGTGCAGACGCTGGGCTCGGCCGCGCTGATGTGCGGCGCCGCGGTCGCGCTGGGGGCCGATTGGCGGCTCGCGCTGGTCGCGTCGCTGGGGCTGGCCTTGTCGTCCACCGCGATCGGGCTGGGCGTGCTGGCCGAACGCAACCTGATGTCGACCACCTCGGGCCAGAGCGTGCTCAGCGTGGCGCTGTTCCAGGACATCGCTGCGATCCCGATCCTGGCGCTGGTGCCCTTGCTGGCCGTGGGGGGCGGCGGCAGCGAGGGCGGCGGCTGGGCCGGGGCGCTGAAGGCCGTCGCGGTGATCGCCGTCATCGTGCTGGGCGGCCGGTTGCTGCTGCGGCCCGCGTTGCGCTGGATCGCGCAAAGCAAGACACCCGAGATCTTCACCGCCGCCTCGCTGCTGCTGGTGGTGGCCACCGCGGCCTTGATGCAGGCGGTGGGCCTGTCGATGGCGCTGGGCGCTTTTCTCGCCGGCGTGCTGCTGGCCGAGAGCGAATACCGGCGCGAGCTGGAGACCGACCTCGAGCCCTTCAAGGGGCTGCTGCTGGGGCTGTTCTTCATCGCCGTCGGCATGAGCATCGACTTCGGCGCGGTCTGGGCCCACCCGGCCTGGGTGGCTGGGCTGGTCGTGGCCTTCTTGCTGCTGAAGGCGCTGGTGCTGGCGGTGATGGCGCGCTTGATGCCGATCCCGCTGGTCGAGCGGCCGGTGTTCGTGATCCTGCTGGCGCAAGGCGGCGAGTTCGGCTTCGTCGTCTTCCAGGCCGCTGCGCAGGCCGGGGTGATCGAGGCCCAGACCTCGTCGCTGCTGGTGGCGGTGGTCGCGCTGTCGATGTTGCTGACACCGCTGCTGCTGGTGGGCGCCGACCGCTGGTGCGCGAGCCGCGCGGCTGGCCGGCCCGATGACCACGGGCTCGCCCCGATCTCCGAGGCGCAGGACGCGCCGATCATCATCGCCGGCTTCGGCCGCTACGGGCAGATCGTCGGCCGGCTGCTGTTTGCCAACGGGTTGCGGGCCACCGTGCTGGAACACTCGGCCGAGCAGGTCGAAAGCCTGCGCAAATGGGGCTGGCGGGTCTACTACGGCGACGCGACGCGGCTGGACCTGCTGCGCGTGGCCGGCGCCGGCAGCGCCAAGGTGCTGGTGGTGGCGATCGACGACATCGAGCAAAGCCTCGCCGTGGTCGACCTGGCGCGGGCCCATTTCCCGAACCTGACGCTGGTCGTGCGGGCGCGCAACGCGCAGCACTGGTACGACCTGAACAAGCGCGGCGTCACGCACATCGAGCGCGAGACCTTCGATTCGGCGCTGATGTCGGGCCGCAGCGTGCTGGAGACGCTGGGCTTCGAGCCCCACCATGCGCGCACGCTGGCGCTCAAGTTCCGCCGCCACAGCGTCGAGCAGTTGCACGCGCTCGCGCCGCACCGCGGCGACCAGGCCCGCCTGATGGCGATGGCCAAGGCGGGCCGGCAGCAGCTGGAAGAAATGTTTGCGCAGGACCGCGCGCATCGGGCCGAACACCCCGGCGGCAAAGGCTGGCACGCCGAGGACGACACCCAAGCCACCCAAGCCACCCAAACGCCCACGCCGCGCTGAAGGCTTCAGCGCGGCGACAGCGAACTCAGGTTGCCGTCAATTCGAATTGCTGGGCTCCGGGGCCGGTTGCGGCACCGGCGTGGGGGCGGGCACCGGCAGCGGTGGCTGCGGTGAGGTCTCGGGCAGCGGCTGGGGCACCTGGGCGGACGGCATCGGTGTCGGCACGGGCGCCGGGTCGGGCACCGCCGGGGCCGGCGTCGGCTCAGGCAACGGGGCGCGCAGGTCGGGGCTTGGCGCTGCAGGTTGTTGGACGGCAGGCGTGCGAGGAGCTGCGGGGGTCGAACGCTGCACCGGCGCTGGCGCTTCGGCGCGTGGCTTCACGGCCGGGGCGGGTGCCGGCTCAGTCACCGCTGGCGCGGGGGGCGCGGCCTCGGTGGCGGGGACGGCTGCAGGGACGGGGGCGGGTGCCGCCGCTTCGGTCGTTGCCGTCGCCGGGGTGGGCGTGCCCGCCGCCGGCGGCTCGGTCACGATGGACTCGGTCGCCTGACCTTGTGCCAGCGTGGTGTCGTGGTCGTTGTGCTTGAACCGGTAGTTCATGCCCACCACCAGCGCCGCCACGGCCACGCCGATGACGACGGCCGGAACGATCCGCTTGCCGCCCGAGGGCGCCTCCCACTGTTGGGCAGCCGTGGACGAAGGTCCGGTTGACGCGGAGGGCGGCTGCCACAAAGACGCTTCAACCGAGGCGTCCACATCCGGCGTGGTGGAGGAATAGCTGGTCGGGGAGTAGGTGGTCTTTTCCATGGCCCTCAGCTTGAAGCGATGGCCGGCGGCGCACCATGGGACAGCAGCCGCACTCTTTGTCGGCCTGCTCCTACAAATCCTGTGACAAGCGGTGTTCGACGTAAGCGGTTCCGTCCTATCTGCCGGCAGACCACCTGTCTTACCGGGCAGCTAACGCCACGCGTCGTAGACCAGCTTGCTGCCGGTGAGCGCCATGCCGATGTGGAACAGGCGGTAGAACCACACCGGGTCGAGGCGGCGCACCACGTGCAGGCCCAGCCACACGCCGACCGGTGCAAACGGCGCCAGCGCCAGCGAGGTCGACAGGTTGCGCAGGTCGATCAGCCCGAGCCACGCATAGGGCACCCACTTGCTGGCATTGATCGCCGCAAAGAAGACCGACATCGTCGCGGTGAAGACCATCGGCGGCAGCTTCAGCGGCAGCACATAGAAGCTCACCGGTGGGCCGCCGGCATGGGCCACGAAGCTGGTGAAGCCCGAGGTGGCACCGAGCAGCCAGCCCAGCCAGCGCGGCGGCGGTGGCGCGTCCGCCCGCGGCGGGAAGGCGATGCGAATGGCCAGGAACGCCAGCGTGATGACGCCGACGACGCCGGCCACCGTCTTGGCCGACAGCACGCCGAACAGCAGCGTGCCGATCACCGTGCCGATCAGCCCGGCCGGCAGCAGCAATCGCACCAGGGCCTTGTCACGCTGGCGGATCAACGCGGCCAGGCCCATGGCGTCCATGATCGCCAGCAAGGGCAGCATGATCGCCGCGGCCTGCGGCACCGGCACGGCCAGCGCCATCAGCGGCACCGCGAGCGCGCCGAAGCCGGCCCCGAAACCACTCTTGGACAGGCCCATCAGCACCACCGACGGCACCGCCACCGCATAGAACCAGGGGTCGGTGATCACCCGGCGGTGGCCTCAGGCGAATGCGCAGGCTTCGTCGAAATCCAGCCGCGGGTCACGCGGGTGCAGCCGGCTGGCGTCGCCATGGCCCAGCGTGCAGACCACGATGCTGCGCTTCGGGCTCGCGGGCCAGAAGGCGGCGTCGACCGCGCCGGCATCGAAGCCGCCCATCGGCCCTGCGTCCAGCCCCAGCGCGCGGGCCGCGATGATGAAGTAGCCGACCTGGATGTGCGCATTGCGGATCGCCGCATCGGTCGTCTTGGCCGGGTTGCCGGCGTACCAGGACCGCGCATCGGCGCTCGGGAACAGGCGGGGCAGCTTCTCGGTGAACAGCAGGTCAGTGCCCAGGATGGCGGCGACCGGTGCGGCGCGCACCTTGGCCTGGTTGCTGCCCGGGTTCATGCACTGCGCCAGCGTCTCACGCGCTTCGGGCGTGCGCACGAAGACGATGCGCAGCGGGGTGCAGTTGCCCGAGGTCGGGCCGAATTTCACCAGCTCGTAGATCGCCTGCAGCGTGGCATCGGGCACCTCGCCGGGCAGATAGCCCCTGGCGGTGCGGGCTTGCGTGAACAAGGCTTCGGTGGTGACGTGCATGGCGCGCTGGGGGCAAGGCTGCGGGGCGACAATTGTCGAATGTTCCAACCCTCCCAGCACGACGTCCGGCGATTCTTCTGCGAAGTCGCCGCCAAGCAGAAGCAGCGTGCCCCGCTGGCCGCGATCGAGGTGCTGGCCGGTGGCTGGATCGACGAACACCCCGAATACGCCACCGACTTGGCCGACGTCGACGCCGCACTGGCCGCCACCTACAGCGTCGAAGGCGGCAAGACCAACCCGTTCCTGCACCTGGCGATGCACCTGACGATCAGCGAGCAGGTCTCGATCGACCAGCCCCGCGGCATCCGCCAGGCCGTCGAGTTGCTGGCCGCCAAGCGCCAATCGCTGCACGACGCCCACCACGAGGTGATGGAGTGCCTGGGCGAGATGATCTGGGAGTCGCAACGCAGCGGCCGCCCACCAGACGGCCTGGCGTACCTCGACCGGGTGCGCCAACGCGCCACGCGCGACTGACCCAGCCATCGCGCTGGCTCACCCGTTGAGCGCGAGCCCCCCCAATTTGGGGATGACTTTTGGGGATGCCGTTTGACGGTGAGCTTACCTATGCTCACGACCGCCCAGATCGGGCCGGGGTACGCGCAGTGCGTGCCTCGCCAATCAAGACGAAACGAGCACACCGCATGAAGCAAGTGAAGATCGCCGCCCTGGCCCTGGCCGCCGTGTTCAGCGCACCCGCCGTGATGGCCCAGGAATGCCTGCAAGACCAGTACGGCAACCAGTACAACGTCACCTTCGACGCCGTGAACAAGTCGATCACCGGCGTGGCCACCGTCGTGCAACGCAACAACGAGCAGTGGACGCTCAGCGGCAGCTACGCGACCAACAAGACCGGCACGAAGCGCAAAGAGCAGCAGCTGACGATGACCGACTCCGGCAACACCAACCAGCTGTACATGCTGCGTGGCGTGTACCCGAACTTCGCCTGGTACTACAACGGCGCGTACGGCGCCCAAGAAGGCACCTGGGTCGCCTGCGGCACCGCCGTGGCTGCCAAGGCCGCCAAGACCGAAGGCCGCCAAGGCGTTCGCTGACCTGGCTGGCCCGCTTCGCGGCGGGCCTGCATGAACAACGGGCCGGTCGCGCAAGCGGCCGGCCCGTTTTTCGTCAATGGCGGGGTCGCCTCACTTCAGCTGGACCCACTGCAGCTCGAGCCAGTTGTCGGCCCGGTGCACGACGCTGACGCTCTTGCGTGCCGCCCAGGGGATGAACTGGCGGTGCAGCGGGATGTGGTGCACCTGCTCGTTGTGGCGCAGCAAGGCCTTCTTGATCAGCGCCTTGCGCTTCTCGACATCGGGCTCCTTGCTCGACGCGGCGACCAGCGCATCGAGCTCGTCGTCCTTGAAGTTGCCGCGGTTGTATTCGCCGATGCCCTTCTCGCCCCGGTTGCGGTAGATCGACGTGAAGGTCGTCTCCGCGTCGGTGATCGAGCCACCCCAGCCGAGCATGTACATCGAGGTGTCCATCTTCTCCTGCTTGGGGAAGTAGGTGGCCTTGGGCATCGTGTTCACGCGCACCTTGACCTTGATCTTGTCCCACATGCCGGCCAGCGCGACGCAGATCTTCTCGTCGTTGATGTAGCGGTCGTTCGGGCAGTCCAGCGTCACCTCGAAACCGTCGGCGTAACCCGCGTCGGCCATCAGCTTGCGCGCCGCGGTCAGGTCGAACGGCAGGCGCTTTTCGATCTCGGGGTCGTTGAAATCACCCAGCGGCGACGGCATCACCGCGCCGGTCGGCGTGGCCTGGTTCTTCATCAGCTTGGTCTTGATCGACTCGATGTCGACCGCCTGGTACAGCGCCTTGCGCACCCGCACGTCCTTGAACGGGTTCTTGCCCTTCACGCTGCTGTAGAGCAGCTCGTCGCGGGCCTGGTCCAGGCCGATGAAGAGCACGCGGTTCTCGGGCCCGTCGATGACGCGAACGCCGTCGGTGTTGCGCAGCCGGTCGAGGTCGTTCGACGGCGGGTCGAGGATGAAATCGACCTCGCCCGAGATCAGCGCGGCCACCCGCGTCGGGTCGCTCTTGATCGGGGTGTAGACCACCTCCTGCACATTGCCTTCGATCTTGCCCCAGTAGGCCGGGTTGCGCTTGAGCACCATCTTCACGTCGGGCGCGCGCGAGACCAGCATCCACGGGCCGGTGCCGTTGGCGTGAAGCACGGCGTAGGTCTCTTCCTTGTTGGTGAAGTCCTGCGGCTTGGTGACCTTGTGCTCTTCACACCAGGTCTTGCTCATGATGTAGATGGTGTTCAGGTGCTCGAGGAAGATCGGGTCGAACTGCGTCAGGTTGAATTCGACCGTGTAGTCATCGATCTTCTTCGGCTCGCCCAGCGCGGTGGCGTAGTTGGCGATCTGCGAGGTCTTTTCCTTCGCGCGGTTGACCGAGAACACCACGTCGTCGGCGGTGAAGTTCTGGCCTTCGTGGAACTTCACGCCCTTGCGCAGCTTGAAGGTCCACTTCAGCGGGCCGTCCTGCTTCCACTCGGTGGCCAGCGACGGCACGATCTTCAGCTGCTTGTCTCGCGCCACGAGAAACTCGTACATCTGGCCGTTCATCGCGTTGGTGAACAACTCGTTCTGCGACACCGGGTCGAGCGTCTGCACGTCGCCGCGGCTGGCCCAGCGGAAGGTCTGGGCCTGGGCCTGGGCACTGCCGGCAGCGCCGGCAACGAGCGCCAGCGACAGCAAGGCCGCTGCAATGGTTCGGGGCATGGTCGGTTCTCCTCGAGCCCCTCGAAGGCGGGGGCGACCGGCGCAGTGTAGGCAAGGCCCATGCCGGTGCAAGCAAGGGGATATCCGCGCCCACATCGGGCGCCCTTGGGGGTCAGCCCCGCTTCGGTGCCATTTCGCCGGCCCACAGCTCGTCGAGCTGCGGAAAGCCCCAGACCTTCGGGTCTTCGCGCGAAACGATCTTGTCGGTCGCGCGGGCCAGGTCCAGCACCTGCACCGACACCGGCATGTTCGACTTGGTCGAGAAGAAGATCTTGACCCGTGGCGCCGCCAGGCTTTGCGGGTTCTGCTCGAGCACCACCGCCAGGCGGCCCGATTGCAGCTTGACCAGCGAGCCGACCGGGTAGATGCCCACGCCCTTGACGAAGGCCTTGAACACGGCCGGGTCGAAGTGCCCCTTCCACGTGGCCATCGCGGCGATCGACGCCGCCGGGTCCCAGCCCATCTTGTAGGGCCGGTCGGAGGTGATCGCGTCGTAGACATCGCACACCGCGCCCATGCGGGCGAACTGGCTGATGCGCTCGGGCGGCAAGCCGCTCGGGTAACCGGTGCCGTCGATCCGCTCGTGGTGGTTCAGGCAGACATCGAGCGCCGCCCCGGGCGCGCCGCGGCCTTCGACCAGCAATTCGTACCCCCGCAACGGGTGGGTCTTCATCAGCGTGTATTCGTCGTCGGTCAGCTTGCCGGGTTTGTTCAGCACATCCAGCGGCATCGCGGCCTTGCCCAGGTCGTGCATCAGCCCTGCCAGACCGACCTCGCGGCAGGCATCGGCCGACAGGCCGAGCTCGCGGCCCAGCGTGATCATCAGCGCGCACACCGCCACCGAGTGCAGGTAGGTGTAGTCGTCCTGCGTCTTCAGCCGCGCCAGGCTGACCAGCGCCCCCGGGTTGCGAAACACCGAGTCGGCGATGTCGTTGACCAGCGGCAGGCATTGCTCGGCGTCGGCCGCCCGGCCCAACCGCGCCTCGCTGAACATCGACTTGACCTGCGCATGGGCCTGGCGGCACAGCGCGGCGGCCTGCTTCAGCTCTTCCTGCAGCGTGTGGCTGGGGGCGGGGGGCATGGCCGGCGCCGCGGCGCGGGCCGCAGCGGGCGGGGCTGGCGGCGGCGCGGCCACAGGCGGCGCGAGCGGCGCGGGCGCGACGGCGCCGGCGCTGGCCTCGGGCGCCACGTCCAGGCCCTTGCTGATGTCGATCCACACGCCGGCCACGCCGCTGGCCCGCAGCTTGGCCAGGTCCGCCGGGTCGCGGATGACGAAGCGGGTCTTCCAGAACGGGTGGTCCATCCAGGGGCCGTCCAGCGCATGCAGGTGCATGCCCACGCGGACCTGGTCGACGGTGATCTTCTTGAGCATGGCCGGGGGGCTTTAGGCGCGCGGGACTGCCAAGGCGCGCACCATCCTCTCGTTGTGGGCTATCGGCCGGCCAGCCGCAAACTGAAGCCCGTGAAGCCCAGCCAAAAGAAAAGCCGCTGATTCAGCGGCTTGACTGGCGGGCCCCATACCGGGCTTTGCACCGAGCTGGCTCAGCGGAATTTCGCGTGCGAGACCGTCTTCAGCTCGCCCGGCAGGCTCGACAGGAACGACGCGATCTGCTCGATCTCGCCCTCGCTCAGCGGCTTGGCCATCGCGCCCATCGTGGCGTTGGCGCGGCCCACCATGTGATTGCCTTCGGTCTGGTAGGCGCGCAGCGACACCTTCAGGTAGTCGGCGTACTGGCCGGCCAGGCGGGGGTTGGCCGGGTCGGTGGTGTTGTTGAAGTTGGTGCCGTGGCAGGTCACGCAGACGGCCATGCGCTCTTTCAGCTGGGCCGGGATCTCGGCCTGGGCCGGCGCGGTGGCGGCGGCATCCTTGCCGTGGGCTTCGTAGTAGGCCGACAGGTCGGCGATGTCCTGGTCGGTCAGCGAGCCGGAGATGGCGCGCATCGTCGGGTGCATGCGGTCACCCTTGCGATAGGCCTCGAGCGCGGCGGTGATGTACTTGCCGTTCTGGCCCGAGATCTTCGGCACGCGGTAGATCTGCGGGAAGCTGGCCTGGTAACCCTCGATGCCATGGCAGCCGATGCACATGGCGTTCTTCTTCTCGCCGGCCTTGGCGTCGCCCGTGACGCCTTGCGCCTGGGCCAGGGTGGCGGAGGCGACCAGCGCCACGAAAAGAGTGATTGCCTTGATGTTCTTCATCGCCTGAGTCGAGAGGTCATTCGAGCGGATCAAGGATTATAGGGGCGCGCCTATACTGTTCCGGCCACCCCCACCCTGCCCGGCGCACACGCCACTTTTCCCATGAAATTCGAAGGCACCGACAAGTACGTCGCCACCCCGGACCTGATGCTGGCGGTCAACGCCGCGATGACCCTCAAGCGCCCGCTGCTGGTCAAGGGCGAGCCCGGCACCGGCAAGACCATGCTGGCCGAGGAGGCCGCCTCGGCGCTGGGGCTGAACCTGCTCGAATGGCACATCAAGAGCACGACCAAGGCGCACCAGGGCCTGTACGAGTACGACGCGGTCAGCCGCCTGCGCGACAGCCAACTCGGCGACGAGCGGGTCAAGGACATCCACAACTACATCGTCAAGGGCGTGCTGTGGCAGGCCTTCACGTCGGACCGGCCGGTCGCGCTGCTGATCGACGAGATCGACAAGGCCGACATCGAGTTCCCGAACGACCTGCTGCGCGAGCTCGACCGGATGGAGTTCCACGTCTACGAGACACGCGAAACCGTGCGCGCCGTGCACCGGCCGCTGGTGTTCATCACCTCGAACAACGAGAAAGAGCTGCCCGACGCGTTCTTGCGCCGCTGCTTCTTCCACTACATCAAGTTCCCGGACGCCGAGACGATGGGCAAGATCGTCGACGTGCACTTCCCGAACCTGAAGAAAGACCTGCTGGCCGCCGCGTTGAAGAGCTTCTACGACGTGCGCAACCTGCCCGGGCTGAAGAAGAAACCATCGACCTCCGAGCTGCTGGACTGGCTGAAGCTGCTGGTGGCCGAGGACATCCCGGTCGAGGCGCTGCGCAGCCGGGACGACAAGGTCTCGCTGCCGCCGCTGGTGGGGGCGCTGCTGAAGAACGAGCAGGATGTGACGCTCTTCGAAAAACTCGTCTTCATGCAGAGGAATAATCGCTGAGAGCCCCCCGAGGGGGCTGAGCCCGGACATGAAAGGTCCAGTGGACCTTTCGTGCCTGGCGAAGGGGCGGGCCACTGGCCCGCCGCGGTCTGCAAGACCGCGCAGCGGACCGGCGAAGCCGGATCCGCGCACGCCACTTGAAGTGAGCGGCGCTACGCGCGCTCAGTCACCCATCGTGAAGACATGATCAACGTTCAACCCGTCACTTTGGAACGTGCGCCGGTTCGGCTGGTGCCGTTGGCGCTGGAGCATGAAGAAGGCCTGAAGGCCGCAGCGGCAGATGGTGAGCTGTGGAACATACGCGTGACGTCCGTGCCGGAGCCGCAGAACACGCTGGCCTACATCACGACGGCGTTGGAGCATCGCGAAGCGGGGCATCGGATGCCGTTTGCGGTGCTCGATTCGGCCACGGGTCGGGTGCTGGGCAGCAGCAGCTACCACGACATCGTGCCGGCCGTCGACCGGCTGGAGATCGGGTGGACGTGGTACGCCAAGAGCGTGCAGCGCAGCGCCGTCAACACCACCGCCAAGCTGCTGTTGCTGCAGCACGCCTTCGACACGCTGGGCGCCCAGCTCGTGGGCTGGCGCACCGACAACTACAACTTCGCCTCGCAGCGCGCGATCGAGCGGCTGGGAGCGAAGAAAGACGGCGTGTTGCGCCACCATGCGCTGCGCCGCGACGGCACGGTGCGTGACACGGTGATGTACAGCCTGGCCGCCGGTGAATGGCCCGAGGTGCGGGCGCACCTCGAATACCAGCTGGCGCGGCCGCGCTGACGCCCGCGAACGCTACAAGCCCAGCTCTTTCAGGATCGCCTCGCGCAGCGCCTGCGCCTCGGGGCTGCCCAGCCGGCGCGGGTGCGGCAGGCTGACTTCGAAGCTGGCCTGGATCGTCGTCGGCCGCGGCGACAGCACCAGCACGCGGTCGGCCATGTAGACCGCCTCGTCGACGTCGTGCGTGATCAGCAGCACCGTGTGGCGCTCTTCGTCGAGGATGCGCAGCAGCTCGTTGCGCATGCGCAGGTTCATCAGCGCGTCGAGCGCCGAGAACGGCTCGTCGAGGTAGAGTATCTCGGGCTTGACGATGAAGGCGCGCGCCAGCTCGACGCGCTTCAACATGCCGCCCGACAGCTCGTGCGGGTAGGCCGACTCGAAACCCTTCAGCCCGACCATCGCCGCGTAGTGGTCGGCCAGCGCGGCGCGCTCGCTGTGCTGGGCCCCGTGGTCTTCGCCGTTGAGGCCGAACATCAGGTTCTGCTGCACCGTCAACCACGGGAACACCGAGCCGTGCTGCGAGATCACGATGCCCTTGGGGCTCGGGCCGGCAAGCGGCGCGCCGTCGATCAGCACCCGGCCGCTGTCGGGCCGCTCGAAGCCGGCGATGACGTTCATCAGCGTCGACTTGCCACAGCCCGACGGGCCGACGATGGCGACGAATTCGCCGTCGGCGATGGTGAAGCCCACACCGCCGATCACCGGCAGCGCGCTGCCCTTGGCGCCCGCGAAGGCCTTGTGCACACCGTCGACGACGATCTTGTTCTTGTTATCGGACATAGCGCCACTTCACGGTCTTGAGGCGTTCGAGCAAACGGGTGAGGCCATCCAGCAGCAGCCCGATCATGCCGATGATGATCATCGCGGCGATCACCAGGTCGTAGCGATTGCCGGCGTTGCGCGAGTCCATGATCAGGTAGCCCAGGCCCGAGCGCAGCGCGATCATCTCGGCCGCCACCACCACCAGCCAGGCCACGCCGATGCCGATGCGCATGCCGACGATGATCTCGGGCAGCACGGCCGGGATCACGACCTGGCGGAACAGCACCGTGCGCGGGACGCCGAAGTTGGCCGCCGCGCGCAGGTAGCGCCGGTCGATCGTGTGCACGCCCGAGGTCGTCTGCACGATCAGCGGAAACACCGACGAGATGAAGATCAGGAAGATCGGCGACACATCGCCGACACCGAACCACAGGATCGCCAGCGGGATCCAGGCGATCGGCGAGATCGGCCGCAGCATCTGGAAGATCGGGTTGAAGGTGCGGTAGGCGCCACCGACCCAGCCCATCCACAGCCCGAGCGGGATGCCCACCAGCACCGCCAGCCCGAAACCGGCGCCGACCCGGAACAGCGACGCGCTGATGTGCTCCCACAGCGTGCCGTCCTCGGCCAGCTCGAGCGCGCCGGTCACCACCGCCCACGGTGTCGGGAAGATCGCACTCTCGGTCTTCACCACCACCGCCCACCAGACGGCGATGACCACCGCCAGCACCGCCAGCGGCGGCAACACCTTGCCGAGCCAGTCGCGCGGCCCGCGGTTTGTCGTTGGGTTCATGGCGCTCAACGCGCTCTCCTTCTCACGCTCGATGTCTTCACCCGTCTCACCCCTTCTTCGTCCAACGCCGCCAGCGCCACTGCAGCGCCTGCCAGCCCGGCGCCGGCGTGGGCGCCACCACCACGCTCATCTGCCCGCTGGCGTGCGCGGTGCAGGCAAAGCTGTAGGTCGACGCCACCTCGAACGGCAGCCGAAAACTCTGGCCCGGCATGATCAGCACCGGGCCGAACTGTTGCGGCACCTCGTCCTGGTTGCGCAGCAGCAGCGTGTCGTTCAGCGCCAGCGTCAGGTCGATGCGGTCGGGCAGGATCTCGACCTTGTCGCCCGCCATGCGCCGCGCCCAGGTGCCCTTGGGGATCTCGAACAGCTCGTCGCGCGAATCGAGCGTGATCGGCGCGAAGGCCGCCCAGCCCGCGCCGGCGAGCAGCACCAACCCCAATGCCAGTGCCAGCAGGCCCGCAGCCCCGCCGAAGAAGCGGCCCCGTGTCACTTCGATGCCAGCAGCAGCTTGAGGTCGTGGACGAAATCCTTGGCCTCGTGCCCGTAGGGCATCATCGCCCGCAACCGGCCCTCGCGGTCGATCAGGTAGACCGAGCTCGAATGGCTCATGCCGTAGCCGCCGCCCGGCCGGGCCACCTTTTCTGCCGCCACGCCGTAGCGCTTGCGCATGGCCGCCAGCGTGTCGGGGCTGCTGGTGCCGCCGATGAAACTGGCGTCGAACGCGCCCAGGTACTGGCGGATGCGAGTGACGTCGTCGCGCTCCGGGTCGACCGTCACGTAGACCACCTGCACCGCGGCCGCGTCGGCGCCCAGCGCCTTGCGGGTCTCGGCCAAAGTGGCGAGCGTCGTCGGGCAGACCTCGGGGCAGTTGGTGAAGCCGAACACCAGCAGCACCAGCTTGCCGCGATAACGGGCCAGCTTCAGCTCGGCCCCGTCGGAGCCTTGCAGCGAAAACTCCGGCGCCGGCTGCGCGGGCTCGAACACGCCGGCCTTCAGCGCCGGGGCGGCCTGCGGGGTGGTGCCAAGCGCCAGCGCCAGCATCAGGCCCGGCAGGCCTCGGGAGAAAACGTGCTTCATCACAGGCTGATCGGGGCTGCCTTGGCCGCCTTGGCAAAACTCTCGTCCACGTATTTCTCGTAGGCCACCGGCGCCTTCAGCGTGCCGGCGTCGACCGACAACTGCATCAGCTCGTCGAACTCGGCGCGGATCATGCGCAGGTCGCCATAGGTCACCCGGTCGGTCGGGTTCTCCATCACGAACTTCAGGATGTTCGGGTCTTGATTGAAGAACTTGCGGCCCGCCGCGATCGCCACCGCTTTGTCGCGGTTGCCCTGCTGCTGGTCCAGCCACTGGCCGGCGCCGAGCACATGGTTGACCAGGTCTTGCACCAGCGCGCGGTCGTCGCGGATCAGCTCTTCGCGCACCGTCAGCACGCAGCAGATGTAGTTGCGCCACTCGTCGCGCGTCATGCGCAGCGGCGTGGCGTAGCCGGCGCGCTGAGCCGACGCGCCGAAGGGCTCGCCGGTGCAGTAGGCGTCGACCGCCTTGGCGTACAGCGCGGCCGGCATGTCCGGTGGCGGCATCTCGATGATCTGGATGTCTTTCGGCGTCATGCCCTCGCGCGCCAGCATCTTGCGCAGGAACAGGAAATCGACCGCGAACCGGCTCGGGATCGCGATGCGCTTGCCGGTCAGGTCCTTGAACTTCTTGTGGGGCGAATCGGTGCGCACCATGATCACCGCACCCGAGCGGTGGCCCAGCGACACGATCTTGACCGGGATCTTCTTGTTCGCCAGGTCCATCACCAGCGGCGCCAGCATGTAGGCCGCCTGGACGCCACCGGTCATCAGCGACTCCTTGATCTCCGGCCAGCCGTTGTACTTGCTGTATTCGAAGCGCTTGCCGGCGGCGTTGCTCGCGGCCCGCGCGCTGCAGGCCACCGGCAGCGTCAGGTTGCAGGTGACCGGCAGGCCACCCACCTGCAGGGCCGAGGGCGCCGCCAGCGCCGGCCAGGCCGGCAGGGCCGCGGCGGCCACGGCACCGCGCAACAGCTGGCGGCGGCCCGGGCTCGGGGCCGGGCCGTCAAATGGAAACTGCTTGTAGGTCATGGCGGCGCTCTGCGCGCAAGGCGCGGTCGCCCATTTTCGCTGCGTGGGGGGGGCGACGCGCTTCGCGTCTTCCCGGCGTCATACTCGCGGGCTCAAACGGTTGACCATTCCGTCACAACCCGCTCACCCGGAGCCTGCATGGCCAAGAAGAAGTTCAACATCGATGCACTGTGGAAAGTCGAGCGCCTGGGCGCCCCCAGCCTGAGCCCCGACGGGGCCCAGGTCGTCTGCTCGCTGGCCCGCTACGACATGGCCGAGAACAAGGGCCAGACCTCGCTGTGGCTGCTGTCCACCCTCGGCGGCCGCCCTCGGGCGCTGACCCACGCCGGCGAGAAAGACGCCCAGCCGCGCTTTTCGCCGCGCGGCGACCTGATCGGCTTCGTCGCCAAGCGCGAGCAGGAAGGCAAGAAGGACGAAGAGCCGCAGTTCTACGTCATCCCGCCGGACGGCGGCGAGGCGCGCCGCGTCGGCCAGGTGGCCACCGGCGTCGAGGCCTTCAAGTGGTTCCCCGACGGCAAGCGCGTGGCGCTGATCAGCTGGGTGCGGCCCGGGCTGCGCGGCGCCGCAGCGCAGGCCAAGGCGCACAAGGCCTTCAAGGCCCGCAAGGAGACCGGCTACGCGACCAGCGAGGCCACCTACCGCTACTGGGACCATTTCGTCCCGCAAGACCGCGTGCCGCACCTGCTGATGCTGGACCTGGCCAGCGGCAAGACCACCGACCTGTTCGAGGGCACTGCCTACGAGCTGACCCGCGCCGACCCCGACGCCGAAGCCTTCGACATCTCGCCCGACGGCAAGCGCATCGTCTTTGCCCAAGACCCGTCGCCGACCAAGCCGGTCGACGCCCGCATGGCGCTGACCGAGCTCGACCTGCGCAGCCGCCGCTTCACCGACATCGCCCGCGACCCCGAGTGGGATTTCGGCCACCCGCGCTACAGCCCCGACGGTGACCGCGTCGCCTTCACCGCCTCGCACCAGGAGCGCAAGCACACCATGCCGCGCCAGCTGGCCGTCTGTCCCCGCGGCGGCGGCCGCTGGGACGTGGTCAGCGCCGAGTGGGACCACGAGGTCAACGCCCCGCTGCGCTGGGAAGAAGACGGCCAGGCGCTGCTGTTCGCCGCCGAGCAGCAGGGGCGCTCGCACCTGTGGCGCTTCGACCTGGCCGACCGCCGCGCCGAGGTCATCGTCGCCGGCGGCACGCTGGCCAGCTTCGACAAGTCCGCCGGCACGCTGGTGACGCTGGGCGACACCGCCGACCACCCGGCCCGGCTGACTGCCCACCTGCCGGGCGAAGAGCCGCGCCGGATCGAAAGCTTCAACGACGCGCTGCTCGGCGGCTACGCCTTCGGCACCCACGAAGAGCGCTGGATCACCGGCGCGCTGGGCGACAAGGTGCAGATGTGGGTCTTCTACCCACCGGGCTTCGACAAGAAGAAGAAATACCCGGTGCTGCACACCATCCACGGCGGGCCGCACACCGCGCCGGGCGACCACTGGCACTACCGCTGGAACTACAAGCTCTTCGCCTCGCAAGGCTACGTGGTGGTCAACGTGAACTACCACGGCTCGTCGAGCTTCGGCCACGCCTTCCTGGACAGCATCACCCACCGCTGGGGCGAGCTCGAGCTGCAGGACATCGAGGCCGCGACCGACTGGGTGCTGAAGCAGCCCTGGGCCGACCGCCGGCGCGTGTTCGCCACCGGCGGCAGCTACGGCGGCTTCATGGTGGCGTGGATGAACGGCCACCTCAAGCCCGGCCGCTACGCCGCCTATGTGTGCCACGCCGGTTGCTACGACTGGACGGCCATGTTCGCCGACGACGCCTACGCCTGGCACGCCAAAGAGCTGGGCGCCTGGTACTGGGACGACCTGGCCAAGGTCAACTCACAGAGCCCGCACGCCTTTGCCGCCGCGATGAAGACGCCCACGCTGGTGATCCACGGCGCGCTCGACTACCGCGTGCCCGACCAGCAGGGCCTGGCCTACTACAACACGCTGAAGGCGCGCGGCGTCGAAGCGCGGCTGCTGTGGTTCCCCGACGAGAACCACTGGGTGCTCAAGCCGCGCAACTCCAAGCTCTGGCATGAAGAGTTCTTCGGCTGGATCGCCGCGCACGACCCGGGGCCGAAGAAGACCTGACCGCCTCGGCGGCCAGCGCAGACGCACGGAGCCCCAGCGAGGTCCATCTGGCCCCATGGGGCGATGCTGCACCCGGTCACGACCGGCAACGCACAATGTGGCACCATCGAGCCGGCGCTCTCGTGGCCCCCCAGGCCGGGCCCGGCCCTTGCCCCACGGGGTTCAAGAAAATCGGGGCGACCCGCCGTTTCTCGAGAGCCCCGTTTCGCGCCCTGCCATGCTGACCAACTTCTTCTTCACCCTGCGCGCCGCCAAGCTGCCGGTGTCGGTCAAGGAATACCTGACCCTGCTCGAAGCGCTGAAAGAAGGCGTGATCGGCCCGTCGATCGACGACTTCTACTTTCTCGCCCGCACCACGCTGGTGAAGGACGAGGCCTTGTTCGACAAGTTCGACCGCGCGTTCTCGGCCTACTTCAAGGGCGTCGAGCTGCTGACCGACTTCGGCAAGGAGATCCCGCTCGAATGGCTGAAGAAGGTGCTCGAAAACGAGCTCAGCCCCGAGCAGAAGGCCGCGATCGAGAAGATGGGCTGGGACGAGCTGATGGAGACGCTGAAAAAGCGCCTCGAAGAGCAGAAAGAGCGCCACGAGGGCGGCAGCAAGTGGATCGGCACCGGCGGCACCAGCCCCTTCGGCCACGGCGGCTACAACCCGCAGGGCATCCGCATCGGGGGGCCGGGCAAGAACAAGAGCGCGGTCAAGGTCTGGGACCAGCGCGCCTACAAGGACTACGACGACTCGCTCGAACTGGGCACGCGCAACATCAAGGTCGCGCTGCGGCGCCTTCGCCGCTTCGCCCGTGAAGGCTCCGAGCTCGAGCTCGACCTGGACGACACCATCCACTGCACCGCGGCCAACGCCGGCATGCTGGACATCAAGCTCGTGCCCGAGCGCCACAACAAGGTCAAGGTGCTGCTGCTGATGGACGTGGGCGGCACGATGGACGAGCACATCCACCGTGTCGAAGAGCTGTTCTCGGCCGCCAAGAGCGAGTTCAAGCACCTCGAGTTCTATTACTTCCACAACTGCGTCTACGACTTCATGTGGAAGAACAACCGGCGCCGCTTCAGCGAGAAGTCGCCGACCTGGGACGTGATCCGCAAGTACAACAAGGACTGGCGGCTGATCTTCGTCGGCGACGCGACGATGAGCCCCTACGAGATCCTGCAGCCCGGTGGCAGCGTCGAATACAACAACGAGGAGCCCGGCGCTGAATGGCTGCAGCGGCTCACCCACGCCTTCCCGAAATACGCCTGGATCAACCCCGAGCCGCAAGGTGTCTGGCAGTACCGGCAGAGCATTTCGATCATGCAGCAGCTGATGCACCAGCGCATGTTCCCGCTCACGCTGGCCGGGCTCGAAGGAGCGATGCGCTTGCTCAGCAAATGAGCCTCGCGCCAACACGGGCTCGGGTGCCTGCCGTGGTACCTGCTCTGGTGCCCATGCTCATGTTCGCCGCGTGCATCGTCGGGGCAGCGCCTGCCTGGGCGCAAGACGAGGCCGCCGCTGCGCCACCACCGCCGGCGCTCGACACCCGCTCGGCGCCAGCGACGGCCGTGCCCGAGCTCGAAGTCATCGCCCCGGCCGAGCTGCGCAAGCTGCTGGAGCGCCACCTCGACCTGGCCCGCGCGATCGCCGACCAGCATGCGGCCGAGGCCAACCGGCCCGGCGGCGCGCAGGCCCCGGCATCGGCGGCGAGCGCAGCCAGCGCGGCTACGGCCACATCCGATTCGAGCATCGAGATCAGCGACGTCGAATGGTCACGCCTGATCGCGGCGGCGCCGGCCCAGGCCCGCACGCTGGTCCAGACCGAAGGCTATTTCGCCGCCAAGGCCAAGGTCGAACGCGACGGGCGGCTGGTGCGGCTGACGCTGGAACCCGGCCCCACCGCCCGCGTCGAACGGCTGGTGATCGATTTCCAAGGCGACCTGGGCGACGCGCTCGAAAAACGTGATCGCAGTGCCCGCGCCTTGCACGACGAACTGCTCGAGAACTGGGCGCTGCCCGTCGGCGCCGCCTTTCGCAACGACACCTGGTCGAGTGCCAAGAGCGCGGTGATCGGCCGCCTGCGCGCCGAGGGCTATGCCGCCGCCAGCTGGAGCGGCACCAGCGCCGAGGTCATCGGCGGCGACGACCCCGACAGCACCGAGGCCCCGAAGGTGCGCATCTTCGCGGTGGCCGACAGCGGCCCGCTGTTCCGCGCCGGCGGCGGCCCCGAGTCGATCGCGATCACCGGCCTGGCCTTCCACGAGGCCGAGCGCGTGCGCGCACTGGCCGGCTTCGAAGAAGGCGCGCCGCTGACCGAAACCCGCCTGCTCGACTACCAGGAGCGGCTGCTGCGCACCGGCCTGTTCGACCAGGTCGCCGTCAGCCTCGACCCCGACGCGGCGCTGCTGGGCCGCTCGCGCGTGCTGGTGCAGATCAAGGAGGCCCCGCTGCAGAACGCCACCACCGGCCTGGGCTACGGCACCACCACCGGCCCGCGGGCGACGCTCGAATACACCCACCGCCGCATCTTCGGCTGGGCCGCAACCGCACGCAACAAGCTCGAGCTCGGCCGCGACCGCAAGGCCTGGGACGGCGAGATTTCGGCCCACCCTAACGCCAAGATGCAGCGTTACCTGGTGGGGGGTACCTACGAGCTGCTGAAGACCGACGAAGACCGCGTGATCTCGCAGCGCGTGCGCCTGGGCCGCTCGGAAGACCTGCCCAAACACGAGCGCCTGGCCTTTGCCGAACTCGAACGCAGCAATGAATGCAGCTATGCCAACGGCGGCTGCATCGACGCGTTGACGCTGAAGGCCCTGTCGGCCAACCTGCACAACACCTGGCGCCGCCTGGACAACGCGGTGCTGCCCACGCGCGGTGCCACGGTCAACCTGCAGGTCGGCGCTGGCTGGGCCACCGGCCTGGCGCCGTCACTGCCGGTCGAAGACAGGCCCTCGTCCGGCCCCTTCGCCCGGCTGTACGGCCGTGTCACCGGCTACAAGCCGCTGCCGAACGGCTTCTTCAGCGAAGCGCGGTTGGAGCTCGGCGGCGTGCTGACCAAGCACGAGGTCGTGGTGCCGGATTCGCAGCGCTTTCGCGCCGGCGGCGACGACTCGGTGCGGGGCTACGACTACCGCACGCTGGCGCCGGCCACGGCCGAGGGCGGCGTCACCGGCGGCAAGCTGCTGGTGACCGCCAGCGCCGAGATCGCACACCCGGTGTCCAAAGACCTGCCGTCGGTCTGGTGGGCCACCTTCGTCGACGCCGGCCGCGCCGCCGACAGCGTGAAAGACCTGAAGCCTGCGCTGGGCTACGGCGTCGGCGCGCGCTGGCGCAGCCCGGTCGGGCCGCTGAAGCTCGACCTGGCCTATGGGCAAGAACTGAAACAGTGGCGTGTCCACCTGAGCGTCGGCATCGCGTTCTGATCCCAAGCCCCGATGACCGACGCGACCCCCTCGACACCCCCACCCCCCGCCGCCGCCCCGCGCCGGCCCTGGCGCCGCGCCGCCTGGGGCCTGGATGCCACGCTGGTGGTGCTGGTCATCGCCATCGTCTCGGGCGGCGCCTGGCTCAGCCGCACCGAAGGCGGCAGCGCCTGGCTGCTGGCGCAGATCCCCGGCCTGCGGGTCGACGGGCTGCGCGGCGCGCTGCTGGGCGACGAGCTGTCGGCCGAGCGGCTGCGCTTCGAGCAAGACGGCAACGTGCTGGAACTGCAGCGTGTGCAGCTCAAAGGCCTGGCCGGCTCTTGGACCACCCGCCCCGGCCCGGGCGAGCCCTGGCTGCGCGTCCATCTGCAGGCCTTGTCGGCCGAGCAGGCGCTGTGGCGCTCGGCCCCGCCCCGCGGCGGCTCGGCCAGCAGCCCGGCGCCCACCGACCTTCACCTGCCTGTGGCGCTGGACATCGAAACCGCCCAGCTCGGCCGGCTGCAGGTGGACAGTGCGCCCCCGCTGTTCGACATCCAGGCCCGGCTCGCGCTGGGTGATGCGAACGGCGCGCGCCACACGCTGCGCACGCTGCGCTTTCGCACCGAGCGCCTGCAGGCCGAAGCCCAGGGCGAGCTGGCCACCGCCCCGCCGCTCGCGCTGCAACTGAAGGCCAGTGCGCGCAGCCTGGACGGTGCGGCCACGCCCTGGCAGGCCTCGCTGAAACTGAGCGGCCCGCTGGCCCAGCTGCAAGCCCAGGCCCACCTGGCCGGGGCCGACGCGAAAGGCCCGGCGCTCGATGCCGACGCCACCGTGACGCCGTTCGCCGCGTGGCCGCTGGCGAGCCTGAACCTGCGCACCCAGGCGCTGGACCTGGCCGCGCTGCAGGCCGATGCGCCCCACACCCAGCTGCGCGGCGAGGCCCACGTCAAGAGCAGCGGCATGGCGGCGCCGGCCGACATCGACGCCACGCTCGTCAACGACGACCCCGGCCGCTGGGACGAAGGCAAGCTGCCATTGCGCCGCCTGCACCTGGCCGCCCAGGGCCAGCCGCAGGCGCTGGGCAACCTGACCCTGCAGACGCTGGAGTTGGACCTGGGCGGCGCCACGCCCGGCGGCCAGCTGCGCGGCAGCGGCGTGTTGCAGCCGGTGGCCGGCGCACAGGTCGGCGGTGAGCGCCTGCAGCTGAAACTGCTGCTCGACGGCCTGCGCCCCGCCACGCTCGACCAGCGCCTGCCGGCGATGACGCTGGCCGGCCCGCTGACGCTCGAGTTGAACGGACTGCCGGCGCTGGATGCCGCGGCCCCGTCCTCTGCGCCCTCCGCGCCCGCATCGGCCGCGTCATCCCCCACCGCCACACTCGACCCGCTGGACCGCTGGCACGCCAAGCTCGACGGCCAGCTCGAAGGCCGGCTCGACGCGCCTGCGGCCCCCGCCCGCAAGGCCAGCAGCGCCAAGGCCGCGCCCCCGCCGAAGGCGCCCACCACACCCGCCGCAACCGGCCCTGCGGTGCAGTTGGCGCTGCAAGCCGAGCTGAACCGCCGCCAGCTGACGCTGACCCAGGCCGTGGCCCGCGCCGGCGACGCCCGCGCCACGCTGAAGGGCCAGCTGACGCTGGGCGGCGGCAGCACCCCCTGGGCCTGGCAAGCGCAAGGTGAACTGGTCGATTTCGACCCGCTGCTGTGGTGGCCGGGCGCCACGCCGCCGGCCCGGCGCGGCCCCAGCCAACTCAACGCCACGCTCGACAGCGACGGCCGCTGGGCGCCCTCGCCCACGCCGCGCGCCGCCCCGCTCGATGGCGTGGTCGGCCGCCTCGGCGTGGTCTTGCGCCCCAGCCAATGGGCCGGGGTGCCGCTGCAAGGTGAGCTCAGCGCCAGCCGCGACGCCAGCGGCACCGCGAGCCTGAAGGCCCAGCTCGACGGCGCCGGCAACAAGCTGGCCGCCATCGGGCAAGACGGCGGCGGCGCGCCGCGGCGCCTTGAACTGAACGTCGAGGCCCCGGCGCTGTCGGCGCTGGCGCCGTGGCTGAACAGCCTGGGCGCCGGTGACCCGGCCGTGTGGCTGCCACGCGCCGGCACCCTGCAAGGCCATGCCGAGGCACGCTGGGCCGACGCCCAGGCGGCGCCGCAGTGGCAGGGCCAGCTGCGCGCCAGCGGCCTGGTCAACCCCGACTGGCACGCCGACCACGTCGAGGCCCAGGCCCAGGGCAGCGGGCTTGGCGACGGCCCGCTCAACGCCACCCTCACCGGTGACGGCCTGGCCTGGCAGCTGGCGCAGGTGCACACGCTGCAGGCCGAGCTGAAGGGCAGCCTGCGCGAGCACCAGTTCAGCCTGCAGCTGCTGAGCCCGGCGCGCCCGCCGGCCTGGGCCGAGCAGGTGCTGGGTGCCCACACCGGCAAGGGCACGCGCTTGCAGCTCGCCGCCAGCGGCCGCTGGCAACCGGCGGTCGACGGTGGCCAGCCGTGGCAGGCCGGCCGCTGGCAAGGCCGCCTGAGCGACCTGCAGGGCCGCGCCAGCGACGGCTCGGGCCAGCCCTGGCTGGCCGCGCAGGACCTGGCACTGAGCCTGGCCTGGGACGACGACGGCAGCCTGAGCGAAGCCACCGCCGAGCCGGGCCGCATCGCCCTGCCCGGCACCGCGCTGCACTGGAGCGAGGCCCGCTACCGCGCCGGCGCCGGCAACGCGCCGGGCCAGATCGCGCTGGACGCCAAGCTCGACGCGTTCGAGCTCGCACCGCTGCTGGCCCGCGCGCAGCCCGAGCTGGGGTGGCGTGGCGACCTGGTGCTGGGCGGCGACATCCGCGTGCAGGCCGGCGAGCGCTTCGATGCCGACGTCGTCTTCGAGCGTTTGCGCGGCGACCTGAGCGTGGCCGACGATGTGCGTGACGAGGCCACCGCGCACCGGCCGCTGGGCCTGTCGGCGATGCGGCTGGGCCTGGCCGCGCACGACGGCACCTGGCACTTCACCGCCGGCCTGGCCGGCTCGCAGCTGGGCGAGATGGCCGGCGTGGCCAGCGCCCGCACGACCCCGCAGGCCCGCTGGCCCGGGCCGGAGGCACCGCTGGACGGCGTGTTCCAGCTGCACGTGGCCAAGCTGGCCGCGTGGGGTGCCTGGGTGCCGCCGGGCTGGCGCCTGGGTGGTGACCTGCTGAGCGCGGCCACGCTCGGCGGGCGCTTCGGCTCGCCCGAGCTGAGCGGCCGCCTGACCGGCCGCCGGCTCGAGGTGCGCAACGGCCTGCAGGGCGTGCAGTTCACCGATGGCAATGTCGACATCAGCCTGCACGGCGACCATGCCCAGATCGAGCAGTTCGAATGGCGCGGCGGCGACGGCACGCTGCGCGTCAGCGGCGAAGCCACGCTGGGCCGCCGGCCCGAGGCCGACCTGACGCTCAAGGCCGACTACCTGCGCCTGCTCGGCCGGCTGGACCGGCGCCTGGTCGCCACCGGCCAGGCCACGCTGGCGCTGCGGCCCAACTCGGCCAAGCTGAACGGCCAGCTGAAGTTCGACGAAGGCCTGATCGACTTCAGCCGCGGCGGCGCCCCCGGGCTGGACGACGACGTGCGCGTGGTCGGCCGGGCCGCGAGCGCACCCGCCCCGGGCGAGCCCGGCGCCCCCGGCCCCGACGGCCAGCCAACCACTGCGACCGCAGCCACCGCAGCCCAACGGGACTTCGAGACCCAGCTCGACTTGGCGTTAGACCTGGGCCCATCGCTGCGCATCAAGGGCCGCGGGCTCGACACCTACCTGCGCGGCACGCTGCAGCTCACCAACCCCGGCAAGCAGCTGGCGGTGCGCGGCGACGTGCGGACCGACCGCGGCACCTACCGCGCCTACAACCAGAAGCTCGAGATCGAGCGCGGCCTGCTGGTCTTCACCGGCCCGCTGGACGACCCGCGGCTGGACATCCTGGCGATCCGGCCGAACCTCGATGTGAAGGTCGGCGTGGCCGTCACCGGCACCGCGCTGAACCCACGCGTGCGCCTGGCCAGCGACCCCGAGATGAGCGACACCGACAAGCTCAGCTGGCTGGTGCTCGGCCGCGCCCCCGACGGCCTGGGCCGCGCCGATTCGGCCCTGCTGCAGCGTGCCGCGATGGCGCTGCTGGCCGGCGAAGGCGAAGGCCCGACCGACGCGTTCCTGGCCAACATCGGCCTGTCGGATTTCGGCGTGCGGCAACAAGGCGAAGGCGCCGAGCAGACCACCGTCGTCTCGCTCGGCAAGCAACTGACCCGGCGCTGGTATGTCGGCTACGAGCGCAGCGTCAACGCCACGTCCGGCACCTGGCAGCTGATCTACCGCGCCGCCCAGCGCTTCACGCTGCGCGCGCAGTCGGGCGAAGACAGCGCGCTCGACATGATCTGGTCCTGGCGGTGGAATTGAAGCCCCCACGGCCCTCCCGGGCCTGCCCCCCGAGGGGGCTGAGCCCGGACATGAAAGGTCGAGGCCACCCATGCCTGTCCCCCGCGCCGCCGATGCCGGCACCGACGACGCCTGGTGGGTCGAGCTGTTTGGTTGGAAGTCGATCTGTGACGCCGAACCCACCAGCGAGCGCCTGATGCACCAGGCCAGCTTGCTGGCATTGCTGTCGGTGGCGTAGGCAGGCGCCGGCGCCCCGCGCCTGAGAGCGTCGCCTTAGGGGGCCGGCCAGGCCACACCCTACCCTCTATTGGGGATGTGCACGACCCCCCTTGCGGATCCCAATGCCAGGGTGGCCGACAAAGGTGCAGGTCCGCGCTTTGGCCGTCGCCACGAGGAGATGCACATGAGCGCAATCTTTGGCGAGACCTTGACCTTCGGTCAACGCAGCGGCCCGGACATCCAGCTCAAGGTGACGGGCGACGAGTACTACGCGGTGCACGAGACGCTGGACGGCTACGCCGCCGTCAACGACAGCGACCGCGGCCAGTTCTGCTACGCGATGCTCAACGACGGGGTCTACGTCTCCAGCGGCATGCCGGTGACCGGCCCGCCGCCGGCCGGCGTGGCGCGCCACCTGCGCGAAACACTGGCCGTGCGGCACCGCCGCTTCGAGGCCCGCCGCGCACGCAGCCAGCCGCGCGCCGCGCCGGTGGCGCATTCGGCCGCGCTCAGCTTCGGCCCCAGCAACGGCCTGCTCGAAGGCCGGCGGCTCAGCAGCGGCCCGGTGCGCGGGCTGACGATCCTGGTCGAATTCCAGGACGTGCAGACCACCGTCACCCAGGCCGACGTGAACGAGATGCTCAATGGCGCCAACTACACCCGCAACGGCAACTTCTGCTCGGCGCGCGAGTACTTTCGCATCGTCTCGTCGGGCAAGCTCGACTACACCAACGACGTGGTCGGCCCGTTCCGCCTGGCGCACGACCGCAGCCACTACCTGACCACGCTGCTGGTCAAAGAGGCGCTCGACCTGGCCGTGGCCTCGGGCGTGGACCTGACGCGTTATGACTCGCGCCGCGAGGGCATCCTCGACGCGCTGAACATCCTGTATGCCGGGCAGACGCAGTACGACGGCGAGCTGTGGCCGCACAACTCGACCATCGACCTGCGCTACGGCGGCGTGTCGACCAACCTTTACCTGCTGACCAGCGCCGGCCGCAATGCGTCCGAGCTGAGCATCGGCACCTTCTGCCACGAGAACGGCCACCTGCTGTGCCGCTTCCCCGACATGTACGACTACGGCGCCGTCAACCGCGAAGGCGACGGCGTCAAGAGCGCGGGCATCGGCACCTACTGCCTGATGGGCTCGGGCAACCACCTGAACTCGGGCCGCACGCCGTCACCGGTGTGCTCGTACCTGCGCGACCTGGCCGGCTGGTGCGACAACGAAATCGAGCTGGGCAGCGACGGCACGCAGCTCGAAGTCGAGCACGGCGCCTACGACACCGTCTACAAGTTCAAGACCGGCGCGCCGAACGAATACTTCATCGTCGAGAACCGCTGCAAGCTCGGGCTGGACCAGCACCTGCCCGCCAGCGGGCTGGCCATCTACCACTGCGACACCAACGGCTCGAACGAATTCCAGGACGGCCTGGGCAGCCGCCACTACCAATGCCGGCTGCTGCAGGCCGACGGCCACGACGACCTGGAACACAACGTGAACCAGGGCGACGGCACCGACCTGTTCGGCAACGTGGCCGGCATCGCGCTGTCGCACGACACCCGCCCATCGACACGGCTGTGGAGCGGCGCCGACTCTGGCCTGGTGATCGGCGAGATCGGCGTGCCCGACAACAAGATGCGCTTTCGCACCGGCGAGGGCGCGCCGACCGGCGCGGTGCACGTCGAGAACACCACGCCGGTGGCGATCCCCGACAACAACCCGGACGGCGTGCGCAGCAAGATCAACGTCGCCGCCAGCGGCACGCTCAAGCGCCTGCAGGCCAGCGTCAACATCTCGCACACCTACATCGGCGACCTGGTGGTCGAGCTGGTCGGCCCCGGCGGCACCGTGGCCACGCTGCACAAGCGCTCGGGCGGCAACGCCGACAACCTGGTCGCCAACTACGACTCGGCCAGCTCGGCCGCGCTGGCCGCCTTCGTCGGCAAGCCGGTGCAAGGCGACTGGGTGCTCAACGTGCGCGACCTCGAAGGCCAGGACGTCGGCCGCATCGAGCGCTGGGCCATGGACCTGCAGGTCGACGGCGCCGCGGCGGCGGTGGTGCGGGGCACGGCGACCCCCGACCTGCGCATCCCCGACAACTCGGCCACCGGCGTCAGCAGCGCGATCGCCCTGGCCCAGGCCGGCAGCGTGCGCAGCATCAAGGTCGCGCTCGACATCACCCACACCTACATCGGCGACCTGCGCATCGAGCTGCTCTCGCCCACCGGCCGCAGCGCGGTGCTGCACGGCCAGCTGGGCGGGGGGCAGGACAACCTGAAGGCCACCTTCGACTCGGCCACGCCGTTGTCACCGCTGAGCGGCCTGGCCGGGCAACCGATCCAGGGCAACTGGACGCTGCGCGTGGCCGACCTGGCGCCAGCCGACCAGGGCACGCTGAACCAGTGGAGCGTCGAGATCGTGCCGGCCTGAGCAACCTTCGCGACGGGGCAGGGACAATGGCGGCATGACCGCGGCCCCTGCCTCACCCCCCCTGTCGCCGCGGCCGCTGAAGTACCTGGCCGGTTATCCGCACGCACTGCTGGCCCAGGCGCAGCGCCTGATCGATGAAGGCCGCCTGGGCGCCACGCTGCGCCAGCGCTACCCCGAGGCGCACACGGTGCGCACCGACAGCGCGCTGTACGAGCACGTCAACGCGCTGAAGAACCGCTTCATGCGCAATGCGCCGCCTTTGTCCAAGGTGGCCTACGACAACAAGCTGAAGATCCTGCAGCAGGCGCTGGGCACGCACACCATGGTCTCGCGGGTGCAGGGCAACCAGCTGAAGGCCAAGCGCGAGATCCGCATCGCCAGCCTGTTCAAGCAGGCGCCGGCCGACTTTCTGCAGATGATCGTCGTGCACGAGCTGGCCCATTTGCGTGAGCGCGAGCACGACAAGGCCTTCTACGCGCTGTGCACGCACATGGAGCCGGCCTACCACCAGCTCGAGTTCGACACCCGGCTGTGGCTGACCGCGCTGGAGCTCGAAACGCCCGATTCGGCGGCGGAACAGGCCAAAACCTAGGGTCAACCCGGACGTTTTGCTAAGGGTTCACCCGCAATTCATCCGCTGGGGGCGCAGTTCATCCGCTCGCGCCGTCGGCCGGTCGCACGCCGATGGCGACCTCGACAGGGGCTCCCTACAGTTCGCTCCATCGCAACAACGCCGCAAGGCCACCCAGGAGCCCACCATGACCGCCGCCACCCCCCGTTTCGCCGCCCAAGAGACCGCTGCCCGCCGTCTGGCCGCCGGTTTCGCCCTGGTGCTGACGCTGGGCCTGGTCGCCGCGCTGGGCCAACTGGCCGACCGCCAGTACGATGACGCGCTGATGGCCCAGGCCGACAGCGCGCCGACCCAGGTCGTCGTTGTGCACTCGACGCGCCTGCCGCGCGGCTGACCCCACGCCCGGCTGCGGCCCGCCCCGGGCCGTGGCCCTTTCGGGGCCCGCCGTCGGCGCGGGCACCCCGTGGGCCGTTAGAAGGCGGGTCGTGACCCGATGCCCGCCATGCGCCCAGCCCTCTTTTCCCTGCTCAGCTCGATCTTCGGCCTGGTGCTCATCGCGCCGGCCGTGTCCGCCCCGCCCGAAAAGCAGCCGCAACTGGCCCAGGCCGAACGCCTGGTGGTCGAGCGCAGCAATGCGTTTCGCCAGACGCAGGGCCTGGGCCCGATCGAGCCCGACCGCACCTTGACCGCTGCCGCGCAAGCCTTTGCGGCCTACATGGCGCGCACCGACAACTACGGCCACGAGGCCGACGGGCGCGAGCCGTCGCAGCGCGCGCAGGCGCAGGGCTACAGCTACTGCATGGTGGCCGAGAACATCGCGATGCAGTACAGCTCGTTCGGCTTCGACACCGAGGAGCTGGCCCAGGGCCTGGTGCAAGGCTGGATCGATTCGCCCGGCCACCGCCACAACCTGCTCTCGCCCGACGCCACCGACATCGGCGTGGGCCTGGCGCGCAGCCCCGGCAGCGGCCGCTATTACGCGGTGCAGATGTTCGGCCGGCCGGCGCGGCTGCTGCTGAAGTTTTCGCTCAGCAACCGCAGCCGCGTGGCAGTGAGCTACCAGCTCGACGACAAGCGCTTTGCGCTGCCGCCCGGCATGACGCGCACGCACGAGCAGTGCACCGCGCCGGCGCTGTCGGTCAGCCTACCCGGGCAGGACGCTGCCGCGCTGAAGCCGGCCAACGGCACGCGCTACCGCATCGAGCCGGCGGCGCGGGGCGTCAAGCTGGTCGAAGGCTGACGAGGCCGCACCGGTCCGGTCGGCGGTCAATAGCGCCCGCCCCACCACAGCAGGCCGCCTTGCCACGCCACGGCGGCGGCCACCAGCCCCGCCGCGACGACCAGCACGAGGTGCCACCGCTGCCAGCGCCCCGCGCCCTGCGCCGCGCGCCGCCACGGCACCCATGCCGCCAGCACCGTGGCGCCGAGGGCCAGCCAGGCCAGCCCTTGCACCAGCCGCAAGGTGTGGCCGAAGGCAGGGCCGGTGACCGCCAACGCGTCGGCCATCAACCAGCCCATGGCCCCCAGCAACGCCAGCCAGGGCAGCAGCGTGAACAGTGCCGACCAGCGGGCCGCACGCCGTAGCACGCGGATGGCTGGCGTCGGTGTCGGCATCGGTGTCGGCATCGGTGAGCGCCGGCGCAGCCGCCGCCATGCCGCGCCGGCCGGCCAGGCCAGCAAGGTCAGCGCACTCACCAGCAACGCCGCTGCCAACGCCCCGCCCACCACACCGGCCCGCTCGTACCAGGCCGCCTGCTGCCACACGGCCACCGGCACATGCCCGCCCATCTCCCAGCGGCCTTGCGCGTTGCGGCGAAAGTAGACCCGGCGCGACGCCGACTCTGGCGTGCCACCACCCACGCTCTGCCACACACCGCTGCCGACCGGCCGCAACGGCATCGGCTGGCCGTCGGCATCACGCACCGAGCTGACCATCAACTGCCCGTCGGCCGTGCGCGCCACCGTCACCTGCGACAGCAGGCTGCCCAGCTTGCCCGGGCTGTGCTCGGCGCGGCGGCTGCTCATGTAGCTGCCTTCGAGGCTGCGGTCACCGTCGGCCTCGGCCGCCGCCACCGGGGCCGGCGGGCCACCGATGTAGCGCTCGACGAAACGGTGAAACAAGGCATCGCGCAGCACGCGCTTGCCGGCACTGTTCTGCACGAAGAACAGGCCCACACGCTGCTCGGGCAGCAGGTACAGCCCGCTGTGGAAACACAAGGTGTCGCCGCCATGGCCGATCACCCGCGGGCCGAAGGCATCGTCTTCCCAGAAGCCCAGCGTCATCGCCGGTGCCCCGGGGTGCAGCCGCCATTGCGGCGCCTGCATGCGGGCCAGCCAGGTGGGCGACAGTGCCGCGGGCACCGCGTCGCCCGGCGCCGCCTCGCCGCCGCCCAGCTGGGCCAGCATGAAACGCCCCATGTCGGCCACCGTGGCCGAGGCCGAGCCGGCCGGCACCACGCGCACCCCTTCGAAAGGCTGCGCAGCGCCCGAGCCGAGGTCGTAGCCTTGCGACAAGCCCGCGGCCAACGCGGCCGGCAAGGGCTGCGCGAAGCTGGTGTGGGTCATGCCCAAGGGCCGCAGCAGGTGGCGCTGCAGGTGGTCGGCAAACGCTTGGCCGCTGCGCCGCTCGACGATGTAGCCCGCGAGCGTGGCGCCATAGTTGGAATAGGCGGCGGTGCTGCCGGGCGCGAAGATGCGCGGCGGCAGCTGCGCGCGCAGGTAGTCGCCCAGGGCCGCCGATTCGCCCGGTTGCATCCACATGCCCTGCACCGTCTCTTCGAACCCCGCGGTGTGCGTCATCAGCTGGCGCAGCGTCACCGGCTGGCCCTGGTACGGCGGCAGCGGAAAGTCCAGGTATTGCTGAACATCCGCATCGAGCACCAGTTGCCCCTGCTCCACCAGCTGCATCACCGCCGTCCAGGTCAACAGCTTCGACACCGAACCGATGCGAAACAGCGTGGTGTCCGGCGACACCGCCCGCTGGCGCTCGCGGTCGGCCCAGCCGTAGCCGCGCTGGAACAGCACCCGGCCGTCCTTGACCACGATCACCGCGGCGCCGGCAATGTCGGCCTGCTTCAGCTCGCCCGGCAGGTAGGCGTCGAAGAACGCCGAGAGGTCGCCGGCGCTCATCGCCGGCCTGGCCGCCGGCTGCGCCAGCGCCGCGGGCACCGCCAACGACACGGCAACGCCCAGCAAACCTCGCCACCATGCACCGGCCCGTGCCCTGACCCACGCCTTGATGCCCTGTTGCCCTTGTCTCATCATCGCCCCGCCCCGATTGGCTTGCCAAGGGAGCGCAATCTAGGCAGCGACCACCCCGCGCACCACGCCGATGCGATGAACTGCATCGGCACGGGCATGAAACGTGGCCGCCGAAAGCCTCGACTCCAAAAAATTCAGCCTTCGCCGAGGCCGGTGCCACTGCGCCCATCAGTTAGGCTGCGGCACCGAACTACCCGGAGGAGAACGCCATGAATCCATTGCGATTGACGTCTGTGCTGCCAGCCACCCTGCTGCTGGGTGCATGCCTGGCCGCCCACGCGACGACCTATCGGGTGACGCCACTGGCCGACAGCGGGTCGTGTGCGGCCATCAATGCCAACGGCACCACCGTGGGCAGCTCGCGCATCGGCTTCGGCGAATACGACCGGTCCGCCTGGATCGCCACGCCGCGCGGCAAGCTTCGAACCGTGCATGGTGCGGGCGCCGACGATGCGTGGACCGGCAACGCCATCAACGCCTCGCGCATGGTCGCCGGCACCGTCGTCTACGAGAAGACCTTCGGCTTTCACTACGCCGCCGCGTGGGCGCCGGACGGCACGAAGCGCCAGTTGCCGCAACTGGCCGACGGGGCCAGCTCGGCACTCGGCATCAATGACGCCGGCGACGTCGTCGGCGAAGCGCCCGGTGCGAACGGCTTGACCCACCCCATGATGTGGACCGCCGACCGCGTCGTCGACCTGGCCCCCGACCGCTGGTTCGGCTATGCCCGCTCGGTCAACGGCCGCAGGCAGGCGGTGGGCGTCGTCATCGACGCACCGCACCAGCCCAGCCAGGCGGCGCTGTTCGACAACGGCACCGTCACGCTGCTCGGCACGCTGGGTGGCCGCAGCAGCGAAGCGACGGACATCAACGAGGCCGGGCACGTGGTGGGCTATTCCGACATCGCCGACAACGGCTGGCTTGCCCACCCCTTCATCTACGCCGACGGCGTGATGCGCGACCTCGGAGCTCCTCGAGGGGTGCGGGCGCTCCCCTCGGCGATCAACAACCACGACGTGGTGGTCGGCGTGCTGGTCATCCCCAACGACACCTGGCCCAGCCGCGCCGTGATCTGGCGCCACGGCCGCATGCAGGCGCTGAACGACGTGCTCGACCCGGTCAGCGGCACCGGCTGGCAGCTCTGGGACGCGCTGGACATCAACGACGACGGCCTGGTCTGCGCCTGGGGCAACCTGGGCGCCGCGCTGCTGACGCCGATGAAGTGAACACCGCGCCGCCGGCCCACGCGCCGGCGCGTGGCTGCGGGCGCCTCATCCGCGGGCGTCAGCGCGTGCGCAGCGCCTGCAGCCCCACCAGCGCGGCGTGCTGCAACAGCATGATGGTCTTGCCGTCCTGGATGCGGCCGTCGGCCACGTGCTGCAGCGCCTCGTCCAGCGCCAGCTCGACGACCTCGATGTCCTCACCCTCGGCCGCATCGCCGCCGCCCGCGCCGCGCCGGTCGGTCTCGTCGTATTCGGCGACGAAGAAGTGCAGCTTCTCGGTCACCGAGCCGGGGCTCATGTAGGCCTCGAACAGCTTGCGCGGCGCGCGCACGTGAAAGCCGGTCTCCTCGGCCACCTCGCGGCGGATCGCATCGTGCGGCGCGTCGCCGTCGAGCAGGCCGGCGCAGGCTTCGACCAGCATGCCGTCGGCGCAGCCGTTGACATAGGCCGGAAAGCGGAACTGGCGCGTCAGCACCACCGTGCCGCGCTCGGCATTGAACAACAGCAGCACCGCGCCGTTGCCGCGGTCGTAGGTCTCGCGGTTCTGGCGCTGCCAGCGGCCGTCGCGCCGGCGATAGTCGAAGGTCGTCTTCTTCAAGACGAACCAGTCGTTGGACAACAAGCGCTCTTCGACGATGCGGACCCGGGGGTTTTCAGTGCCGTGCATGTTTGATGATTTTCGTGCAGTTTCGTGCAATCATAGCGGCATCGACGCCGCCACTGCAAGGCCGCACCGGCCCCACGCACCCGCCGCCCCATGCTGACCACCCAACGCAAGCAACTGATCCTCGACCGCCTGGCGCGCGAGGGGCAGATCGTCGCCAAGACCCTGGCGGCCGAGCTGCAGACGTCTGAAGACACGATCCGCCGCGACCTGCGCGAGCTGGCCCAGGCTGGGCGCCTGCAGCGGGTGCATGGCGGCGCCCTGCCCGCCGCCCCGGCTGCGGGCGACCTGAAGCTGCGCGAGCAGTTGTCCACCCACGAGAAGGTTGAACTCGGGCGTTATGGCGCGTCGCTGGTCCGCCCCGGGCTGGTGGTGATCCTCGACGGCGGCACCACCGCGCTGCAGGTGGCGCGCCACCTCGACCCGGCGCTGCGCGCCACCATCGTCACCCACAGCCCGACGGTGGCGGTGGCGGCGGCCGAGCACCCCCGGGTCGAGATCCTGATGCTCGGCGGGCGGCTGTTCCGGCATTCGATGGTCAATGTGGGCGCCGCGGTGATCGCCGCCGCCGCGCAGCTGCGCGCCGACCTTTATTTCATGGGCGTCACCGGCGTGCACCCGGAGGCGGGCCTGAGCACCGGCGACGCCGAAGAAGCCGCCGTCAAGCGCGCGCTGCACGAACGCGCAGCCGAGACCATCGTGCTCGCGTCGGCCGAAAAACTGATGGCCGCATCGCCTTTCGTCGTCGCGCCATTGACCGAGATCACCGCGATCGTCGTGCCGCGCAAGACACCCGAGCGCACCTTGCGGGCGCTGCGCGCTGGCGGCGTGAAGGTGCGCGTGGTGGCGTGAGGCGGAGTCAGGTGGCGACCGGCAGGCGGTTGCTCAGTCTCTGGGCGCGTTGCGCCGGGCGATCGCGAGCAGCTCGCGCACCTCGTCGTCGCTGATCTGCTCGAAGCTCTCATACCAGCAGCCGACGGCACGAAACGGCTCGGGCATCCTGGCGCAGACCACGTCGTCAGCCTCGTGCCGCATCTGCTCGCACACATCGGGCGCCGCGATCGGCACAACGCGTCGCGCCGCGCCAGCTCGGCCTGCTCGGCCACGGTGGTGGCTTCGACCGCCGCCTCGTCGATCCCCAGCATGTGGATCACGTTGCTGTTGAGCACCCGCACGCCACCGCTGGCGACCGCGCCCATCGCATATTCCTCGTGCCCCGGCACCCCGAGCTTGCGCACGATGAACACATCCAGCGGCGCATACAGCGCCTGCGCCACCTCGAACGCCACCGGCACACCGCCGCGCGGCAAGGCCAGCACCAGAACGTCCGAACGCTTGGCGTAGGCGGACAACGACTGCGCCAACACCTGACCGGCATGGCGCCGATCGCGAAAGACATCGGGCATGTGTTTCCCTGGGCGAGCATTCCTTGCTGCCGTGCTATGGCTTCGCCGGTCCGGGCAGGCTGCTAGACAACCGCCAGAATCGAGTCGTGGGCGGACAATAGATCGATATCCTGACGCGATCGCCAACACCATGCTCGGGCTTGTGGTCCCTACCCGGTACTGCTCGCAGAGCTCAGCGCCCTTCGGCTGAGAACGATTCGTGCGTCGCGGCTTGTCGGCTCGCCCCGCCCAGTTCTGCCAAGCAAGGCGATAGTCAACGCCAACGACCGCGAATGATGGCTGCGAGGACCGCACCGACTGCGTCACTACCGATAGCTGCGCTAGACAGAAATGGCAATGCAGCCGGAGAATCCCATTCGTCTAGTTAGACCAGTATTGGTTAGGGCTGCCCGTCAAGCGACGAGTGCTGGGGGAAATGGAAATGCGCACCGCGCTCCTAGTATTGGCTTTTTGCTGTGGACCGGCTTGGTCTGCGGAACCACTGGATCACAAGGCCAGCGCCGTGGAATGGCAATCCAAGTCAGAACAACGAGGCACCGAGAGAGCACCACTATTTGTTAAGGGTGAGGTAGTTACCAAGAAGGATGCCGAAAGCGTCAAGGAAGACGCCGAGGACCGCAAGGTAAAAGAAGCGGCCGATGCTGCGCTGGTGAACTACACCGGGCACTTGGCTGCTGCGACTTATCTTCTTTTCGCTTTCACCGCAGGTCTCTTCGCCGTTACGTATAGGCTCAGTAGAGACGCCAAGCATACTGGTGACGATCACGCGTCCAAAATGGAGCGGTCGATTGCTCAAGCTGAGCGCGCGGCCAGCGCAATGGAGAGGGTCGCCAATGCGACCATACAAAACGCGACCTTGATGCAAGGGATGCTGCACAAGCAGATGCGTGCCTACTTGACTGTTTCCGTCGCCAGCGGCATCTATCAGGAACGCGACAAGAACCTTAAGTTCGGAATTCTCCCTTCGTTGCTAAATTCTGGACACACGCCGGCTCATAAGTTGAGCTACTGGGCCAAGGCCGCCGTTCTTCCCTTCCCGTTGCCGGATGACTTTGATTTTCCGACACCGGAGAGCGTCACTCCGCAGGCCATGCTTTTGGGACCACATCACGCCGTCGAACTTAACGGCCATCTTGAGGACTTCGTCCCTGATGACGAAGTTCCCGTCATCAAGTCAGGCCGGGACCGAAGAGTGCACATCTGGGGCATCGTCACGTACACAGATGCATTTGATGAAGTGCATACCACCAAGTTCTGCCACAGCATTTGCTGGTATGGCGAACCGGGCCAGGAGCGCATTACTGGCACTTATGCTTATCGTCACAACGAGGCCACGTAGGGAGGCTGCGACGATTTCACACGGTTTCATCCTGTTCGGGACGATCAGGCAAAGCCTGGAGGCGCGGGCCGAGACTGGCTGTGCCAGTGAGCAGCGGCGTTAGCTTGTTCCATCATCGCCGCTCACAGCGACAGAGCCACACATTGCGCCGCCGTTACTGCACGCCGGCCTGGCCCCATGCCAAAATCCGCCCCTCGCCGCCGTAGTTCAATGGATAGAACGGGGACCTCCTAAGTCTCAGATGCAGGTTCGATTCCTGCCGGGGGCGCCA
>NZ_JAYSDQ010000029.1:0-65135 GCF_041914305.1 Ideonella sp.
GTGCAGACCTACTTCTTCCGCCGCACCAACATGAACGCGCTGGGCCAGCCGCGCAGCTGGACCGACCATCTGCTGTGGCACCACGCCGCCCACACGGTGGACCTGTTCGCCTACCAGTGCGGCTCACCCGTCGTGCAGGCCCATGCGATCCAGGGTCCGATCCACCCGACGCTCGGCATCGCGATGGACATGAGCATCCAGCTCAAGGCGGCCAACGGGGCGATCTGCACGCTCTCCTTGAGCTTCAACAACGACGGGCCGCTGGGCACCTTCTTCCGCTACATCGGCGACACAGCCACCTACATCGCCCGCTACGACGACCTGTTCAACGGCAAGGACGAGAAGATCGACGTGTCGAAGGTCGACGTCTCGATGAACGGCATCGAGCTGCAGGACCGCGAGTTCTTCGCGGCGATCCGCGAAGGGCGGGAGCCCAATGCCAGCGTGGCGCAGGTGCTGCCTTGCTACCGGGTGCTGCAGCAGCTGGAGCAGCAGTTGAACGCGGGGTGATAGCGGCGATTCAAGGCTTGCAGAGGTGGTGGCGGCAGGGAAACGGCGGTGCCCCCGGTCGCCGGCCGCTCGCGGGGCACTGTTAGCGGCCCATGCAGCGCATCTCCATCAACAACGTGGTACCTGGGATTCGTTGGGGCGACCGCTAATGAGGCCGACACCCGGGAACACCACCGTCACCCTGCAGGCACCGCCGTCGGCATGGCACGCCGTGGCATGCCACCCGGTTGCCCCGGGGTGTGAGGCTCGGGGTACGGTCGGCGGCTCTCATTCGCGGTCGCCCCAACCGCCGCAAGAGAAGGCGGTGCCGAGGGCAGCACGTTCGCGAGCGCATTCCGTGTCCCCGCGAGCGGAGCCGCAGAACGTGCCCCGGGCCTCGCGCCCACGCGCGACCATTGCAAGCAGCTCGCATCGCGCGTCACCAAAGGCCTGAGCAGAGATGAACCTCACCCGCCGCCACTGCCTGTTGATCGCCTCCGCGTGGCCCGCCCCGGGATTTGGGCAAGCCAGCAAATTCCCAACCAAGCCCATCACACTGATCGTGCCCTTCGCACCCGGCGGTGTCGCCGACATCACCGCCCGCACCGTCGGCAAGGTGATGGGTGAATCGCTGGGCCAGCCGATCGTCATCGACAACCGGCCCGGCGCGGGCGGCATCGTCGCCACCCAGGCAGTGCTGAATGCACCAGCCGATGGCCACACGCTGCTGCTGATGAGCAACGCCTCGGCCGTCAGCGTGCACCTGGTCAAGAAGCTGCCGTACGACGTTCAACGCGATCTGGCGCCGATCTCGACCTTGGGCTTCTTCGAGCTGGCCCTGGTGGTCAGTGCCGACTCGCGCTTCAAGACGCTGGCCGACCTGCTGGCGTTCTCGCGCACGCACCCGGACAAACTCAGCATCGGCACCATCACCGTCGGCAGCACCCAGCACCTGGCGGCCGAATGGTTCAAGGCGTGGCCGGCATCAGCGCCACCGTCGTGCCCTACAAAGGCTCGCCCGCGGTGGTCAATGCGCTGCGCTCGGGCGAGGTCGACGTGGCGTTCGAGATCCTGAGCCCGCTGTTGCCGCAGGTCGCCGCCAAGGTCGTAGGGCCGCCGGCGGTGACGGGCGCCCAGCGCTTCGCACTCTGGCCCGAGGTCCCCACCGTGGCCGAGCTGGGCTGGTCTGCCTACGTGGTCGACAGCTGGAACGCCTTGGCCGCGCCCACGGGCACGCCGCCAGCCGCCATCGAGCGGCTGCAACGCGTGGCGACAGAAGCGCTGCGGCAACCAGCTGTTCACAAGAGCCTGCGCGACCTGGGCGTGAAGGCTCAGGCCGGCACGCCGGCCGAGCTGAAGGCGCTGCTGGCCAGCGAGATCAAGCACTGGGGCGAGGTCATTCGCACCGCGAAGATCGAGCCGGACTAACCTCCAGTGCACGCCGCGGGTTGCCGCTGAATTTCGGCGTTTGAGTGGGCGCCGTTCCATCCATCAACTTCTGTCAATACGACTGGATACACCCGAAGCCGGGCGTCACGGTCGGTGCAATATCCCCGCTCGGTGGGCATGCGCATAACGCAACGCCTTGGGTGTCGCCCCGACCGGGATGCGACGTGATGGATCTGTTGACTGGGAAAGCCTGACTCATGACTGGATATCGCCGTACACCTCGCAGCGCCGCCGTGCGCTCGATCACCTGGACGCGCACCGCGCTGGCCGCGGGCGTGGCGCTCGCCTGCCTGGGCGTGGCCCACGCCCGCCCGCAGCCGCAGGGCAACCTGGGCCTGGGCCTGCGCGAGCTGGTCGAGCAGCAAGGCGTGCAGCCGGCCTCGCGTGCCGAGGCCGAGCGCAGCCGCGCCCGCACCGCGCTGGCCGTGCAGGACAAGCAAGGCCGGGTGCGCGTCAACGTGCATCTGAACGGCCGCGTGCCGCTGGCCAACCTGCAGGCGGCCGCCCGCAAGCTGGGCGCCGAAGCGGTCGCCGCCAACGCGCGCTACCGCCAGGGCGTGTTCACCGCCTATGTGCCGGTGGCCAAGGCGAAGGAGTTGGCCGCGCTGCCGGGCGTGAAGTCGGTGCTGCTGTCGACCGCGCCGATCGCCGATGTCGGCACGGTCACTTCGCAAGGTGCCGCCACGGTGCACGCCGACCAGGTCAACGCGCTGGGCATCCGGGGCGCGGGTGTCACCGTCGGCGTGATGTCCGACAGCTTCGACGCGGCCGCAGGCGCCAAGACGCACGCGGCGCAAGACGTGGCCAGCGGCGACCTGCCCGGCGCCGGCAACCCCGACGGCGACGTCGAGCCGGTGGTGGTGATCGAAGACGTGGCCAGCGGCAGCGACGAGGGCCGCGCGATGATGCAGATCGTGCACGACCTGGCGCCCGCCGCGAAGCTGTGCTTTGCGACTGCGTTCAACGGCGAAGTCGGCTTTGCCGACAACATCCGCAAGCTGGCCGACAAGAACGGGCCGTGCAAGGCCGATGTCGTCGTCGACGACGTCATCTACTTCACCGAGCCGATGTTCTCGGACGGCGTGATCGCGCAGGCCGCCGACGAGGTCGTCGCGCAGGGCGTGTCGTACTTCTCCTCGGCCGGCAACCGCGGCTCGACGATGGGCTACCTGGCCGGCTACAACAAGGTCGACGACGCCACCGCACGCGCCAGCGCGCAGACGGTGGACCTGTCGCTGATCGCGGCCGGCTCGTCCAACGGCGGCTTCCACAACCTGGCCACCGACGGCAAGACGATCGACGTCTCGCGCACGATCACCTTCGGCGCCACGTCGACGCTGGTGCTGCAGTGGAACGACCCGTTCGACGCCGGCAAGGTCACGACCGACTACGACCTGTACGTGTACAACGCCGCCGGCGACCAGCTGGCCGCCGTCTCGGCCGACGACAACTTCTCGACCGACCAGCCGATCGAGGCGGTGCAGGTGCCAGCCGGCACCTACCAGATCGTGGTCGTCCGCGCTGACACGACAACTGACGCGCCGACCGCCGACCAGGTGCGCTTCGTCACCTTCGGCAGCGTGGTCAACGGCGAGTACATGAACTACACGACGCCGATCACCTTCGGCCACAACTCGGCCGCCGGCGCCAACGGCACCGCCGCGTTCGCCTGGTTCCAGGACTACCTGCCCGAGTCGTTCTCGTCGCCCGGCCCGTCGATCATGTACTTCGGCAAGGACGGCTCGCGCCTGCCCACGCCCGAGGTCCGCCGCAAGCCGGACATCGGCGCACCGGACGGTGTCAACACCACCTTCTTCAGCGGCGACACCGCCGAAGACAGCGACACCTTCCCGAACTTCTTCGGCACCAGCGCCGCCGCGCCGCACGCCGCCGCCGTGGCCGCGCTGGTGATCGACAAGGCCGGCGGCCCGGGCTCGATCTCACCGGCCAAGCTGAGCCACCTGCTGAAGAAGACAGCCCGCGCGCACGACTCGAAGCCCAACTTCGCCGCCGCGCAGGCCTCGTTCGGCGCCGGCACCGTGCACGTCACCGCCACCGGCGACGGCCAGTCGCCCAGCCAGTTCGACACCGATGTCTTCCGCATCGGCTTGACCGCGCCCGAGGGCTACACGCTGAAGTCGGTGACGCTGGACCTGTCGACCGCCAACGGCCAGCGCCAGCTGCTCGGCAACCCGGCGCCCGGCATCCAGCTCGACCCGCGCGTCGGCCCCGGCCTGCCGGTGACGCTGGGCACGCTGAAGGACATCGCCGCGACCGACGTCAGCTTCTCGGCGCTGAGCGATGTGGTGCCGTTCAGCAAGACGCTGACCGTCACGTTCGCGCCGGGCAGCTTCGGGCGCAAGTCGGTGGTGCATTTCGGCGTCGACCGCGACGAGGTCGCCACCGGCGGCGGCGGCAACTCGGCCGACCTGCTGGTGGGCGGCACGATCAGCGGCGTGGTCGCCGGCCCGGGCGGTGACATCCCGTTCACCGGCACCTTCTCGCAGGCGCTGCGCAAGGGCCACTCGCCGGCAGAGGGCATGGGCCTGGTCGACGCGCTGTCGGCGGTGCAGGCACTGCCCTGAGGTAGGGCCACCCCAGCAAAAAGCCGCGGCAGTCGCCGCGGCTTTTTTTGCGGCTGCGGCCCCGGCCTCAGCGCAACGGCGTCTCGTCGTCCACCGGCAGCGCCACGTCCAGCGACAGGCGCAGGAACTCGGTCGGGTCGGGCTCGCCATCGACGCGGCTGCTGCCAGGGTAGTTGTTGTCGTTGATCACCAGCAGCGTGTGCGCGTCCAGCACCAGCACGTCCTCGATCGTCACGAACGGGAAGGTGAAGCTGGTCTGGCCGTCCTGGTTCAGGTCGTGCGGGTCGGCCACGTCCATCAGGTCGACCACCTCGGTCTTGCTGACGAAGCCGTCGGCGTCGACCACGTTCAGGTCGATCAGGTAGATCCTCTTGAAGCGCGGCATCTCGGTGCCGTTGCGCTCGATGACCAGGAACTGGTGCTCGTTGACCGCCGTCATGTCGCCGATGTTGGTGCCTTGCGGGGCGAGCTTGTACAGCCACTGCTGGCCGGTGTAGGCACCGGCTCGGATGTCGAAGCGGTTGATGCGCAGGCTGCCCGCCGGGTCGCCGGTGACCGTGCCTTCGAGCAGCGTGAACAGGTGCTGGCCCGCCGCGTCGATCGCCATGCCCTCGAAACCACGCGAGCGGCCGAGGTTGGGCGTGGCGCCGTTCAGGTGCGGGTTGTCGGGCGACTGGACACCCGGCATCGGCACCTCGGCACGCAGCACCTTGCCCTTGGCATTGGTCTGCAGCAGGAAGGGGCCGAGCTCGTCGCCGAACCAGAGGTGGCCGCGGCGGTCCACCCGCACCGATTCGATGTCGAGGTCGGCGCCGGTCAGCAGGCGGCGCTTGGTGATCGCATCGTCGACCGGGATGTCGGCACTGCCCGGGCCGCTGCCAGCATAGGGGTAGAACGCGCCTTCGGCGACGATCGGGAAGCCGAGACGGTGGTCGGCGTCGTTCAGCGTCACGTAGCTGCGCTTGTCGAAAGCGGTGAGCTTGTCACCCGTCTCGCGGTCGACCGGCAGCACCGTGCCGCTGCCGGTCAGGCCCTTGCCGCCCCAGCTGCGAAAGTCGGGCTGCACGGCGTACAGGCGCAGCAAGGTGTCGGGCGAGTTGGTCTTCGCGCCGAAGCCGTTGTCCGGCATGACCAGGAAAGTGCCGGCCACCGGCCCCGGCAGCACCGCCGAGAAGCCCTGTACCGGCTGCTTGTCGACCAGCGGCAGGCTGCGGCCGTTGGCGCTGCTGGCGAACTGGCCCGAGGTCGGGCCCGGAGCGAAGGTGTCGGCCGGCATCGAGGCAAAGCCGGCCAGCGTGGCGGCGGCGTGGGCGGCAGGCAGCGCGAGCACGGCGAGGGCGCCGGCCATGGCCAGGGAGAAGGTTTTGAACGAACAGCGCATGGAAATCTTTCGTGCAGGGAAGACCCGGCATGCTTCCAAGCCGCGATGACAGGCCCATGAGCGCCCGATGACGCCGATGTGACGCGCCTATGATTCGGCCTTGTCGTCTCTGCCAGGTGCTGCCCCGTGACCGACCTTGTCCCTTGGCTCAGCTTCAATCTCAGCGTCCTGCTGCTGGTGGCCTACGAATGGCGCGTGCACCACGTCGGCCAACGCCAGCCCGAGCGGCTGGCCCGCTACGCCAACGCCAAACTGCGCATGCACTGGGTGGTGTCGCTGAGCGGCAAGCCCGGCCACGAGATCGTCGCGGTGCAGGCGCTGCGCAACTCGCTGATGGCCGCGTCGATCTCGGCCTCGACCGCAGCGCTGGCGGTGATGGGCGCCTTGAGCATGACCGGCCCGTCGCTGGCCGCAAACCTGTCGCGCTGGTCGGGCGAGAACACGCTGCACACCCTGCTGCAGGCGATGCTGGTCGGCCTGCTGTTCGCGTCGTATGTCTGCTCGGCCTTGTCGACGCGGCACTACAGCCACGCCAGCTTCATCGTGTCGATCCCGGTCGACCGGCCCGAGCGCGCCGAGCTGAACAGCGCGGCGGCCAACCACGTGCGCCGCGCCGGGCTGATGTACAGCTGGGGCCTGCGCCTGTTCCTGATGGTGCTGCCGGCCGTGGCCGGGGTCGTGCACCCGCTGGCGATGCTGCCGGCCACGGTGTTGCTGGTCTTTGGCCTGCGCCTGTTCGATCAGCCGGCCAATGACGTCGAGGTGGATTGATCCCGCGGCCCGATCCAGAAATGGAAAACGGGGCCCGAAGGCCCCGTTGTCTCGTTCAGTGCCGAAGCGCTGATCAGTTGCCGCAACCCAGCTTGGTGATGCGGGCCTTGGCGGCCTTGGCCTGGACCAGGCCGTAGCCGGTCTTGGCGTCGCGGCCAGCCACGTCCAGGTCCTTGGCGGACTTGTTCAGCGACTGGCGGATCTGCTCGCCGGTGCAGGTCGGGAAGAAGCTCCACACCAGCGCAGCGACCGCCGCGACGTGCGGGGTGGCCATCGAGGTGCCGTCGAAGTAGGCGTAGTTCGTGGCTTGCACGGCCACGGTGGCCGACTGGCCCAGCTGGCCCTTCATCGCGGCGCCTTCGGTGTCCGAAGCGGTCACCGACGGGATGGTGGTGGCCACGCCACCCAGCGTGCCGGCGAAGCCGCCAGCGACGTTGTTGTAGACCACCGCGCCGACGCCACCGGAGTTCTGGCAGTTCAGCACCTTGTCCGAGAACGCGATGTTGCCGCGCTGGATCAGGCAGACCTTGCCCGACACCGAGGTGTCGACCGCGTCGCCCAGGCCGAAGTCGGCCAGCGCAGCGGTGGCGCTGCCTTGCGGCGAGCCGTCCATCGCGCCCGGCGCGTAGTCGGTGCCACCCACCTTGAGCGACGGCGCCGAGCCGGTGCCCATCGGCACGGTCGACAGCACGCCCACGCCCGGGCCGGAGATTTCAACGTCGGCGTTGCGCTGCGAGAAGCTGGCCCAGGCCGAGTGCTCGTCCACCGCGGCGACCGACATCACCGGCACATAACCGGCGGGGTACGAGGTCTGGGTGTTGCCACCGTTGCCGGCTGCGGCGATCGACAGGATGCCGGCGGTCTGCAGGGCGGTGAAGGTGTTCTTCTCGACCGTGTTCGGGATCGGGCCGCCGAGCGACATGCTGATCACGTTGGCACCGGCGGCCTGGCACTTCTTGGCCGCGGCGGCCAGGGTCGACGAGTAGGCCCACACGCCGTCGTCGCCGAAGACCTTGATGATGTGCAGCTTGATCTTCGAGTTCGGCAGCACGCCGACCACGCCGGTGTCGAGGTTGTTGATCGCCGAGATCGTGCCGGCCACGTGGGTGCCGTGGTGGGTGCCGTCGTGGTTCCACAGGCCGGCGCCGCCGATGTCGTCTTCGCCGGTCACGTTGGCGTTGTGCTGCAGGTCTTCCTGGCCACCGTCATAGCCCGAATCGATGATGCAGATCTTGCGGTTGCCGGCGTTGGTGTCCTTCAGCTTGTCGGCCTGGGTCAGCGCGATGCCGTAGGGCACGAGCTGGCCGAGCTTGTAGGGCTTGCCGTCCGACGGCGTGGTCAGCGACATCGGGTAGCGCGGAGCGTCTTCTTCGATGCGGGCGATGGCCGTGTGCTTGGCCAGCGCCATCGCGGCAGCCTTCGGCAGCTCGACGGCGACGTTTTCGCCGTCGATCTCGAGCTTGATCTTGCCGCCCAGCTGGGCAACGGCAGCACGGGCCAGCTTGGCAGCCTGGCTGCCCGACTTGAAAGTCACAACCACGCGGGTGGTGTCAGCAGCGGCTTGGGCAGCGCCCATCATCGCAAAGGCCAGGCCCAGGCCGACACACAGGCGGGACACCGGGAAGCTCGTCTTGGTCATCTTCACAACTCCAGAAAGGAAAGGTCGATCAAGCAAAAAACGTAAGGATCTGAATCCGAGGCCGCAGTGTCCACGCGAGCCCTGGGCTTGCCCACTACAAAAGCTTCAACGATCCTCACGACATTCGAGAGCGCCACGGGGAAACCCGGAGCAAATTCGCCCTCAGCGGCCCAACCCGCGTGAATTGTTCACACCCCCGGCGATGGAGCGCCGCGCCTACAATGGCGGCTTGCAGGAGAGCGCCGGGTTTCGACCACCGTGTCAGCCCGGCCACCGAAGGCGCAAACTCCCATACACGCTCAGGTTCCGTACTGCACTGATCAATCGCCGTCTGGAGAGCCGCTGACCTAACTTTCAGGATCAGCGCACCGAAGGAGCAAAGCCCCGCGGCAGTCACGCGGCGGCCGAATCTCTCAGGTACCGGGGACAGGGGGAGCGGCAGGCACGAAGCACTCCATTTCATCGGGCTTCGTGCCGATCGCCTCCTGGAGAAACCATGCACGTGGTCGTTCTCGGCGCCGGCCTGCTCGGCGTCACTTCCGCCTATTTCCTTCGCCAACAAGGGCACGACGTCACCGTCGTCGATCGCCAGGCCGTACCGGCCGCCGAAACCAGCTTCGCCAATGGCGGCCAGATCTCGGTCAGCCACGCCGAACCCTGGGCCAACCCGAGCGCACCACTGAAGGTGCTGAAGTGGCTGGCCAGAGAGGACGCACCGCTGCTGTTTCGCCTGCGGGCCGATGCGCGGCAATGGGCCTGGGTCTTCAGCTTCCTGCGCGAGTGCACGCCCGGCCGCACGCGCCACAACATCGAGCAGATCGTGCGGCTGGGCAGCTACAGCCGCGAGACGCTGCAGCAGCTGCGCCGCGACATCGGGCTCGAGTACGACCAGCGCACGCAAGGCATTCTTCACTTCTACACCAGCCAGCAAGAGTTCGACGCCGCCGAGGCGCCCGCCGCGCAGATGCGCGCGCTGGGCTGCGACCGGCGCGTGATCTCGGCCGACGAGGCGGTGCGCATCGAGCCGGCGCTGGCCCACATCCGGCCGCAGCTGGCCGGCGCCACCTACACGGCGGAAGACGAATCGGGCGACGCCAACCGTTTTGCGCGCGAGCTGGTGCGCCGCTGCGAGGCAGACGGCGTGCGCTTCCTGATGAGCCACACGGTGACCGCGTTGCGCGAAGCCGGCGGCCGGGTCGACCATGTCGAGGCGACCGATGCCGAGGGCCGCTTCCAGCGCATCCGCGGCGATGCCTATGTGCTGGCGATGGGCTCGCTGAGCCCGCTGTATGCCAAGGCGCTGGGCATCAAGCTGCCGATCTACCCGGCCAAGGGCTACTCGGTAACGATGCCGGTGAAAGATGCGAGCAAGGCCCACCAGGTGTCGCTGACCGATGACGAGTACAAGCTCGTCTTCTCGCGCCTGGGCGACCGGCTGCGCATTGCCGGCACGGCCGAGCTGAACGGCTACGACCGCGACCTGAACCGCGTGCGCTGCGAAGCGATCGTGCGCCGGGTCGAAGAGCTGTTCCCCGGCGCCGGTGACGGCGAACGCGCACAGTTCTGGACCGGCCTGCGCCCGGCGACGCCGAGCAACGTGCCGATCATCGGCCGCTCGAAGCTGCCCAACCTGCTGCTGAACACCGGCCACGGCACGCTGGGCTGGACACACGCCTGCGGCTCGGGCAAGAGCATTGCGCGCATCGCCAGCGGCCTGAAGCCCGAGGTCGACTTTGCTTTTGCCTAACCCGCTGAATTGACGAAGCCACTCACCGCCGCGATCACCTGTTCAGGCTGGTCGCGGTGCGGTGAGTGACCGCAATCGGGCAGTTCGAGCAACACCGTTTGCGGCACGCGCTCGGCGATGCCGTGGATTTGCTTCAGCGTGCCGTACTCGTCGCCCAGCCCCTGCACTGCGAGCAGCGGGCAGGTGATGGCGGCCAGCTCTCGCTCGATGTTCCAGTCGCGGAACGCCGGGTGGAGCCAGATGTCGTTCCAGCCCCAGAAGGCCGAGTCGGGGTCGTCGTGGTACTTGGCCAGGCTGTTCTTCAACAGGCCCCCCAGATAGGCCTCGCGGGCCCGCTCGATGTTGGTGATCGAGACGCCTTCGACGAAGAGGTGCGGCGCCAGCACGACCAGGCCCGCGACGCGTGCCGGGAAGGCCGCGGCATGTAGCAGCGCGATCGAGCCGCCATCGCTGTGGCCGAAGAGCCAGGGGCGGTCGGCGTCGACACCCAAGGCCCGAAGCAGCGCTGGCAGCACCTGCCGCGCTTGCCGGTGCATGAAGTCCGGCGCCCAGGCTTCGTCGGGCGAACGCGGCGTCGAGCGGCCATAACCCGGGCGCGAATAGACCAGCCCGCGCCAGCCGAGTGCGTCGACCAGCCGTGCCGGGAAGTCGCGCCACATCGCCACCGAGCCCAGGCCCTCGTGCAAGAAGACCATCAGCGGCCGGCCCTGGCGCTCGCGGCCCAGCCATTGGTGCTCGATCGTGACCGGCCGGCCCTGCCAGTCGATCTCGACGAACTCGATCGTCACACGCCGGCCTCGCGCTCACGTAGCCGAAAGCGCTGGATCTTGCCGGTGGCGGTCTTCGGCAACTCGGCGATGAACTCGATCTGCCGCGGGTACTTGTAGGGCGCGAGCCGGTCCTTGACGAAGGCCTTCAGCGTGTCGTCGTCGACCTGTTGCCCGGGCTTGAGCACGACGAAGGCCTTGGTGCGCGTCAGCCCGTCGGCATCCGGCACGCCGATCACCGCGGCTTCGAGCACGGCCGGGTGCTGCACCAGCGTCGACTCCACCTCGAACGGCGAGACGTAGATGCCGCTGACCTTCAGCATGTCGTCGCTGCGGCCGGCGTAGGTGTAGGTGCCGTCGGGGTTCTTGACGTACTTGTCGCCACTCTTGGTCCAGCTGCCCTGGAAGGTCTCGCGCGACTTCTCGCGGTTGCCCCAGTACATCAGCGCCGCGCTCGGGCCGCGGATGTACAGGTCGCCGGTCTCGCCATCGGGCACCGCATGGCCATCGTCGCCGCGCAGTTCGATCTCGTAGCCCGGCACCGGCCAGCCGGTGGTGCCGTAGCGCACCTGGCCGGGCCGGTTGCTGAGGTAGATGTGCAGCATCTCGGTCGAACCGATGCCGTCGACGATCTCGCAACCGAAGTGGGCCGTGAAACGCTGGCCGATGTCGGCCGGCAATGCTTCGCCGGCCGACGAGCACAGGCGCAACGCCACCGCCTCGCGCGGCGGCAGGTGCGGCGACGCCAGCATGCCGGCATAGCCGGTCGGGGCACCGAAGAACACCGTCGGGCGGTGCGTGTCGCGGGTCCAGCGCTTGAAGGTCGCGTCCGGCGTGGGCCGCTCGGCCATCAGCACCGTGGTGGCGCCGACGCTCAGCGGAAAGCTCAGCGCGTTGCCCAGGCCGTAGGCGAAGAACAGTTTGGCGGCCGAGAAGCACACATCGCGCTCGGTCAGCCCCAACACCGGCGTGCCGTACAGCTCGGCCGTCCAGTACGGATTGGCCTGGGTGTGCAGCGTGCCCTTGGGCCGGCCGGTCGAGCCGGACGAATAGAGCCAGAAGCCGGGGTCGTCGGGGCCGGTGTCGGCCGGGGCCGCCAGCGGCGGATGGGCTTCGAGCAGCGTCTCGAGCGCCTGGCAGCCGGCCGGCAGCTCGGCCGTGGCGCGCGAGACGATCACCGTGCGGGCTTCGTGGCCGCCCTCGCCCGCCGCCTTGTCCATCGCCGCCCGCAGCGTGGGCAGCAGCGCGGCCGACACCAGCACCGCCTGGGCCCGGCTGTGCCGCAGCATGTAGGCGTAGTCGTCGGCGGTCAGCAAGGTGTTGACGGCCACCGGCACGATGCCGGCGTACAGCGCACCGAGAAAACTCACCGGCCAGTCGATGCTGTCGTGCATCAGCAGCAGCACGCGCTCTTCGCGCCGCACGCCCAGCGCCGTCAGGCCGGCCGCCAGGCGCCGGACGCGCTCGGCCAGCGCGGCGTAGCTGACGCTGCCCACGTCGTCGATGTAGGCCAGCTTCGCGCCGCGGCCGGCGTTGCGCTCGATCAGGTGCTGCGCGAAGTTGAAGCGCGCGCCCGGGGTAGGAACCGAAACGGCAGACACGGCAGTCTCCTTGCGTTCACGGCCTTGCGAAGCCTGGGAAGATGAACTATTGTGCTTGCAAGAACTCTAGATCTGCCGTTGAGCCATGTCAAGCACTATATTGCATCCCCGGGAGCCGGAAGACGATCTGGACGTGGCCGGCCCCGCCGCCACAGGCGACGACAAGAACCCGTTTCTGGTCGCGCTGGGCGAGCGGGTGCGCTCGCTGCGCTCACGCCGCGGCATGACGCGCAAGGCGGTGGCGCTGGCGGCCGAGGTCTCCGAGCGCCACCTGGCCAACCTCGAGTACGGCACCGGCAATGCGTCGATCCTGGTGCTGCTGCAGGTGGCCGGCGCACTCCAATGCCCGCTGGCCGAGCTGATCGGCGACGTGACGACCTCGTCGCCCGAGTGGCTGATGATCCGCGAGATGCTGGAGCACCGCGACGAGCCCAGCCTGCACCGCGTGCGGGTGGCGATCGGCGAGCTGCTGGGCACCGGCGGCGCACACGGCCAGGGCGGCACCCAGCGCAGCTCGCGCATCGCGCTGGTGGGCCTGCGCGGCGCCGGCAAGTCGACGCTGGGCCAGATGCTGGCCGATGACCTGGGCTTTCCGTTCGTCGAGCTGAGCCGCGAGATCGAGAAGTTCGCCGGCTGCAGCATCTCGGAGATCCAGGCGCTGTACGGCATGAACGCCTACCGCCGCTACGAGCGCCGCGCACTCGAAGAGGCGGTGCAGATCTACCCCGAGGCGGTGATCGCCACGCCCGGCGGGCTGGTCTCGGACGCGGCCACCTTCAACCAGCTGCTGGCGCACTGCACCACCGTCTGGCTGCAGGCCGATGCAGAAGACCACATGAAGCGCGTCACCGCCCAGGGCGACCTGCGGCCAATGGCCGCCAGCAAAGAGGCGATGGACGACCTGAAGCGCATCCTGGCCGGCCGCGCCGCCTTTTATTCGAAGGCCGAGTTGAAGCTCGACACCAGCGCCCAGCCGCTGGCGCCCACTTTCGCCGCGCTGCGCGCGCTGGTGCGCCAGGCGCTGGAACTGCCGTTGTAGTCCGCACAAGCAAAATAATGCATTAAGGTGCTTGCGTGCATTTCGATTGATGCACTATGATTCCTGTACCGTGCGGCATACGACGACCGTACGCCAAGGAGATCGACGATGAGCCATGCTGAATCAACGCCGGTGGGCCGAGCGCCGGGCCGCTCCCAAGCCGGCCCACATCCCCTCGGGGGATCGGCCGATGTACCCGTCGGACGAGGGGCTCCAATGAGCACCCCTGATCGCGTCGACTACCAGACCGACCCGTCGCGCTACCGCCATTGGCGGCTGAGCTTCGAGGGCCCGGTCGCGACGCTGGCCTGCGACATCGATGAGAACGCCGGCCTGCGCCCGGGCTACAAGCTCAAGCTCAACAGCTACGACCTGGGCGTCGACATCGAGCTGAACGACGCGGTCAACCGCATCCGGTTCGAGCACCCCGAGGTGCGCACCGTGGTGGTCACCAGCGCGAAAGACAAGGTCTTCTGCTCAGGCGCCAACATCTTCATGCTCGGTGTCTCGAGCCACGCGTGGAAGGTCAACTTCTGCAAGTTCACCAACGAGACGCGCAACGGTTTCGAAGACTCGTCTGCCCACTCGGGCCTGAAGTTCCTGGCCGCCGTCAACGGCGCCTGCGCCGGTGGCGGCTACGAGCTGGCGCTGGCCTGCGACGAGATCATCCTGGTGGACGACCGCTCCAGCGCCGTCAGCCTGCCCGAGGTGCCGCTGCTGGGCGTGTTGCCCGGCACCGGTGGCCTGACGCGCGTGACCGACAAGCGCAAGGTCCGCCACGACCTGGCCGACATCTTCTGCACCACCACCGAAGGCGTGCGGGGCCAGAAGGCTTTAGGCTGGCGGCTGGTCGACGAGATCGCCAAGCCGGCGCAGTTTGCCGCCACGGTGCAAGAGCGCGCGCTGCAGCTGGCCCAGACGAGCGACCGCCCGGCCCATGCCCGCGGCGTGGCGCTGACGCCGCTGCAACGCACGATCGAGGCTGATGCCTTGCGCTACCCGCACGTCACGGTCGAGATCAACCGCGCGCAGCGCACCGCCAGCCTGACGGTCCATGGCCCGCAAGGCCCGCAGCCTGCCGACATCGCCGCGATCGAAGCGGCCGGCGCGGCCTGGTACCCGCTCGCGTTGGCGCGCGAGCTCGACGACGCGATCCTCGAGTTGCGCACCAACGAGCCCGAGATCGGCACCTGGCTGGTCAAGACCCAGGGTGACGTGGCGGCGGTGCTGGCGATGGACGCCACGCTCACCGCGCACGCCGGCCACTGGCTGGTGCGCGAAACCATCGGCCTGCTGCGCCGCACCTTCAGCCGGCTCGATGTGTCGTCGCGCAGCCTGTTTGCGCTGATCGAGCCCGGCTCGTGCTTCGCCGGCAGCCTGCTCGAACTGGCGCTGGCCTGCGACCGCAGCTACCACCTGGCGCTGCCCGACGACGAAGCCCAGGCGCCGAAGATCAGCGCCAGCGAGGCCAACTTCGGGCTGTACCCAATGGCCACCGGCCAGAGCCGGCTGCAGCGCCGCTTCTACGGCGAAGAAGACCCGCTCGCCGCGATCCGCGCCAGGCTCAACGAGCCGCTCGACGCCGACGCCGCCTTCGCGCTGGGCCTGGTCACAAGCAACCCCGACGACATCGACTGGGCCGACGAAACACGCATCGCGATCGAAGAGCGCGTGTCGATGAGCCCGGACGCACTGACCGGCATGGAAGCCAACCTGCGCTTCAACGGCCCCGAGAACATGTTCACCCGCGTCTTCGGCCGCCTGACCGCGTGGCAGAACTGGATCTTCCAACGCCCCAACGCCGTTGGCGAAAAGGGCGCGCTGAAGGTTTACGGCAAAGGCGACAAGGCAGCCTTTGATTGGCATCGCGTTTAAGGACACCGCCATGAGCACTATCGACTACAGCGAGAAGATCCCCAACAACGTCAACCTGGCCGACGACCGCACGCTCAAGCGCGCGCTCGAACAATGGCAGCCCAACTTCCTGAGCTGGTGGGACGACATGGGGCCCGACGGCTCGCAGAACTTCGACGTCTACCTGCGCACGGCCACCAGCGTCGACCCGCAAGGCTGGGCGCAGTTCGGCCACGTGAAGATGCCGGACTACCGCTGGGGCATCTTTCTGAACCCGGCTGAGGCCGGCCGCAAGATCCACTTCGGCGACCACAAGTGCGAAGACGCCTGGCAAGACATCCCCGGCGAGTACCGCGCCAACCTGCGCCGCATCATCGTGACGCAAGGCGACACCGAGCCGGCCTCGGTCGAGCAGCAGCGCCACCTGGGGCTCACGGCCCCCAGCATGTACGACCTGCGCAACCTGTTCCAGGTCAACGTCGAAGAAGGCCGCCACCTGTGGGCGATGGTCTACCTGCTGCACAAGTACTTCGGCCGCGACGGCCGCGAAGAAGGCGAAGCGCTGCTCGAGCGCCGCAGCGGCCAGCAGGACAACCCCCGCATCCTGCAGGCCTTCAACGAGCAGACGCCCGACTGGCTGTCGTTCTTCATGTTCACCTACTTCACCGACCGCGACGGCAAGTTCCAGCTCTGCGCGTTGGCCGAAAGCTCGTTCGACCCGCTGGCCCGCACGACCAAGTTCATGCTGACCGAAGAGGCGCACCACATGTTCGTCGGCGAGTCCGGCGTGTCGCGCGTGATCCAGCGCACCTGCCAGGTGATGAACGAGCTGAAGACCGACGACCCCAAGCGCTTGCGCGAGGCCGGCGTGATCGACCTGCCGACGCTGCAGCGTTACCTGAACTTCCACTTCTCGGTCACGATCGACCTGTTCGGCGCTGACGAATCCAGCAACGCCGCGACCTTCTACTCCACAGGCCTGAAGGGCCGCTACGAAGAAGGCAAGCGCCAGGACGACCACCTGCTCAAGGGCCAGACCTACCGCGTGCTGCAGGCCAAGGACGGCGCGCTGATCGAGAAAGACGTGCCGATGCTCAACGCGCTGAACGAGGTGCTGCGCGACGATTTCATCAAGGACTCGGTCGCCGGTGTCGAGCGCTGGAACAAGGTGATCGAGAAGGCCGGCATCCCGTTCCGGCTGAAGACGCCGCACAAGGCCTTCCACCGCAACATCGGCGCGCTGGCTGGCGTGAAGGTGTCGCCGGACGGCCGCGTGCTGAACGCCGCCGAATGGGCCGCCGGCGTCGACCACTGGTTGCCCACCGCCGAAGACCGCGCCTTCGTCGCCAGCCTGATGGGCCGTGTCGTCGAGCCCGGTAAATTCGCCAACTGGATCGCGCCGCCGGTGATGGGCATCAACCGTCAGCCGGTGGACTTCGAATACATCCGATTTGGCTGATCGCCATGGCCGTGGTTGAAATCGTCAAGCAGCACCTGATCGACCCCGAGATCTGCATTCGCTGCAACACCTGCGAAACGATGTGCCCGACGGGTGCGATCACGCACGACGCACGCAACTACGTCGTCGACGTCAGCAAGTGCAACTGGTGCAATGACTGCATCTCGCCCTGCCCCACCGGCAGCATCGACAACTACCGCCGGGTGCCCAAGGTCAAGGCCTACAGCATTGAAGAGCAGTTCAGCTGGGACGCGCTGCCCGCCGAGGTGAGCCGCGACCAATGGGCGGCGCTGGTCGACGACGAGACCGACGCGCCGGCCCCGGCCGCTGCGCCCACGGCTGCCAGCGCGGCGCAGCACACCGGCGGCGTCGACGCACCGGCCTTCAACGCCACGCAGTACGGCGCCACGCTGCCGCCCTGGTCGGCCGCGCACGCCTACACCAACCTCTACGGCCCGAAGGCGGCCGAGAAGACGGTGACGGCCACGGTGACCGGCAACGTGCGCGTCACCCAGGTCGGCAAGGACTACGACACCCACCACATCGTGCTCGACTTCGGCGCGATGCCGTTCCCGGTGCTCGAAGGCCAGTCGATCGGCGTGCTGCCGCCCGGTGTCGACGAGGCCGGCCGGCCGCACCATGCGCGCCAGTACTCGATCGCCAGCCCGCGCAACGGCGAGCGGCCCGGCTACAACAACGTCTCGCTGACGATCAAGCGCGTGCTCGAGGACTACCAGGGCAAGCCGGTGCGCGGCGTCGCCAGCAACCACATGTGCGACCTGAAGGTGGGCGACACGGTGCAGGTGATCGGCCCGTTCGGCACCAGCTTCCTGATGCCGAACCACCCGAAGAGCCACATCGTGATGATCTGCACCGGCACCGGCTCGGCGCCGATGCGGGCGATGACCGAATGGCGCAGGCGCCTGAGGCAATCGGGCAAATTCGAAGGCGGCAAGCTGCTGCTGTTTTTTGGCGCGCGCAGCCAGGAAGAACTGCCCTACTTCGGCCCGCTGCAGAACCTGCCGAAAGACTTCATCGACATCAACCTGGCCTTCAGCCGCACGTCCGGTCAACCGAAACGTTATGTGCAAGACCTGATGCGTGAGCGTGCGGCCGACCTGGCGCCGCTGCTGTCAGACCCGAACGCGTTCTTCTACGTGTGCGGCTTGAAGGCGATGGAAGAAGGCGTGGTGCTGACGCTGCGCGACGTGGCGCAGCAAGCCGGCCTGAACTGGGAGCACACAGCCGCCGCGCTGAAGCAGCAGGGCCGGCTGCACCTGGAAACCTACTGACCCGCAGCGACCGCGGCCCAGGCCGCGACGAAAGCCTGCGCCCGCTCGCGCAGGGCGGCGAGCGACACGCCCGGCTTGTACAGCGCGCCGCCGATGCCGAAGCCGGTGGCGCCGTGGCGGCGCCAGGCCGCCATGCTCTCGGGCGTGACGCCGCCCACCGGCCACAGCGCGGTGCCCGCCGGCAACACGCTGGCCAGCGCCTGCAGGCCGGCCGGCGGCATCGCCTCGGCTGGGAAGATCTTCAGCGCGTGGGCACCGGCGCGCAGCGCGGCAAAGGCCTCGCTGGCGGTGAACACGCCCGGCACGCTGCGCAGGTTCAACGCGCGCGCGCGGCCCGCCACCGCCTCGTCGAAGTGCGGCGACACGATGAGCGTCGCCCCGGTGGCCGCCACCGCATCGACCTGCGCGGCGCTGGTGACCGTGCCGGCGCCCACGGCCACGCCGGCGGGCGCCAGCTTCACCAACTGCGCGATGCTGTCCAGCGCGCCTTCCCGGTTCAGCGGCACCTCGAGCGCCTGAAAACCGGCGTCCAGCAGGACCCGGCCGACCTCCGCCGCGTCAGCCAGCGTCAGGCCACGAAGAATCGCCACCAGCGGCGGGCGGGGGGGCCAAGCGGGTGTGGGGGTGGTCGTGGTGGTCATCAGCAGGTCTCCATCGATGCGCGCAAGGCCTGCCAGGCGGCCAACTGCACGGCCCGGGCGTCCAGCAACTCGACCCGGCACCCCAATTGCACGGCGCACTGCGCGTGCAGCCGCGCCAGGGCCGGCTCGCCGATCACGCGCACCACGCCGCCGCGGTTGGCGTCGCGGCGCAAATGTTCGTGCCACTCGCTGCCGATCAACAGGCCGCTGACGTAGGCGGCGGCGTCTTCGGCCGGCATCGCGCCGGTCACCACCCGTGCGGGTGCGCCGAACAAGGTGTGGCTCAGCACGCCTTCTGCCGCATCGGCCACGCCGCGCGCAAACGCCACCGGGTCGGGCTCGGCGTCGGCTGCGGTGGTCTTCATCGCCGCGGACAAGGTGCCACGCTCGCGCAACAGCGCGAACAGCTCACCGCTCATGCAGGTGCGCAGGCTGGCCACCGCGCCCTCGCGCAGCTGCACCCATTTGCTGTGCGTGCCGGGCAGCAGGTAGCAGCCGTCGTCGCCGGCTGTGCCCAGCGCTTGCAACGCGCCGAGCAACTGGGTCTCTTCGCCGCGCATCACATCGACGCTGCCATGTGCGCCGCGCCAGCAGACGCCCGGCACGATCGCCCAGCGGCGGCCGGCCGGCGCATCACGCACCGGCGACAGCCGCGCGCCCAGCTGGCGCAACGGCGTGGCGGCGTCGGCATAGGGCACCTCTTGCCAGCCCAGCGCCGAGCCGACCATGCCGGCCATCACCACCGGCACGCCGTCGCCCACCTCGGACCATTGCGCCAGCAGGGCCTGCAGCGACTCGCCGAAGCGGCCCGCGCAGGCCAGTGCTCCGTCGTCGTCGTGACGCTGCGCGAGCAATTCGCCGCGCTCGCCCAGCAGGCTGGCGCGGCGGTGCGTGGTTCCCCAATCGATCCCGATGAAGGCTGGTGGCATGGTCAAGCGTGATGAAGCGTTGCAGCGACGTTGGCGGGAAGCGCGCGGCTTGTCAAACCGTCCCCTTCCCGAAGACGGTCAGAACCAGATCTCGACCTGCGCGCCGTAGCTGGTGCCCGACTCCTTGCCGTCGAACGCGCTCTCGCCGGTGACCACCGCGCCGTTGACGCCGCTCCACTTGGCGTGCGTCACGTACAGCCGCAGCTCGGGCCGGTTCCAGAAACCCGGGCCGGTGGCCAGCGTCGGCGCGAAGGTGAACTTGGTCAGCTTCTGCGCGCTCTGGCCCTCGGGCTTGACCTGCGACAGCCCCAGCTCACCGAGCAGCTTGAAGTTTTTCGTCACCGCATACGACACACGGCCCCCGAGCGACATCGACGTGGTGGTCGTGCTGTCGCCGGTCACCACATCGGGCGCGCGCTGCTGCGACCACAGCGCGATCGCCTGGCCACCGAACGCGCCCTGCTGCCAGTGCATGCTCTCGACCATGCGCCAGGCCTTGGTGCGGCTGTCGGCCAGCAGGTCACCGAAGTTGCTGTTCAGCGAACTGGTGCCCTGCGCGTACTGCAGCCAGAAGCTGTTGGCACCGCCGAGGAAGCCGTCTTGCACATGGCGCACCGACAGCGCCGCACCCTTCGCGCCTTCGGTGGCCTTGGTCAGCGTGCCGACCAGGCTCAGCTTGCCGCCGGGGTTGACGCCCCAGTCGTAGAACTCGGCGTTCAGGCGATGTCCGGCGTTGACCTCGTCGCCATCGGTCTTGTAGTACGCGACACCGAGCTTGCCCGGGCCGGCGCCGATCTCTTTGGCACCTGCGCCCACGCCCTTCATCTCGGTGAAGAAGGTGTCGACGATGTGCACGTCGCCGCGGCGGCCACGCTCCTTGCCGATCCAGAACACGGTGGTCGGTGCCACGTCGACACCCTTGATCTCGGCGTACATCTGCTCGATGCCGAGCTTGGCGTCGCCCGAATCGGTGGCCGGGTTGTAGAAGTTGGTCATCAACACGCCGCGCACGTCGATGCCTTCGACCTTCACGTCGTGGCCGAGCGTGAACTCGCCGTACATGTCGCACTCGTTGCCCAGCCGGTACTTCAGGCCCGGGCCCGACAGGCCGTAGCAGGCGCGCGACACGCCCTTCTCCGACGTGGCCCCCGGGCCGGCGCGGAAGTAGCCGCTGTAGTCGAACGCGTGTGCGGCCGGTGCGCCGAGCAGCGCCACGGCGCAGGCCGTGGCCGACAGCGTGGCACGCGGCGAAAGAAGGGGTTGGGTCATCGTGTGGTCTCCGTCTTGGGTTTGTCGAAAGCGCGCAGGCAGGCGTCGCCCTGCGCAGGGAAAATCCCTCGCATCAGCCAGGTCAGCGAACAGGTGGGGTCGGGCTTAGCCCGAGGGCGGGCCGGTCATAGCGGCGAGCGACCGCGGCCGGCTTCGAACAGGCGTTGCAGCAGGCAGAAGGCGAACAGCAACGCACCGATGACGATGCGCGTCCACCAGGAGCTCAGCGTGCCGTCGAAGCTGATCAGGGTCTGGATCACGCCGAGGATCAGCACGCCGAACAAGGTGCCGGCGACGTAGCCGACGCCACCGGTCAGCAAGGTGCCGCCGATCACCACCGCAGCGATGGTGTCCAGCTCGAGCCCCATTGCATGCAGGCCGTAGCCCGACAGCATGTAGAACGCGAACACCACGCCGGCCAGCGCCGAGCAGAAGCCGCTGAGCGCGTAGACCAGCACCGTCGTGCGCGCCACCGGCAGCCCCATCAGCAACGCCGACTGCTCGTTGCCGCCGATCGCATAGACCGTGCGGCCGAACGCGGTGCCGTGCGCCAGGTAGATGCCGGCCGCGACGACCACCAGCGCGATCAACGCGCCGATCGACAGCGAGGCGCCCTCCCACAGCTCGAAGCGCTGTTGCGCCAGTTCGGAGAAAGCTTCGTTGCCGATGCTGATCGAGTCGATGCTGATCAGGTAACACAGCCCCCGCGCGAGGAACATGCCGGCCAGCGTGACGATGAACGGCTGCAGGCGAAAGCGCTGGATCAGCAGGCCCTGGCAGGCGCCGAACAGCGCGCCCAGCGCCAGCACCAGCGGGATCGCGCCGGCCGCCGCCCAGCCATGGCGCTCGACCAGCGTGGCCAGGGTCATCGTCGTCAACGCGATCACCGAGCCGACCGACAGGTCGATGCCGCCGGACAGGATCACGAAGGTCATGCCGACCGCAACGATCGCGAGGAACGCGTTGTCGATCAACAGGTTCAGAAAGACCTGCGCCGAGAAGAAGCCTTCGTAGGCGAACGAGCCGTAGGCCGCCATCGCGGCGAACAGCATCACCGTCAGCGCCAGCGGCCACTGGGCGGCGCTCAGGCCGCGAACGGTGGGCCGGGTCGGTGCGGTGGGCGTGGGGGGCATGGCCATGGTCTTCGCAGGCGTCATGATGCCGCCCCCGGCTGGGCCGGTGCCGGCCGGAACACCCAGCGGTGCGCCTGGCGCCGAAACTCGGGCGACTGCAGCAGCATCACGACGAAGACCACCGCGGCCTTGACCACCAGGTTGACCTCGGGCGGCACGCCGATCGAGTAGATGGTCGAGGTCAGCGTCTGGATCACCAGCGCGCCGATCACGCTGCCGGCCAGGCTGAAGCGGCCGCCGGTGAGCAAGGTGCCGCCCAGCGTGACCGCGAGGATCGCGTCCAGCTCCATCAGCAGCCCGGCGTTGTTGCCGTCGGCGCTCTTGACGTTCGAGCTCAGCAGCAGGCCGGCCACGCCCGCGGCCAGGCCGCAGAAGCCGTAGACGCACACGGTGATCAACCGCTGCCGCACACCAGCCATGCGCGCGGCGGCCGGGTTGACGCCGATGGCCTGGATGAACAGGCCCAGCGCGGTGCGCGACAAGGCCTGCTGCAGCAACAGCCACAGCGCGCCGACGATGAACAGCGAGAACGGCAGCCCGAACAGGAAACCACCGCCGATGAAGAAGAACGGCGGGTAGTAGACGGTGATGATCTGGCCCTCGGTGATCAGCTGCGCGATGCCGCGCCCGGCCACCATCAGGATCAGCGTCGCGATGATCGGCTGGATGCCGACGCCAGCGACCAGCAGGCCGTTCCACAGCCCGGCCAGCAGCGCCACGCCCAGTGCGCAGGCCAGCGCCAACCCCATTGGGAAGCGGCTGGCGTAGACCTGCACGCCGTCTTGCATCACCAGCTGGCCACCGATCATCCACGCGGCGACCGCCGCGCTGATCGCCACCACCGCGCCGACCGAGATGTCGATGCCGCGCGTCGCGATCACCAGCGTCATGCCGAGCGAGACGATGGCCAGCGGCGCGGCGCGGTTCAGGATGTCGATCACGCTGCCGTACAGGTGGCCATCACGCCAGCGCAGTTGCCAGAAGCCCGGGTTGAAACTGGCATTGACGGCCAGCATCAGCAGCAGCGTGACCAGTGGCCAGAACAGGCGATGGGCCATCAGCTTCTTCATGCCGCTGCCGCCCCCGCGATCACGGCGCAGATCGCCGCCTCGCTGCTGCCACCGGGCAGCTCGCCGGCCTTGCGCTGCTCGCGCATCACCATCACCCGGTCTGACAGGCGTGCGATCTCGTCCAGCTCGGCCGAGATGAACAGCACCGACATGCCGCCGTCTGCCAATGCGCGGATCTGGTCCATGATGTCTTGCTTGGCGGCCACATCGATGCCGCGGGTCGGTTCGTCCAGGATCAGCAGCGCCGGCTCGGTGGCCAGCCAGCGCGCCAGCAAGGCCTTCTGCTGGTTGCCGCCCGACAGCTGGCCGATCGGCATGTCGGCATCCGACGCCTTGATGCCCAGTTGCTGGATGAAGCGCTCGGCCAGCGCCTGCTGCTTCTGTGGGCTGAGGCAACGCCACACGCCCAGCCGTGCCTGCAACGCGAGCGCGATGTTCTCGCGGATCGACAGGTCGGCGACGATGCCTTCGGCCTTGCGCTCTTCCGGGCACATCGCCAGGCCGTGGCGCACCGCGTGGGTGGGCGTGGGCAGCTTCAGCACCTGGCCACGCAGGCGCAGCTCGCCGGCGTCCGGCCGGTCCAAGCCGAACAGCAGGCGGGCCAGCTCGGTGCGGCCCGAACCCAGCAGCCCGGCCAGGCCCAGCACCTCGCCGGCGCGCAGCTCGATGTCCAGCGGCTCGACGGCGCCGCGCCGCGCGAGGCCCTGGGCCTGCAGCAGCGGGTGGCGGGCGGTCGCGCCAGCCGCCACCGGCGTTGCCGTGCTGGCGTGGAACTCGCGGCCGATCATCGCCGCGATCAGCGCCGGTGCGTTCAACTCGCTGGTCAGGTATTCGCCGACGAACTCACCGTTGCGCAGCACGGTGATGCGGTCCGAGATCTCGTAGACCTCGTCGAGGAAATGCGACACGAAGAGGATGGCCAGCCCTTCGCTGCGCAGCTGGCGCAGCAGCGCGAACAGCCGCGCCACTTCGCCTGCATCGAGGCTGGAGGTCGGCTCGTCGAGAATCAGCACGCGAGATTGGCCATGCAGCGCGCGGGCGATGGCCACCATCTGCTGCACCGCGACCGGGTAGCTGCCGAGCAGCCGGGTCACGTCGATGTCGAGGTTCAAGCGCGCCAGCAGGGCCCGCGCGTCGGTGTGCACCTTGGCCCAGTCGATGCGCCAGGCGCCGGCCGCGCCGTGGCGCGGGAAGCGGCCGGCGAAGATGTTCTCGGCCACCGACAGGTTGGTGCAGAGGTTGACCTCCTGGTAGACCGTGCTCAGGCCCAGGGCCTGCGCCTCGAGCGGCGAGCCGGGCCGGATGGGCTGGCCGCCCAGCCGCATCTCGCCGGCCTCGGCCGTGTACACGCCCGTCAGCACCTTGATCAGCGTCGACTTGCCGGCGCCGTTCTGGCCCATCAGCGCGTGCACCTCGCCGGCCCGCAGGCTCAATGCCACATCGCGCAGCGCCTGCACGCCGGCAAATCGCTTGCACAGGCCGCTCAGCTCGAGCACCGGGGGAGTTGCCGCGACCATCGCCTACTTGTTCTTGTTGTAGACGTCGACACAGACCGCCGCGAGCAGCACCAGGCCCTTGATGACCTGCTGGTAGTCGATGCCGACGCCGAGGATGGACATGCCGTTGTTCATCACGCCCATCACGAAGGCGCCGATGACCGCCCCCATCACGCGGCCGACACCGCCCGACGCCGACGCGCCGCCGATGAAGCAGGCCGCGATCACGTCGAGCTCGAAGCCGAGTCCGGCCTTGGGCGTGGCGGTGTTCAGCCGCGCGGCAAACACCAGCCCCGCCAGCGCGGCCAGCACGCCCATGTTGACGAAGGTCAGGAACGCCAGCCGCTCGGTCTTGATGCCCGACAGCCGCGCCGCCTTCTCGTTGCCGCCCAGCGCGTAGATGCGCCGGCCGATGGTCGTGCGGCTGGTGACGAACTCGTAGGCCACCATCAGCACGAACATGATGATCAACACGTTGGGCAGGCCCTTGTACGAGGCCAGCAGCCAGCTGAGCGCCACCAGCATCAGCGCGAAGGCGGCGTTGCGGGCCGCGAACAGCACCGTGGGCTCCACGTCCATGCCGTGCAGGCGGTGCCGGCCACGCTCGCGCCAGGCCACCACCACCATCGCCAGGGCCACCGCCACGCCCAGCAGCAGCGAGGTCAGCCGAAGATCGTCGCCCGCGAACACATCAGGGATGAAGCCCGAGCTGAGCTTCTGGAATTCTTCTGGAAACGGCCCGACCGACTGGCCCTTCAGCAGCGCCAGCGCCAACCCCTTGAAGACCAGCATGCCGGCCAGCGTGACGATGAACGACGGGATCTTGAAGTAGGCGACGAACCAACCCTGCGCGGCACCGATGACGCCACCGGCCACCAGGCAGACCAGCGCCGCCGGCAAAAAGTGCCAGCCATACTCGACCATCAGCACCGCAGCCAGCGCGCCCACGAAACCGCAGACCGAGCCGACCGACAAGTCAATGTGGCCCGACACGATCACCAGCAGCATGCCCAGCGCCATGATGACGATGTAGCTGTTCTGCAGCACCAGGTTGGTCAGGTTCAGCGGCTGCAGCAGCGTGCCCTCGGTCATGATCTGGAAGAAGACCATGATCGCGACAAGCGACAGCAGCATGCCGTACTCGCGCAGGTTCTTCTTCAGGAACAGCGCGGCCGATGGCGACGAGGAGGTGGCGCGGCTGCGCGCACCGGGTTCGGTTTCAGACACTGCACTCATTTCCGGCATTCACGATGGCATGCATGATCTTCTGCTGCGTGGCTTCGGCCGCGTCGAACTCGGCGACGAACGCGCCCTCGTTCATCACATAGATGCGGTCGCACAGGCCCAGCAGCTCGGGCATCTCCGATGAGATCACCAGGATGGAGCGGCCCTCTTCGGCCAGCTGCGCGATCAGGCTGTAGATCTCGAACTTGGCGCCGACATCGATGCCACGCGTCGGCTCGTCGAGGATCAGCAGCGTGGGGTTGGCAAACAGCCACTTGGCGAGCACCACCTTCTGCTGGTTGCCGCCCGACAGGTTGACGACCTGCTGCTGCACGCCTGCGCAGCGCGTGGCGAGCTTGCGCCGGTAGTCGGTGGCCACCGCGTGCTCGCGGCCTTCGTCGATCACGCCGGCGCGGGCCACGCCGGGCAGGTTGGCGAGCGTGGTGTTGCGGGCGATGCTGTCACCCATCACCAGGCCCAGCGACTTGCGGTCTTCGGTGACGTAGGCGATGCCATGGGCCACGGCCTTGCCCACCGTGCTGACATCGATCTCGCGCCCGTTCATCAGCGCCTGGCCGCTGATGCGCCGGCCCCACGATCGGCCGAACACACTCATCGCCAGCTCGGTGCGGCCGGCGCCCATCAGCCCAGCGATGCCGACGATCTCGCCGCGCCGCACGGTCAGGCCCACGCCCTTGATGACCTCGCGCTCGGCGTGCTGCGGGTGGTGCACGCGCCAGTCGCGCAACTCGAACACCGTCTCGCCGATCTTCGGCGTGCGGCGCGGGTAGCGGTCGGCCATCTCGCGGCCGACCATGTGGTTGATGATGACGTTCTGCTGCGGCGGGCCGTCGCGGCAGTCCATGCTGACCACGGTCGAGCCGTCGCGCAGCACGGTGATCGCGTCGGCGACCTTGGCGATCTCGTTGAGCTTGTGCGAGATCAGGATGCAGGCGATGCCCTGGCGCTTGAGCTCCAGCAGCAGGTCGAGCAGTGCGTCGCTGTCGGTCTCGTTCAGGCTGGCGGTGGGTTCGTCCAGGATCAGCAGCCGCACCTGCTTGGCCAGCGCCTTGGCAATCTCGACCAGCTGCTGCTTGCCGACGCCCAGGTCGCTGATCAACGCGGTGGTCGGCTCTTTCAGGCCGACCTTGGCCAGCAGCTCACGCGAGCGGCGGTGCGCTTCGACCCAGTCGATCACGCCGCGCCGCGCCGGCTCGTTGCCGAGAAAGATGTTCTCGGCGATCGACAGCCCCGGCACCAGCGCCAGCTCCTGGTGGATGATGATGATGCCCAGGTGCTCGCTGTCGGCGATGCCGCCAAAGCGCCGCTCGACGCCATCGAAGTGGATCTCGCCTTCGTAGCTGCCATGCGGGTAGACACCGCTGAGCACTTTCATCAGCGTCGATTTGCCGGCGCCGTTTTCGCCGACGACCGCGTGGATCTCGCCGGCCCTCACGCTCAGGTTGACGTTGTCGAGTGCGACCACGCCCGGAAAGGTCTTCCGGATGTGGCGCATCTGCAAGAGCGTGGTCATCGGCTGGGGGCTGGGGGCTGGGGCTGGCGAGGTACTGCGGCGGCGCGAGAAGGTCAGCGCAGCTGGCTTTCCTTGTAGTAGCCACTGTCGACCAGGGCGGCCTTCCAGTTGCTCGTGTCCACCGAGATGGGCTTGAGCAGGTACGACGGCACGACCTTGACGCCATTGTTGTAGGTCTTGGTGTCGTTGACCTCGGGCGCCCTGCCGCTCAGCATGGCATCGACCATGCCGACCGTCACCTTGGCCAGCTCACGGGTGTCCTTGAACACGGTCGAGCTCTGCTCGTTGCGCAGCATCGACTTCACCGAAGGCACCTCGGCGTCCTGCCCCGACACCACCGGGCACGGCTGCTGCGCGGTGCAGTAGCCCACGCCCTTCAGCGACGACAGGATGCCGATCGACAGGCCGTCGTACGGCGACAGCACGGCGTGCACCTTCTCTTTGCCGTAGAACGCCGACAGCAGGTTGTCCATGCGGGCCTGGGCGACGGCGCCGTCCCAGCGCAGCGTGCCGACCTTGTCCATGCCCATCTGCTTGCTGCGCACGACCAGCTTGCCCGAGTCGATGTAGGGCTTGAGCACGCTCATCGCGCCGTCGTAGAAGAAGAAGGCGTTGTTATCGTCGGGCGAGCCGCCGAACAGCTCGATGTTGAACGGGCCCTTGCCCTGCTTCAGGCCCAGTTTGTCGACGATCGATCCGGCCTGCAGCACGCCGACCTGGAAGTTGTCGAAGGTGGCGTAGTAGTCGACGTTCTTCGAGCCGCGAATCAGGCGGTCGTAGGCGATCACCTTCACGCCCTTGTCAGCGGCCTTCTGCAGCGCGTTGGACAAGGTGGTGCCGTCGATCGCCGCGATCACCAGCACCTTGGCGCCCTTGGTGATCATGTTCTCGACCTGCGCGAGCTGGTTCGGGATGTCGTCGTCGGCGTACTGCAGGTCGGTCTTGTAGCCCTTCTCCTTGAAATACTTGACCATGTTGTCGCCATCGGCGATCCAGCGGGCCGATGATTTGGTGGGCATCGAGATGCCGACCGGCCCCTTGTCCTGCGCGAAGGCAGAGGGCAACAACACGGCAAACGCCAGCGCGGCGCCTGTCAGCAACTTGGTGATCGTCGTCTTCAATTCATGTCTCCAGGGTGGTTCGGATGCGTGACAGCGTCTGGGTCCGTTCTTCTGCATTCAAGGGTGTTCGCGAGCCGAGGGGGCCGGGTGACCGGCTACGTTCATGTCCCCCGGAGCCGGGCGCTGCCCGGCCCCTCCTCCTAATACTTCACTTCGCCGGTCACCCGGCCCCCTCGACCATCCACGTCGGCTGCTTCTCCAGGATGCGAAGACCGTGCCTGACCAGGTGGGTGGGGCGCTCTGCGTAGCGAAGTAAAGGAGGAGCCGACAGCCGCAGGCTGGTGGCGGAGGACATGAGCGGAGCAGAACGCCCCAGCCGCCTGGTCTCGCGCCTTGCCCGTGTCAGTGTCAGTACTTGCGGTTCGGGAATTCCTTCGCCGCCACTTCCATCGGGAACACCGACTCCTCGGTGACGATGCGCTTAGGCAGCGTCTTGCCGGCCTTCAGGTCTTTCACGGCCGACATCAGCTGCGGGCCGAGCAGCGGGCTGCATTCGACGGTGACGTTCAGCTTGCCGGCGATCATGGCCTCGAAGGCGCCCTTGACGGCGTCGATCGAGATGATGGTGATGTCCTTCGCCGGCTTCAGGCCGGCCTCTTCGATCGCCTGGATCGCGCCGATCGCCATGTCGTCGTTGTGCGCGTAGAGCACATTGATTTTCTTGCCCTCGGCCTTCAAGAAGGCTTCCATCACCTCCTTGCCCTTGGCCCGGGTGAAGTCGCCGGTCTGCGAGCGAACGATCTTGAACTTCGGGTCGGCCTTGATGACCTCTTCGAAGCCCTTTTTGCGGTCGATCGCCGGGGCCGAGCCCACCGTGCCTTGCAGTTCGACGATGTTGACGTCGCCCTTGGCGTCCTTCATTTTCTCGACCAGCCAGCGGCCGGCGCGGCGGCCTTCTTCGAGGAAGTCCGAGCCCATGAAGGCGACCCACAACGAATCGTCTTTCACGTTGACCGCGCGGTCGGTCAGGATCACCGGGATCTTCGCGGCCTTGGCCTCGCGCAGCACCGGCTCCCAGCCCGATTCGACCACCGGCGAGAAGGCGATCACGTCGACCTTCTGTGCGATGAACGAGCGGATGGCCTTGATCTGGTTCTCCTGCTTCTGCTGCGCGTCGGAGAACTTCAGCTCGATGCCGGCCGCGGCAGCCGCGGCCTTGATCGACTCGGTGTTGGCGGTGCGCCATTCGCTTTCGGCGCCGATCTGCGAGAAGCCCAGGACCAGCTTCTTCTGCGCCAACGCGCTCAACGGGAAGCCGGCGGCCAGCGCCGAGGCGGCCAGGGTGGTGACGATCGTGCGGCGTGAGGTGGTCATGCTTGTCTCCTCTTCATCGGTGGTGCGTGCTCGAAAAACCGAACGCTGGTTGCGACGGCCTTCCGTGGGCCCCTTCGCATTTGGCGCGGATGGTACGAAGTCGAACGATAACTTTCTAATAGATTATTGGCGGCAATCCATATAGGATTTTGGATATGTCTGCGAACCCCACTCACTGGTCCATCCGCGCCCGGCTGAAGACACGCCAGTTGCTGCTGCTTGTCGCCCTGCAGGACGAGGGCAACATCAACCGCGCTGCCCAGGTGCTGAGCATGACGCAGCCCGCCGCGTCCAAGCTGCTGAAGGACCTGGAGGAAACGCTGGGCGTGCCGCTGTTCGACCGCCTGCCGCGCGGCATGCGGGCGACCTGGTACGGGGAAACCATGATCCGCCATGCGCGGATGGCGCTGGCCAGTCTGTCTGAAGCGCACGACGAGATCGAGGCCTTGAAGGCCGGCCGGTTCGGCCAGGTCAGCGTCGGTGCGATCACCGCACCCGGCATGACGCTGCTGCCGCCCGCCGTGGCGCAGGTGAAAGAGGAGCACCCGAGCCTGCGCCTGTCGCTGCAGATCGAGACCAGCGACGTGCTGATGGAGCGGCTCGCGCAGGGCAAGCTCGACATGGTCATCGGCCGCCTGTTCGAGCGCCACGACAAGAGCGACCTGCGCTACGAAGCACTGGTCGAAGAGCCGGTGTCGGCGATCGCGCGGCCAGGCCACCCGCTGCTGAGCAACCCGCGGCTCACGCTGCGAGACCTGGTCGACCACGGATGGATTGTTCCCGGACAGGGCACGGTCTTGCGGCACCGCTTCGAGCTGATGTTCCAGGAGGTAGGCCTGGTTGCACCGGTCAATTTGGTGGAAACGAGCGCATTGCTGTTCCTGACCAAGATGCTGCAGCAGAGCGACCTGCTGGGCGTGGCCGCCAGCGACGTGGCGCGTTACTACGCCGAGCACGGCATGGTCGCGCTGCTGCCAATCCAGCTGCCTTGCAAGATGGACGCGTTCGGCCTGATCACCCGCAGCGACAAGCTGCTGTCGCCCGCGGCCAAGGTGATGCTGCGGGCGCTGAAGAACGCCGCGCTGGCGATCTACGGCACGCAGCTGACCTCGGCCGGGCTGGAGTGACTCAGGACCAGCCGGCGTCGACGATGAACTCTTGGGCCGTGCACATGCGGCCGTCGTCGGCAGCGAGAAACAGCACCATCGCGGCAATGTCGTGCGGCTGCAGCCGGTCGGGCAGGCACTGGTTGCGCGCAATCGCCTGTTCACCCTCGGCGTTCACCCACAGCTTCAGTTGCCGCTCGGTCATCACCCAGCCGGGTGAGACGGTGTTGACGCGGATGCGGTCTTTGCCAAGGCTGGCGGCCAGGCCGCGTGTCAGCCCGTTGACCGACGACTTGGCGATCGCGTAGCAGGGGTACTCGCTGCCCTTGGTCTGCCAGCCGGTCGAGCCCAGGTTGACGATCGAGCCGCCGCCGCGCCGGCGCATGCCCGGCACCACCGCCTGGATCGCAAAGAACGCCGGCCGCTCGTTGATGGCCATGCGCTGTTCCCAGTAGTCGAGGGTCACCGACTCCAGCGTGTGCCGGTCGTCGCTGGCCACGTTGTTGACCAGCACGTCGAAGTCGCCCAGCTCGGCCGCCGCATCGCCGATCGCGGCTTGCAGCGCGGCGATGTCGCGCACATCGCAGCGGCGCCACCAGGGCGCCGCGTGGCCGGCCGTCGTCAACGCCTGGACCAGCGTGGCGCTCGGGCCTTCGGCCACGTCGATGAACGCGACCCGCGCTCCCTGCACGGCAAAGGCTTCGACCATTGCGGCGCCGATGCCAGACCCGCCGCCGGTGATGAAGACACGGCGCCCCTGGAGGCTGGGAAAACGGGCCGTGGGTGTGCTGGAAGAGGTGGTCATGACGGGTGGATCCTGCAGATATGCCAATTCGAATATACGTAGAAACGATTTATCTATTTTTCTTGTATCAGTGTGCGGGGATAGCATGCGCCGCGTCAAGAGCAAGGAGACATGCATGGCGACCAAGAAGCCGGCCCGACGGAGCCAGGCCTGGTTCGGCCGAACCGACCGCGACGGCTTCGTCCACCGCAGCTGGATGAAGGGCCAAGGCTACCCTGAGGACCTGTTCGACGGCCGCCCCGTCATCGGTATCTGCAACACCTGGAGCGAGCTCACTCCTTGCAACGGCCACTTTCGCGAATTGGCCGAGTTCGTCAAGCGGGGTGTCTACGAGGCCGGCGGCTTCCCGCTCGAGTTCCCGGTGATGTCGCTGGGCGAGACCCAGTTGCGCCCCACCGCGATGCTGTTTCGGAACCTGGCCAGCATGGACGTCGAGGAGTCGATCCGCGGCAACCCGATCGACGGCGTGGTGCTGCTGATGGGTTGCGACAAGACGACGCCGGCGCTGCTGATGGGCGCGGCCAGCTGCGACCTGCCGACGATCGGCGTCTCGGGCGGCCCGGCGCTGAACGGCAAGTTCCGTGGCCAGGACATCGGCTCGGGCACCGGTGTGTGGCAGATGAGCGAAAGGGTACGTGCAGGCGAGATGACGCAGCAGGACTTCAACGCCGCCGAGAGCTGCATGCAGCGCTCGAAGGGCCACTGCATGACGATGGGCACCGCGTCGACGATGGCTTCGATGGTCGAGGCGCTGGGCATGGCGCTGCCAGAGAACGCCGCGATCCCCGCGGTCGATGCGCGGCGCCACCGGCTGGCCCAGCTGAGCGGGCGGCGCATCGTCGAGATGGTCGAGCAGGATTTGCGGATGTCGAAAATCCTGACCCGCCCGGCGTTCGAAAACGCGATCCGCACCAATGCGGCGATCGGCGGCTCGACCAACGCGGTGATCCATCTGCTGGCGATCGCGGGCCGCATGGGCGTCGAGCTGAGCCTGCAGGACTGGGACCGGCTGGGCGCCGAGATCCCCTGCCTGGTGGACCTGCAGCCGTCCGGCCGCTTCTTGATGGAAGACTTCTACTACGCGGGCGGCCTGCCGGTGGTGATGAACCAGATCCGACACCTGCTGCACCTGGACGCGCTGACGGCCAACGGCCAGACGATCGGCCAGAACATCGATGGCGCCCGCTGCTGGAACACCGAGGTGATCCGCCCGTTCGAAGCACCCTTCAATCCGGCCGCCGGCATTGCGGTGCTGCGCGGCAACCTGGCGCCCGATGGCGCGGTGATCAAGCCCTCGGCCGCGTCGCCGCACCTGCTGCAGCACCGCGGTCGCGCGGTCGTGTTCGACAGCATCGAAGACTTCCACGCCCGCATCGACGACGAGGCGCTGGACATCGACGAGCACTGCGTGATGGTGCTGAAGAACTGCGGCCCACGCGGCTACCCCGGCATGGCCGAGGTCGGCAACATGCCGCTGCCGCCCAAGGTGCTGCGCAAGGGCATCGCCGACATGGTCCGCATCTCGGATGCACGCATGAGCGGCACGGCCTATGGCACCGTGGTGCTGCACACCTCGCCCGAGGCGGCCGCGGGCGGCCCGCTGGCGCTGGTGCAAGACGGCGACATCGTGGAGCTGGACGTGCCCGGCCGGCGCCTGCATCTGGAGGTCAGCGACAAGGAACTCATGCGTCGCCGTGCAGAATGGGCGCCGCTGGACGCGCCGAGGCGTGGCTGGCAGAAGCTGTACGTTCAACATGTGCAGCAAGCCCACCTGGGCGCCGACCTCGACTTCCTCGTCGGTGGCAGCGGCGCCCCGGTGCCCCGCGACTCCCACTGAAACCTGGCATGAGCACCTCGACGCCGCAACTGCTGTCCGAACCCCGCTGCCTCTGGCCGGCCGGTGCCACGCTGGGCGAAGGCACCTGCTGGTCCGAGCGCGAGCAGGCGCTGTACTGGGTCGACATCCTCGAACACCGGCTGCACCGCTGGCGCCTGGCCGATGGCGAGCGCAGCACCTGGGCGTTCGACGACACGGTCAGCGCCGTGGCTGAACGCGCGCACCGCCCGGGCCTGGCCATCACCTTGCGTCGCGGGCTGGCCTTGTTCGACCCCGACAGCGGCGAGCTGCAACGCCTGCACGAGCCCGAGCCCGACCGCGAGGGCAACCGCTTCAACGACGGCAAGTGCGACGCCCAGGGCCGCTTCTGGGCCGGCAGCATGGACTTCGGCTGCAAGGCGCCGACCGGGGCGCTGTACCGTTTCGACGCCAACGGCCACGGCACGCGCGCCTTCGACGCCGGCTTTGCGGTGACCAACGGGCCTACCTGGTCGCGCGACCAGCGCACGATGTACTTCAACGACACCGTGCACCAGCAAATCCACGCCTTCGACTTCGACGCAGACAGCGGCACGCTGTCCAACCAGCGGCCCTGGCTGCGCTTTGCCAAGGGCGATGGTTACCCCGACGGCATGACCACCGACGCCGATGGCCGGCTGTGGATCGCCCACTGGGGCGCCGCCTGCGTCACCTGCCACGACCCCGACAGCGCCGAAGAGTTGCTGCGTGTGAAGCTGCCAACCGATCACATCACCAACATGGCCTTCGGCGGGCCGGGCCTGTGCACGCTGTTCATCACCAGCGCACGCTTCGAACTCAGCGCCACACAGCTGGCGCAACAGCCACTGGCGGGTGCGCTGTTCGCGGTCGAGACCAACGTGACGGGGCGCCCGGCCCACCGCTTCGCCGGTTGACGGCGGCCCGCCGGGCAGCCCACGCGGCAGCGCGCGGTGAAGCGCGGCGTGGTCCTACGCGCACTGACGCCGGCGACCGACACCGCCTGACGCATGGGCCCGCTACGGTGGCGACATTGTTGTCACCCGCAGGAGAAGCCCCATGCTCTACACCATCGCCGTCATCTTGTTGGCCCTTTGGGTCCTCGGCTCATTGACCGCATTCACCGCCGGGGGCTTGCTGCACCTGTTGCTGGTGGCCGCGGTGGTGATCGTGCTGTTCCAGCTGATCACCGGGCGCCGCGCGCCCTGAGCGCGGCCACGCTCGCTGAAGGGACGAACGCCATGCCAAGCCTCTCGAAAGCCCTGGGCCCGGTGCTGCAACTGGCCAGCCTGTGCGCGCTGGGCGTGCTGGCCGCCGTCAGTGCCGATCAGGCGCTGCGGGTCCGTCGCGCCTTGCGCGACGCCGATGCCGCGCCACCGCGCCGCCCTTACCAGTACCGTGCGCTGCGTGCCCAGCGGCGCGTGTTGATCGTGGGTGACAGCACCGGCGTCGGCATCGGTGCCGAGTGCCCCACCCAGTCGATGGCCGGCTTGCTGGCGGCCGAGTGGCGAGGGGCTGAGGTCGTCAACCTCAGCGTGTCGGGTGCGACGCTCGGCGATGTGCCTGGGCAGTTGCGCCACCTGGGGCCACACGCCGCGCGCTTCGACGTCGTGTTGCTGCACATCGGCGGCAACGACATCTTGCGCAGCCCGAATCTGTTGACCATGCAGCAGGCGGCCGAGGCGCTGCTGCCGCGGCTGCGCGAGGCCGGCGACCGCGTGATCTGGGTCGGCCCGGGAGATGTCGGCCTGGCACCCTTGTTTCGCCCACCGTTCAGCTGGTGGCTGTCGCGGCGGTCGCGGCTGGCCTGCGAGTTGTTCCAACGCCTGGCCGAACAACACGGCGCCGAGTTCGTCGGCTTTCACGGCGGCCCGCACCGCGACCTGCTGGTGCGCCAACGAGAGCGCTTCTTCGCCGGCGACGGGTTTCACCCCAACAGCCACGGCTACCGCTACTGCTATGGCTGGGTGATGCAGTCGATGGGGATGCAGCAGGGTTTGGTTCGCCGCCGCTTTCGCGCAGCCAGTGATGCGCTGGCGGTGCATGCGCAGGTGCCGTTCGTCCCCGCGGCGGGGCGAACGCATGCCCACCCGTCGAGCCCGTGGACGGGTGCGCCGGGCTGCCCCTTACCTCGACCCAGTCCCAGCGTCTTCGCAGTTGACAAGGAATTCAACGCCGTTATGATACCTACCAAGTAGTCGGTAGTTCATTGAAACGGTCGCCATGAAGCATTTTTCCGAAATCTCGGCCACCGCCGAAAAGGTGGTCGACGCTGCCGAAGGCCTGGTGCAAGAGCGTGGCTACACCGGCTTTTCCTATGACGACGTGGCCCAGATCGTCGGCATCAAGAAGCCGAGCATCCACCACCACTTCCCGACCAAGGCCGAGCTTGTCGCGGTGGTGACGCAGCGCTACACCCACCGCTTTCGCGAGCACCTGCTCGGCATCGAAGGCCAGCATGCCAAGGCACCCGACCGGCTGGCCGCCTACGCGGCGCTGTTCGAGCGCACATTCGCCCACAACCGCCGCCTGTGCCTGTGCGGCATGCTCGGCGCCGAGGCCGATTCGCTGCCCGATGCACTGGCCAGCGAGGTTCAGCATTTCTTCGAGGTCAACATCGATTGGCTGAGCGCCACCTTCCTGGCCGGCCAACAAGCAGGGCTGATCCGCCCCACCCCCGATGCCCGCGCCTTGGCCGAGGCCTACCTGTGTGCGCTCGAAGGGGCGATGGTGGTGGGCCGCGGTTTGCGCTCCCCCCGCAGCCCGGCCGACGTGGGCGCGGCCTTCTTGTCGACCGTGCGGGCCTGAGCTCGCCCCTTTTTTTACCCCCAATGTCTACCAATTGGTTGGTAGATCACTTCAGGAGAATCCATGGAAAAGAACTTTTCGGGCCGCAAGGTGCTCGTCGTCGGCGGCAGCAGCGGCATCGGCCTCGCCGTGGCCCGCCAAGTGTTGGCACAAGGTGGCAGCGCCGTGATCGTCGGGCGGCAGGCCGCGAAGACGGCCGACGCCGTGCGCCAGCTGCAGCCGCTGGGCCCGGTCGCAGCGGTGAACGCCGACGTGGCGCGCAACGACGGCCTGCAGCAACTGCTGCACCACCTGAATGAAGAACACCGGGACATCGGCCTGCTGGTCAATGCAGCGGGCGTGTTCTTCCCGAAGCCGTTCCTCGAGCACGCTGAGAAAGACTTCGACCAGTACCACGCCCTCAACCGCGCCACCTTTTTCATCACCCAGCAGGTGGCGGCGCAGATGGTGGCCGCCGGGCGGCCGGGCGCGATCGTCAACATCGGCTCGATGTGGGCCCGGCAAGCGATCAAGGCCACCCCCTCGTCGGCCTATTCGATGGCCAAGGCCGGCCTGCACGCGCTGACCCAGCACCTGGCGATGGAACTGGCAGACCACCACATCCGCGTCAACGCGGTGTCGCCGGCCGTGGTCGAAACGCCGGTCTACGAAGGCTTCATCCCGAAGGCCGAGGTGCATGCGGCGCTGCAAGGCTTCAACGCCTTTCACCCGATCGGCCGCATCGGCAGTGCCGACGACGTGGCCAACGTCATCACCTTCTTGTTGTCGGACCAGGCCGCCTGGGTGACCGGCGCGGTGTGGGACGTAGACGGCGGCGTGATGGCCGGGCGCAATCACTGATGAGCGCGTGATGGCCGGTGGTGGGATGCAAGCGGCCCCACTCCCCTAGAACGAGGCCGCCAAACCCCACCGCCTCCCCCGATCGAGGGAGATACGCCCGCAGCGGGGGTCCGCAGAATCCGGGCCTCCCGAGTTGTATCGATCCTGGCCCTCCATGCGCATGCTGTTTCTCGACAAGACCCGCCCGACTTCCCGCAAGTGGGTGTGGGCGGTCGCCGGTTTGGCGCTGGTGGAAGCCACGGCCTTGGCCGCCTATGTGATGCGGCCGGCACCCAAGGGCATCGAGGTCGACCTCGCGACGCCGCGCGAACAGTGCGTCACCCGCGGCGCGGCGATTTTCGAAGCCCGCGGCGAATGGCCCGCCACCGCCGACGGCCGCGATGCGCCCACGCTGGTCAACGCCCGCTGCACGCTGGACCCTGAATCCTTTCGCTGAGCACCCGACCGCGGCCTAAGCATGGTCGGACGCGGCGTCGCCCTGGCGCAGCATCAGCGTCACCAGCACGGCCGTGTCCGATCGTGCACTGAGCGAATGACGCTGGCGCGCCGGCAGCACCACCAGTTGCCCCGCGGTCAGGCGCCGCGTGCCGCCTGGCATCACCACGTCCACGTCACCTTCGAGGCAGTGGATGCTGCACTCGTTGTCGACATGGTGTTCGGGCATGTCCTGCCGCGCCGGCAACACCAGGTGCAGCAATTGAAGCCGCTCGGTCTTGATCAGGCTGGTGCTGAACGCGTCGATCAAGGCGTCACCCAGCGGCTGCACGCCGATGACGTCAAGCAATTGGGCATGGGGCAAGGCCATCGGGCGTCTCTCCTACGGTGATGCAGTGGCACCGGCATCGGAGCAAACAGCAGACCCGGCGCTACCCGGCGACAGGTTGACGCGGGCGGCTGCGTGGCATGGCGCGCGACAACGATCGTGGTAGGCCGTGCTGGGCTCGAACCAGCGACCAAAGGATTATGAGTCTGCTGCCGTAGACCCGCTCCAGACCATTCTACGAGGGAGCGGCCTACTGAGTCGCGCCCTTTTTCACGGGGAATTTGCTCACGACTTGCTCACGCGTGAGCAAGAAGAATGGCCCCCCGCAGGAGCCGTCTCACCTGCTTTGAACGTACGCTTTCGTTCAAGCCCGGCGCTTCAGCAGTTCTTGGAGCATGGGTGCCCCGATTGGCACGGCGCCTGGTACGTGTCGAACAACTTGGTCGACGCTCCGACCCACGTCTCTCGGCCCTTACGGAAACTGTTCAGTCTTTCCTTGCGGCGGCGGCCTCGCTGATGCCGAGCCGCTTGAACGTGTCGACTGGCTTCTCCCGACGCTTGACGTTGAACATCAACATCAAGGAGGTGCGAGTCGCGTGCGAAGAGCTCCTCGATTGCTCCATCAACGGCGTTCGGGAGGAAAGCGTTCCTGCACGCCGCAATATGCTTACGCCAATCATCCCCGACGGCTACTTGGCCGACCGTCAGCCGGTCGTCTTGAGCTCAACCAGCTTCTTCGCCACCTCGCGCTTGCCGATTCCGCGTAGCGCGGCGATGGCAGCCAAACTCTTCCCTCTAGGCTTGGCCTTACCAGCCTCCCACGCGTAAACGCTCTGCCCGGTGGCCCCGACCAGCAGGCCGAAGTCAGCAGCCGACAGCCCGAGCCTTTTGCGGTTGGCGCGCATGCCAGCGGCGCGGAAGCGGAACTGGCCGCCCTCCTCTTCGCTAGCGCCCGGCTTTGCGGACGATTTGGACGCGGTCGCCGCTCGCGCCACCACCTTGAGCGCTCGCTCAAGGTCCTGCACGCGACGCTTGAGAGCAGCAAGGTCCGAGCGCTGAGCAGCAATGGTCTTCTTGAGGCCTTCAGATTCGCTGCGTAACTGTTTGCGAGCCAGGCGGACAATCTCGGACTTCAGGACTGTGGCGATGTTTGGCATTCAGGGATTGTGGCTGACGCGCGCTCGATAGGCGAAACGAGCGCTGCGATGCAGGAATAGCCGCCTCGGGCACTGCGGCGAGATAGCCGCGCAGGGGTTGCAGAGGACCTTACAACGCGGGCAAACTCGCGCTGCGTTTGGCCGGGAGTCCAGACCCGCTGTCCAGTCCCTAGCAGTACCAACGGCTACGGCGTGATGCCCCGGTGCCCGCACGTGGGCGTTAGCTACCGCGAGGACATTCCATTGAGGAGTCCTCATGGCATGCCATCAACGTTCACGTTTTCAAGCGCGCAACCACCAAGGCGGTCGCTGCTACTGCTGCAACCTCCCGATGTGACTCGGCAGCCAAGCAGGCCCGCCGCAACTTCGATGCACTGCCAAACATCTGACCGCCCAGAGTGAGGGTGGGAAGGACGGACAGTTCAACATCGGGGCGGCTTGCTGGCACTGCAACCGTACTAGGCACAAGAGGAAGCGTCCGCCGGTCCTCGTTGGACTCACAGCGTCGCCGCAATCACTTGCCCCTCCGCTGCGTGACGCACACGGAGACCACGCCGATGCAGCAGGTACCAGGCCGCCGGCACTACGAGCATCGACAGCAGCGGTGCGGTCACCATGCCGCCGACCATTGGGGCGGCGATGCGCGCCATGATTTCCGAGCCGGTGCCATTGCCCCACATCATCGGGATGAGGCCGGCGAGCACGATTGCCACGGTCATCGCCTTCGGCCGCACGCGCAACACAGCGCCCTCGCGGATGGCTGCAAGGAGCGTGTCCTCGTTGTCCGGCTCGCCGGCAGCGAGGCGCCGTTTGAGGGCGTTCTCCAGGTAGACCAGCATGACGACACCGAACTCCGCGGCCACGCCCGCCAGTGCGATGAAGCCCACAGCAGTCGCCACGGAGACAGAGTGCCCGAGCAGCGAGACCAGCCAGAAGCCGCCCACCAGCGAGAATGGCACTGCCGCCATCACCAACACCGCGTCGGTTGCGTTGCGGAACAGCAGATAAAGCAGCACGAAGATGACGGCCAGCGTTGCCGGCACGACGACCTTCATGCGCTCGGTCGCACGCTCGAGGTATTCGAACTGCCCGGACCACGAGAGTGCGTAGCCCGCAGGCATTGCGACCTCCTTGGCCACAGCCGCTTGCATATCGTGTACGACCGAGCGCAGGTCTCGGCCGCGAACGTCGACGTAGACCCATCCCGACAGGCGCGCGTTCTCGCTACGCAACATCGGCGGGCCCTCTTCCAGTCGCACGTGGGCGACATCCTGCAGGAGCAACTGGGCGCCCTTCTCCGTCACGAAGGGCAGTGTCCGCAGGCGTTCCAGCGAGTCCCTAGTCTCGCGTGGGTAGCGAATGTTGATGGGGAAGCGCTCGCGGCCGCTGACGACCTCTCCGACGTTCTCGCCGCCGATGGCCGTTGCCACGATGGCCTGCACGTCGGTTACCGACATGCCATAGCGCGCCGCGGCGGCACGGTCGACATCGACGTCGATGTAGTGTCCGCCAGTGAGGCGCTCGGCCAGCGCCGATGAGACGCCGGGCACGTCCTTCACCACCGACTCAATCTGGGTCGCCAGCTTGTCGATGGTTGCCAGGTCGGCGCCAGCGACCTTGATACCCACCGGGCTCTTGATGCCGGTGGCGAGCATGTCGATGCGATTGCGGATGGGCGGCACCCAGATGTTGGACAGCCCCGGCACCTTGACTGCCCGGTCGAGTTCTTCGACCAACTTGTCCGGCGTCATGCCCGCGCGCCAATGCTGGCGCGGCTTGAACTGGATGGTCGTCTCGAACATCTCCAGCGGCGCGGGGTCGGTGGCGCTGTCGGCGCGGCCCGCCTTGCCGAAGACCCGCTCGACCTCGGGCACGGTCTTGATGAGCCGGTCGGTCTGCTGCAGCAACTCAGTGGCCTTCGACACCGACAGGCCTGGCAGGGCCGACGGCATGTAGAGCAGGTCCCCCTCGTCCAACGGCGGCATGAACTCGCCACCCACCTTGGTCAGCGGGATGACGGTCAGCGCGAGAACGACGCCGGCAATTGCAAGCGTCGCTTTCGGGAAGCGCAGGACCGCCTCGAGCGCTGGTCGGTAGATGCGCATCAGAAACCGGTTGAGCGGGTTGGCGGTCTCGTGCGGAATGCGGCCTCGAACCAGAAGGCCCATCAGCACCGGCACCAGCGTCACCGACAGGGCCGCGGCGGCCGCCATCGTGTACGTCTTGGTGAAGGCCAGCGGCGAGAACAGCCGCCCTTCCTGCGCCTCGAGCGTGAACACCGGCAGGAAGGACAGCGTGATGACCAGCAGCGAGAAGAACAGCGCCGGTCCCACCTCTACCGACGCATCGGTAACCAACTTCCACCGCTCTGCCACCGTTGGGAAGCGCCCGTGCTCGTGTTCGAAGCCTTCGATGTGCTTGTGCGCGGCCTCCAGGAGCACCACCACTCCGTCGAGAGCAGCGCCGCATGCCAATGCGATGCCGGCCAGACTGAGGATGTTCGCGTTCAGCCCCTGCCAGCGCATGACGATGAAGGCAATGCCGACGGCGATGGGCAGAGAGATGACGGCCACGAGTGCCGAACGCAGATGGAACAGGAAGACGGCGCAGACCACCGCCACCGCAATGAATTCCTCCGTGAGCTTCAACTTGAGGTTGTCGATGGACCGGTCGATGAGCTTCGAGCGGTCGTACGCATCGACCACCTCGACACCTGGCGGCAGGCTGGGCTTGAGCTGCTCCAGCTTCGCCTTGACGCCTTCGATGGTCGCCCGGGCGTTCTTGCCCGAGCGCATCACTACGACGCCGCCCGCCACCTCGCCTTCGCCATCGAGTTCGGCGATGCCACGACGCATCTCCGGCCCGACCTGCATGAAGGCGACATCCCGCAGCAGCACTGGCGTGGCGCCGGAGACCGAGATGGGGATGCCTCGAAAGTCGTCGAGCGACTTCAGGAAGCCGCGCGAGCGCACCATGTACTCGGCCTCGGCCAGCTCCACCACGGAGCCACCAGACGACTGGTTGGCCTTCTGCAGCGCCTCCATCACCATGGCCTGCGTGACACCAAGCTGCCGCATGCGGTCCGGGTCGAGGATGACCTGGTACTGCTTGACCATGCCGCCGATGCTTGCGACCTCGGACACGTCCTGCACGGTTTTGAGCTCAAACTTGAGGAACCAGTCGTTCAGCGCGCGGAGCTGGCCGAGGTCGTTCTTGCCGGTGCGGTCCACCAGGGCGTACTCGTAGACCCAGCCCACTCCCGTGGCATCGGGCCCGAGCGTCGCAGTTGCGCCAGCCGGAAGCCTGCTCTGGACTTGGTTGAGGTACTCGACGACGCGCGAACGGGCCCAGTACGGGTCGGTCTTGTCGTCGAACAGGATGTAGACGAAGGAGTCGCCGAAGAAAGAGTAGCCGCGCACGGTCTTAGCGCCCGGCACGCTGAGCATCGTCGTCGTCAGCGGGTAGGTCACTAGGTCCTCGACCACCTGCGGCGGCTTGCCCGGGTAGCTGGTGCGCACGATGACCTGGGTGTCGGACAGGTCGGGAAGCGCGTCCACCGGCGTGTTCGCGACCGAGAAGAGCGCAGCGGCGACCAGGAACGCCGCGGCGATGAGGACGACGAACCGGTTCCCTACCGACCAACGGATGAGTGCGGCAATCACTTGGCGCCTCCCATCCGATGGACCGACACGAGCTCGTACTCGTCGCCCTTCTTCTTGAACTCGAAGTGCACCGTGTCGCCGACCTTGACGTCAGCGAAGGCCGTCGGGCTCGGCTTGATGAAAGGCATCGTCATCGCCGGCCACTTCAGCTCGGCGATGGCGCCGTGGGAGAGGGTCATGCTGTCAGCGTCAACGCCGTCCACCTTGCCTTGGGCTGAGTAGGTAGACGCTGCGACGGCTGAGGCAGAAGCAGGTGCCGAGGCCGGCTGTGCGGCCGACAGGCTTCCCAGTACGGAGCGCAGACGGGCCTCGGAATCGACCAGGAACTGGCCGCTCGCAACGACTTGGTCGCCCTCGGCAAGACCCTGCACGACCTCGAGCTGGTCTCCGAGGTCAGCGCCCAGCTTCACCTCTCGCGGTTCGAATGTGCCGTTGTCCTTTCGGACGATGACGACAGCTCGCGTTCCCGTGCGGATGACCGCCTCGGCGGGTGCGACCACGCGTGATGACGTGGCGCCGGCCACCTGCAAGCGCAGCAGCATTCCCGGCACGAGCTTGCCGCCCTTGTTGTCGACCGCGAAGCGCGCCTGGAGCGTGCGGGTGGCAGCATTCACCTGGGGCAGGATTTCTTGCATCGTGCCGCTGAATGTCTGGCTCGGGTCAGCCTGCAGCGCTGCTGTGACCTTCTGGCCTCGCGTGAGCCGAACGGCCTGCGCCTCCGGCACCTCAGCCACCGCCCAGACCTTCTCAAGGCCGGCGATGCGGAAGAGCGTCATACCCGGCGAGACGGCGACGCCCTCACGGACGCCGAGCTCGGCAACGACCCCAGCCGCAGGCGCGGACAGGGTGTATCGCGCATTCGGTGTGCCGCCCTCCTCAGCCTGGCGCACCAGGTCGGCGGGAATGGACATCGCACGAGTCCTTTCGCGGGCTGCAGCGAGGAGTTCGGCCGAAGCGCCGGCGCGCTTCAGTGCAACGATGTCGTTCAGCGGCCCCAACCACTCGGGTGCGAAGACGGTGCCGAGCGCCTGGCCCTTGGCGACGCGCTCCATCGGTGCGCGGACGCTGAGCCGCTCCAGGTAGCCGGCCGTTCGGGTCTGGACGGCGACATTCAGGCGCTCGTCGAACTGCACCGCGCCAACCGCGTCGAACGACGAACTGACATCCGCCTTCTTCACCACGGCCGTGCGGATGCCCAGATTCTGCTGCACCTGCGGGCTGACCTTCACGCCGGAGTCGCTCGCCTCGTCGGCGTAGACCGGCTGCAGCTGCATGTCCATAAAGGGTGACTTGCCCGGCTTGTCGAAGCGCTGACCGGGAACCATCGGGTCCTGCCAGTAGAGAACCTTGCGCTCGCCTGGGGCGGACGCTGGTGCCGCCGAGGAGGCGACCACTGCGTGGCCCGCGGTGCTGCGGCCCAGGTAAAAGGCGCCACCGCCAATCAGCAGAGCAGCGGCCACGGTGATGACGGAGAGTTGCATGCGGCTCATTGCGCTGCTCCTTGGGAAATCGGCTTGAAGACAAGTTGCGCCTGGGCCTTCGCCAGGTCGCGTTGAAGGTTGAGCACCTTGCGCTGCGCCTCGACTTCCGCGTGGCGAGCTTCGAAGAGCATCACCAGGCTCGCCTGGTTGGAGCGGTAGGCCGCGAGCGTCGCGGCAGTGCGCTGCTTCACTGGCTCGATGACCGATGCCCGGAAGCGTTGGATGCGGTCCTGCAGGCGGCGTGCATCGCTGGTCAGCGCGGCGTACTCGCCGGCAGCGGCACGTCGGGCTTCCTCGGCGTCGGCCTCCGCCTTGTCGACCAGCGCCAGCTTGGCTGCAGTCTCGCGGTCCTGACGCGCATCCGGCGTAATCGGCAGCGGGATGCTGACGCCGAAGGACACCAAGTCAGGACGGCCCTGGCGCTGTCCGTATGACACCTCGTAGGTCCAATTCGGCTTGCGGTTCAGGCGCGCCACCTCGACTTCCTGCCGGGCCACCTCGATGTCTCGCTGCTTCGCGACGACCAGCGGATGCGAGGCGACGAACGCGTCTTGCGTCGGAATGGTCGCCAGCTGCGGTTGCGCGAGTTCGTCGGCGGGCGTCCCCGTCCAGCGCTGCAGGTTCACCGCCGAGGCGCCATGCTGCTGGCGCACGTCAGCTGACTCGTCTTCGGCGGACCCCAGCGCACTCGACAGGGCCAGGACCTCTGCGCTGCTGCCGGACACCGTGGCAAGGCGCCCTTTGCCAGCTTCCAGTTCTTCGCGGGCATGCTTCTCGTTGAGTGCCGTGAGCTTCAGCGCCTCACCGGCGTAATACGCCTCGATGAAGGCCATCGCCGTCTGCATGCGGGCGTCGGCCGCGGCGACACCCTCCATTACCGCTTCGCGTCGGCGCATGGCGTTCGAGACTGCCTCGCGGGCTGAGCGCTTGTCGGCTGAAACCCACTCCTGCGACATGCCGATGCGCTTCATCGTCATGTCCTCGGCATTGGTGCTGAAGCGGCTCCCGCCGGTCGCCGGCAGGTTGTCGATGCCGAAGGTCAGCATCGGGTCAGGCTGCTGACCAGCGGCGCGCGCCATCTCGGCGGCGCTCACCGCACTGGCTCGCGCGGAGCGGGCCATCTGGGAACGTTGAACGGCCAGGTCAACCGCCTGGTCCAGCGAAAGTGGCGCCGCAACAGCCCAGGTGGCTGGCAGCAAGGCGGCAGTCAGGGCGACTGCGCGCAGGATGTGTTTTGACATCGAAAGCTCCGAAGACGAACGGGAACGCGGCTGGCGTGCGGACGAGCCGCAGCAGCACCGGTCAATCGACGGAGCGGGTCAGACGCGGAGTCTGAGCGTGGAGAGGAAGAGCGGGTCCGGAGGCGGCTGAGCCTCGGACGTGGCGGTCGTGGAGACCGCTTGGGCTTCCTGGGCGTCGAGCACCAACGGCAGCTCGAGAACCTGGACCACGGCCGGCTGGGCCGCGGCCGGCAGCTTGACAGCCTCGAAGGTCTTGGCTGGGTCAGCCGAGTGCTGGTGGCACAGGACCGGCTGCTGCTGGTCCATGCCCTCGCAGGGGGTGCCAGCCTCCATCATCGCGGCCATCGCTTCGACGTCCACCTGCTGCGGGCAGACGTACTGCGCCAGCGCCAGCTGCGAGAACAGCAGCGACAGCACCACGAAGAACGTGGTGGCGAGGCGGTGGAGGCGACGGCGCAGCATGTGCATCGACAGTGTATTTTGCGCGGCTCAGCCGGGACTTGCCCTATGTCAGGTCCCGCCCTCGTCGACTTCACTGCTTCATCATCGAACCATGGTCGTGGTGCATGTGCCCTGCCATCGCGTCGTGCCCGTGGTCCGACACCTGCGCGTCGAACCAGCTGTGCAGCGCAGTCGCCAACTTGGTCTCCGCGGTCCGGTAGGTCAACTCTGCCCCGCCCGCCACCTCCTTGTAATCGATGGCAATCTGGCCGGGCTTGGCGGCCCGGAGTTCGGCAAGGCCGGGCATATCCGCACCGTGGATGTGTGTCGGGCCGGAGAAGTCACCCTTGAGGAACTGCGTCTGGATGTCGCGAAGGTGACCGCGCACGAGCTTGACCTGCTCGCTGTCGGCGGTGTTCCGTGCGACGACCTTCTGGACGCCGCCATCTGGCGTCTTCGTGAAGACGTGCTGCGTGGCCTTTAGGCTGAAGGGCATCACGTCGGGCCCGCGCTGGGCGACCTCAGCTTGGCGCTGCACATCGGCGGCACCTGCGGGGACTGAAAGCGCAGCCGCTGCTGCGCAGGCGAAAGCGGCCAGAGACTTCCTGAGCATGGTCGCCTCACTTGGCCACTTCGATGGCGGTCACGGTCAACGCGCCATTGACGTTGTCCGCCGCGAACTTGACCTTGTCACCCTGCTTGATGGCATCCAGCAGTTTGGGGTCGGCGACCTTGAAGACCATCGTCATGCCGGGCATGTCGAGGTTGGTGATGGGGCCGTGCTTGAGCGTGACCTTGCCCTGCTCCTTGTCGACCTTGCGGACTTCGCCGTCGGTGGACGGAGCGGCCGCCGCAGAGGCTGCAGGCGCATGGTGTGCGGAGTGGTCGGTAGATTGAGCGAACGCGGCGCCGGATGCGATGAGTGCGGCAGCGGCGATGAGAGAAGACAGCTTCATGTTGAGCTCCAGGGTTCAAGAGTAGGAAGAGAAGACGCGCTCGCGACCTTGTTTGTCGACGAGCAGAACTTGGTACGGGTCTTTGCGGGAACCCATCTCCATGCCGGGTGAGCCTGCGGGCATGCCCGGCACAGCGATGCCGACAGCCACCGGTTTCATCGCCAGCAGCTTCTTGACATCGGCGGCCGGGACGTGCCCTTCGACGACGTAGCCCGCGACCACCGCGGTGTGGCAGCTGCCGAACTTGTCGGGCAGGCCGTACTCCTTGCGAGCCACCGAGGTGTCGTCCACCATGGTGACCTTCACCTCAAAGCCGGCTGCCTTGAGGTGGTCGACCCAGGCGCCGCAGCAGCCGCAGGACGGGTTCTTGAAGACCTCCACCGTCGGCAGCGCGCCGGCGGCGAAAGCGGGGACGGCCGCGAGCGCCATGGCGCCCAGGGCCGCAGAGAGTGCATTGCGTCGGTTCATTTGACGACGACCTTTCCAATCATTCCGGCCTCGAAGTGGCCGGGTATCAAGCAGGCGAACTGGTATTCGCCCGTCTTGGTGAACTGCCAGACGATTTCGCCCTTGGCGCCAGGCTTCACGTGAGCCATGTTGGCGTCGGCGTGTTCCATGTCCGGGAACTTCTTCATCAGCTCAGCGTGCTCCCGGAGTTCCTGAGGGGTGCCCAGGACCATCTCGTGGAGCTGCTTGCCGCTGTTGCTGACGACGAACTTCACGGTCTCGCCGCGTTTGATGACGACGTCGGCCGGCGTGAACCGGAACGCGTCGCTCATGTCGACCTTGATGGTCCGCGTGACCTTCTTCGGGTTACCTTCGCGGCCGAAGGCTCGCTCCTCCGCCTTGGTGGCGTCGTAGTGATGCGCCTTGGCGGGGTGGCTCTCGTCGCCGTGGGCAAAGGCGGAGGCGCCGAGTGAGGCCAGCGCAAGCGCGAGGCCCAAGTGAACAGCGTTCATGTGGTTGTCGTAGCTTCTGACAGGCGGACAGATGTCCGCGATTGCTCGAACGGGCGAGCGCCATCGAAGCCTCTCAACGGAGGCCGGAATGGGTCAGATGCTTCGGGGTGGCCGGTCCTGGCCGTCCGACTGGAAGGTCGGAGCGGGAGCGGCGAAGTGCGGGAAGACGGTGGTGCCCAGAAGCGTTGGCGTGAGGACGGACGGCGCGACCGCCATCAGCGGCGCCGCCGAGCAGGACGACAGGCAGTGGCGGCCCTTGTCGAAGCCGTTGTGGCTGTGGTCGTGCGGCGCGTGGTCTTCGCCAGTGGCGCTGGCCATGTCGTGCCCACCGTGGTCATGGCTCACCACTTCGGTATGCGAAGCCGGCTGTTGCTCGCACACCAGCGCAGCTGCCGATACCCCTCGCAGGGGCAGCAGCATCGCCAGCAGCACGAGAACGAACAGACGCACAGTCTTCACAGGATTCAGCGTAGCACGGAGCGGTTACACATCTCTGTCTAGGAAACGCGGTTTATGCAACGACCGGTATGGCGTTGAGGTTGACGGACTGAAGTGTTGACTCTGACATCGTGGGAAGGTCAAGACTTCTCGCATCAACCACTGAACGGAGCACACCATGCAAGCCTTCCGCGTTGACGACATGACCTGCGGACACTGCGCCAGCACTATCACCAAAGCCTTGAAGGCGGCCGACCGGAACGCCCGGGTGACCATCGACCTGGGTCAGCACCTCGTCATGGTGGAGCCGACCGAGGCCGACACCCAGGAGCTGAGCGACGCCATCGCCGAGGCCGGCTACACGCCGGTGCCGGTGGAGGCGCAGACGTTGGTTGCCGAGCCGGCCACGCGAAGCGCTTGTTGCGGATGCTGCGGCTGATGCGAGCCAGGGCTTGATGCGCCTCAAGCCCCTACCAGCAGCGTAGTCCCATCCTGAACACGTACTTGCTGGAGGCCCGTATGAAGCTCGCCCTGTCACTCATTGGCGGTGCAGTCCTGTTGGCCGGTTGCGCCACTGGTCCGAAGGAGGAGGACCACGCAGCCCATCACCCGCCCGGCGCCGCGGCAGCCGCCTCGGCGACGCCCTCGCCTGGCCAGATGGACTCGATGATGAGGTCGATGCAGGAGATGCACGACAAGATGATGGCCGCGAAGACCCCCGAGGAGCGCGCCAAGCTGATGCAGGAGCACATGAAGCTCATGCGGGACGGCATGGGAATGATGGGCCAGATGCGCGGCGGCTGGGGTTCCAAAGCCGGGCCCGGTGGAATGGGCGGTATGGGAATGGGCGGCCGCGGCATGGCGATGAGCCCGGAGATGATGGGTCGCCGCATGGACATGATGGAAATGATGATGCAGATGATGATGGACCGCGAGGGAATGAAGCCGCCGGCGGCCACGAAGTGACAACTGGAGTGCCGTCATGGACCAACCAGGAACCAACCTGTCACGTTGGCGTTCGCCGCTGGGCATCTTCATGCTGGTCGCTGGTGCGGTCGGCGTCTACTACCTGCTCACCGAGCACCTGACGCACGTGACTCAAGCCATTCCATACCTGTTCTTGCTCGCTTGCCCGCTGATGCACCTCTTTCACGGGCACAGGCATGGCCACGGTCATCATCACCAAGGCAGCCGCGACTCGGAGTCCTCAACCGGGCTGCCTCCGAAGGCCTGACCCCGATGCACGGAGGCCCGGCCAAGGGCGTTGAGCTCGCCTCGGGGCTTGGTGCCATCGTCCTGGGTGCAGGGCTGGCGCTCGTTCTGCCAGAGTGGCTAAGGGCGTACGGGCTGCCTCTGTTGGTCGGAGGCGCTCTTGTGCACGGCGTCGGGATGACGCTGAAGTACAGGCTCGAGAGGCGAGACGTGCCTCCCCTTTGGTGGGAGAGGGCATTGTTCTGGCTATGCTGGTTGTGCCTGGCAGCGCTGGGCGTCTGGCTTGCTGCGGGCCTCTTCGCTACGAAGTAGCGAGAGGCACTTGACCTTCCAATCATGGGAAGGTCGAAAGTAGAGAACAAGAACAGGAGAGCGCGATGCCGACCACCTCCCAGCAACACGACCATTCGCATCACTACCATCACGATGAAGGCGGCAGCCATGTGATGCCGGACGGCACGGTGATGAAGGGGTCGATGCACGCGCACCATGACCATTCGGGACACGCCCACCACGACCACAGCCACCACGCCCACGCAGCGACATTGAAGGCCGCGCCGAATGGCGACCAGACCCAGGTCGAGTACACGTGCCCGATGCACCCGCAGGTGCGGCAGATGGGTCCTGGGAGCTGCCCCATCTGCGGCATGGCGCTGGAGCCGGTGCTTGCGACGGCGGACCAAGCCGAGAGCCCCGAACTGCGGGACATGACGCGGCGGTTCTGGATTGGCACGGCACTGACACTGCCGGTGTTCGCGCTGGAGATGGGCGGGCACCTGTTCAACATCCACCACCTCATTGCGCAGCAGACGTCGAATTGGGTGCAGTTGCTGTTGGGGACACCGGTCGTTCTGTGGGCCGGATGGCCATTCTTCACGCGAGCGGTCGCGTCGGTGAAGAACCGCAGCCTGAACATGTTCTCGCTCATCGCGCTCGGCACGGGCGCAGCGTGGCTGTACAGCATCGTCGCGACGCTGCTACCCGGTTTGTTCCCGCCGGCGCTGCGCGGCGAGGACGGTGCGGTCGCGGTCTACTTCGAAGCGGCCGCGGTCATCACGGTGCTCGTGCTGCTGGGCCAGGTGCTCGAGCTGCGCGCACGAGAGAAGACATCCAGCGCCATCAAGGCGCTGCTCGGCCTGGCGCCGAAGACGGCGGTGAAGGTGCACCCAGACGGCACGGACGAGACCGTCCAGGTCGACAGCATCCAAGTGGGCGACCTGCTTCGCGTGCGCCCCGGTGAGAAGGTGCCCGTCGACGGCGAGCTCTCCGAGGGCAAAGGCAACGTCGACGAGTCGATGGTCACGGGCGAGCCCATCCCCGTGGCGAAGGCGGTCGGGGCCAAGGTCACGGCCGGCACGCTGAACCAGACCGGCGGCTTCGTGATGCGCGCCGAGATGGTCGGCGCGGACACCCTGCTCTCACAAATCGTCCACATGGTGGCAGCCGCGCAGCGCAGTCGTGCGCCCATTCAGCGGATGGCGGACCAGGTGGCCGGCTGGTTCGTGCCGGTGGTCATTCTCGTGGCGGCGCTAACGTTCGTCGCCTGGCTGGTGTGGGGTCCGTCGCCCGCCTTCAGCTACGCGCTCATCACGGCGGTGGCGGTGCTCATCATCGCGTGTCCCTGTGCGCTGGGCCTGGCCACGCCGATGTCCATCATGGTGGGTGTCGGCAAGGGCGCGCAGCACGGCGTGCTCATCCGCGACGCCGAGGCACTCGAAAAGATGGAGAAGGTCGACACGCTGGTGGTCGACAAGACGGGGACGCTGACCGAAGGGAGGCCCAAGGTCGTGCACATCGAGCCAGCGCCTGGCTTCACCGCCGACGAGGTCCTGCAGAAGCTCGCAAGCGTCGAGCGAGCCAGCGAACACCCTCTGGCCATGGCCATCGTGATGGACGCACAGGAGCGCAAGCTGCCCCTGGCACCGGTCCAAGACTTCGACTCGCCTGTCGGCAAGGGCGTGGTCGGGACGGTGGACGGACTGGCCATCATCTCGGGCAGCGCGAAGTTTCTGTCGGAGCACAGCATCCCGACGGAGAGCCTCGCCGCCGCAGCCGAGGCGCAGCGTCAGAAGGCCGCGACAGTCATCTTCGTAGGCATCGGCGGCAAACTGGCTGGCTTCGTCGCAATTGCGGACCCCATTAAGCCGACGACACCTCAAGCGCTGAAGGCGCTGCAGGCCGCGGGCGTTCGAGTGGTCATGCTGACGGGCGACGGTAAGACAACGGCCGAGGCGGTTGGCCGCGAGCTCGGCATTGACGAGGTGGTGGCCGAGGTCTTCCCGGAGGATAAGGCCGCGGTGGTCAAGCGTCTCCAGTCGGAGGGTCGCGTCGTCGCGATGGCCGGTGACGGCGTCAATGACGCCCCTGCGTTGGCCCAGGCGACCGTCGGGGTCGCGATGGGCACGGGGACCGATGTCGCCATGGAAAGCTCCGGCATTACGCTGCTCAAGGGTGACCTCATGGGCATCGTGCGCGCGCGCACCTTGTCGCACGCAACCATGCGGAATATCCGCCAGAACCTGTTCCTCAGCTTTGCCTACAACGTGGCCGGCATTCCGCTGGCGGCGGGCGTGCTCTACCCGTTCTTTGGGCTGCTGCTGTCGCCGGTTGTTGCGGCAGCCGCGATGGCGCTGTCGTCGGTGAGCGTCATTGCCAACGCACTGAGGCTTCGCACGGTTCAGGTCGAATAGTCGCCGTCAGCCGGTCTGCGGCGGCCAGTTGTGGCTCTCTCCCTGACAGTTGCTGCACCAGGCATAGAGGGCGTCGTACATCACCATGCCGTACCTGAGCATCTGGTGGTCGTCTGCGTAGACCGCCGACAGGCCGAGCGACAGCGCGTACAGGCCGGGTGACTGCGGCGTCAGGTCCAGCCGCGAGGTATCGGCGCCGCGCACGATAGCCGCTAGCTGCTGCAGCGCCGGGCCTTCCAACTGATACTTCTTCAGGAAGGCATCGAAGCTGCAAAGCTCGCCGACGTGGCTCATCTCCACTCCAGGGATGTCGTAGGGCACCGCACCGGTCGCATCCGCGGTCTCCAGTACCTTCTGTGCAGGTACGTAGAGGAACTCCGGCTCCTTGTCGATGAAGCGAGCAATGAGCCAAGGACATGCGATGCGGTCAATTTTCGGACGCTCGCGAGTGACCCACTTCATGCGTGGCCTCCCTTCGATTGCAGCGGTCGCCCCTCGGCCTTCCAGGCATCGAAACCGCCACGCAAGAAGCTCGCGTTGACCCCGGCGGCACGCAGTCGCATCGCAGTCGCGCGGCCGACCTCGTGCCCGTACACACAGTAGACGACGACGTCGCTGCCGGGCGGCAACTCCGCACCCCAGGAGCCCACGTCCTTCGGGTCGCGCCATCGAGCACCCTCGACGAGCGCGTCGGCCTGCTCGAACATCCCGGCGCGGCGCACGTCCAGCAGCGTCGCGCCCGCGATGTCGCCTGGACTTGCCCCGAGAGCTTCGCTGTGCTGCTCGACAGCGGTCTGGTAGCGCTCGTAGACCTTCGCCCAGTCGATGTTCTCCATGAACGCATCGACGTAGGCCCCTGCCGCGGCGCCAAAGTCCATGTGGTACGAGTGCTCGTACATGTCCAGCGCCAGGATGGGTATGCCGCCGGCCAGTGCGTGCGTGTGGTCCGCCGCCCACTGATTGACGAGCATGCCTTCCCTCGGCAGAAAGGTCAGCAGCACCCAGCCGGACCCGCCTGCGAGCGCCTTGCCCATTGCCACGAACTCCTCGCGCCAGCGACCGACGCTTCCGAAGCTCGCGCTGAGCGCGAGGTCCATTGCCGGCACCATCGGCAGCGGGTGGCCGACCAGACTCGCAAAGTACAACTCATGCAGCAGCATTGAGTTGGTGGCAATGAGTTCCTCGCGCTTCAACCCGTTGAGCTGGAAGCCGGGTACCGATGCGAAGCCGAGGCCGGCCAATTGGGCCCGGATGGCGTTGAGCCGCTTCACTGCACCACCGTAATTGTTCTTGTGATGGCTGCTCAGCAGCTTCTCGGACAGTCCTTTGAGCGCCGTTGGGTCGAACGGCAGTTCTTGAATGCTAGTGTCCATGGCGAAGCTCCTCAGAGGTTGGCACCCATCGCCGCGCGGCCGAGCTGAAAGGTAAGGCCCGCCAAGCCCGAGCCGAGCACGACCGGGATGACGCCGAGCTTGAAGCGGAAGAGTGCGATGGCCGCGGCCAACCCGATGACCGCGGAAGCCCACTCGAAGCTTCCCCCGAGCCCTTTCGGCCACAGCACGTGGTACGCGAAGAAGACCGCCAGGTTGACGATGACACCGACGACCGCGGCCGTGATGCCCGTCAGCGGCGCAGTGAACTTCAGGTTGCCGTGTGTCGACTCGATGAACGGCGCGCCCAGGAGGATGAAGAAGAACGAAGGCAGAAAGGTGAAGAAGGTGACCACGGCGGCCGCGACTGCACCGGCCAGGAACAGTGATTCGCTGCCGAATATGGCCTTCGTCCAGCCCCCCACGAAGCCGACGAAGGCCACGACCATGATTAGCGGCCCCGGAGTCGTCTCGCCCAGGGCCAGGCCGTCAATCATCTGCGGCGGGGTGAGCCACTGATAGTGGTCGACACCGCCTTGATAGACGTAAGGCAGTACCGCGTAGGCGCCGCCGAAAGTCAGCAGCGCGGCCTTGGTGAAGAACCAGCCCATCTGGGTCAGCACGCCGCTCCAGCCATAGACTGCCGCCAGGGTCCCGAGCGCGACAGCCCACAAAGCAAGGCAGACCATCAGAACGGCCCGAAACCGCGCCCACGAGAAGAGCGCGTGCGTTGGTGTCGGCGTGTGGTCGTCGATGAGGGCCGGGCCGTAGCCCTGCTTGGCCGAGCCATGTCCGCCTCCGGTCTTGAACTTGTCCGGGGCGTACTTGCCGCCGAAGTAGCCGATGAGCCCGGCAATCAACACGATGAGCGGGAATGGCAGGTCGAGCGCAAAGATGGCCACGAACGCGCCGGCCGCAATGGCCCACAGCCACGCGTTCTTCAAGGCCCTGGAGCCCACGCGGTAGGCGGCGTGCACCACGAGTGCGGTGACCGCGGGCTTGATGCCATAGAAGAGTCCCGCGATGACGGGGACATTGCCGAAGGCCATGTAGACCCATGACAGCGCGATGAGGATGAAGAGCGACGGCAGCACGAAGAGACCGCCGGCGACGATGCCTCCCCAGGTGCGGTGCATGAGCCAGCCGATGTAGGTAGCCAGCTGCTGAGCTTCCGGGCCGGGCAGCACCATGCAGTAATTCAACGCATGCAGGAACCGGTTCTCGGAAATCCAGCGTCGGCGCTCGACCAGCTCCTCATGCATGATGGCTATCTGCCCGGCGGGACCGCCGAAACTGATGAAGCCGAGCTTGAGCCAGTAGCCGAAAGCCTCGGAGCGGCTGACCTCGAGCGTCGATGCTTGTGCCTCGTCGATGCTGGATTCACTGGTCATGCGGCACCTGCAATGCGGCGTAGTAGGCGTCGAACGCCGGGAGGGCGGCAGCCAGAAGCGCATCGTCGTCGGCATGCTGGGCCTGTAGACCGCGGATGAGCATCTCGAAGCCTGGCGCCTCGTCGACAGGAATACCACCGGTGTCGATGTAGTGAACCAGGCCTGCGAGGCGCTTGAGCGCAGGGTCATTGAGCAGGCCGAAGCTCTCTGCCACTACCTCGAAGGTCACCTTGTCGCCGACATGCGTGAATGTGGCGCCATCGAAGTCGTATCCCAAGGCGGTCTTCGGGCACCTCTTTGGGTCGCTGAGCCAGGCGAAGGTCGGCTTCCTGTCGATGAAGCGCTGCACGAGCCAGGCGGTTCCGAGCCGGTCGACCCAAGGACGCTTGCGCGTGGCCCAGGTCCGGGCCTGGTACTCGGCGATGGCACGCGGTGCAATCGCGGCCTTCGTGGGTCCGGGCTCATCAGGAGAGAGGTGCAACTCCACCTCACGCCGCAGGGCGGCCAGGGCATCGGCGGCCTTCTGGCCATCCTTGCCCGGGAAGAAGTCGTTCGACTGAAGCGCCTGGAGCTGCACCTCCAAGGCCCTTAGGCCCTTGTGCAAGTCCCCTTCGGAAGACTTCTTGATGGTCTTGCGCGTCTCCTTGACCGTCTGCAGGAACTCGGCATAGAGCTCAGAGCGGTCGAAGAGCGCTCGAAACGATTGCTCCTGGGCTTCGTCGCGAGCCTGGACGACGAGCATGTGGGCATCCGCGCCGGCTTCGCCGATGGTTCGCTCCAGCTCCCAAAGGGACTTGGCGCTCGGCGCGTGCTCGGGCAGCACGTAGACGCCCTCGCGCAGGGTGCCGGCCCCGGTCGCTTTGAGTGCGCGCCACACGCGCACACGCAGACCACTTGGGTTGGTCGGGAGGGTCGCGGTCAGTACGAGCCAGCAAGTTGCCATGCAACAATCATCTCATAGAGCGATAAATGTTGCAAACATTGCACTGAGCGCCCAGCCTCTCCTATCGTGGTCCACTACGCCCATGTCGGTTCGTTCAGCCTCTCCCGCCCTCGCGGCCGCGCTTCTCTTCGGGGCAAGCACGCCCTTGGCGAAGCTGTTGGTGGGCAATGTGCCGCCCCTCCTGCTGGCTGGCCTGCTCTACCTGGGCAGCGGCGTCGGCCTCGGCATGCTTCTACTCGTACGGCAGGCTCGGGACTCGACTGTGGCGCAGCAAATGCGAATTCCTCGAGCAGAGGTACCTTGGCTGCTTGGCGCCATCCTCTTCGGCGGCGTGCTCGGGCCAGCCCTACTGATGTGGGGGCTGACGCAGACCGACGGAGCGACCGCATCGCTGCTGCTGAACGTCGAAGGCGTGCTGACTGCGGTCATCGCTTGGGTCGTGTTCAAGGAGAACGCCGACCGGCAGGTGGTGCTGGGGATGGTGGCCATCGTGGCGGGCGGTGTCCTGCTTTCGTGGGAACCTGGCGGGGCCACTGTTTCGACGGGTGCACTGCTCATCCTGGGCGCGTGCCTTTGCTGGGCCATCGACAACAACCTGACTCGCAAGGTGTCGACGAACGACGCGATGCTGGTGGCGTGCCTTAAGGGGCTGCTGGCCGGAGCCAGCAACACCGCGCTCGCATTGGCTTCGGGAGCCGCCCTGCCTTCGGCGGGTTCGCTCGGTGCCAGCTTGGTGGTGGGCCTGCTCGGCTACGGGCTGAGCCTCACACTTTTCGTGGTGGGACTACGCACACTCGGTACCGCTCGCACTGGCGCCTACTTCTCGGTGGCACCCCTCTTCGGTGTCGCCATCTCGCTGGCGATTTGGCCGCAAGCGCCGTCGCCGCTGTTCTGGGCAGCGGCCGGCCTCATGGGTATAGGCGTATGGCTCCACGTACGCGAACGACATGCACACGAACATACGCACGAGCCGTTGGAGCACGCGCACCGACACCGGCATGATGAGCACCACCAGCACCAGCATGCCTTCGCATGGGATGGTGTAGAGCCGCATGCGCATCAGCACGAGCATGAGGTGCTGACGCACAAGCACCTCCACTACCCGGACATCCACCACCGGCACCGCCACAGTCACTCACATTGAGCCGGCGAGCGCCCGGCTGGTCTGGCTCAACGACCGAGTTGGAGTTCGACAGGTCGAGCCGAGCGTGCGCGGCTCGCCAACGAGATGCGCTGGCGCTCGCGTTCGAGCGAAAGAGTGCCGCCGGTATTGCTTAGTCACCGCTCGGGCACCACCCCGCACGGTGTCAGCCGCACCCCCGGCGGCGCCGAGAGCGAAGCGCAGCGGCCTTAGACAGAAACATCAACACACAAGGAAAGAGCCCAACCAGAGGTCAAGCAACCACCCAAGTCACTCGATGCCGGCTGCACCATCGAGCTCCAACTTAAACGGCATCTCGTGCGCGGTCTTGAAAGGACACTCCCTGCAGGGCCGAGTAAAAGTGCACGCACCGTCGCAGCCGCTACCCGCATCATGTTGTACGGGGAGGATGTCAATCGTTTCGGCCGACCAGCTCAGGCATTGCACACTCCATCGGCGGAGACCCAGCGCTCGATGGGACGAGCTGCGGCCTTGAACCTCCCGCTTTGCCGGGCACGGCTCCAGTGTGCCGGGGCTTCGCCGCCCACCGACGTAGCCACCACCGCTATTTCCTGTATTTCCGCTATTTCAGATGGCAGGACCAAAGCTGAGCGGCCACGGTGGTGGCCAACTCGACTGAAGGCTAGTGGAATAGGGCCGATAAGGTGAACTGACAGTTCGTGTCGGTCCCATGAGCACCAGCAAAGTCACCATTCATTACGCCGTTGGCACCCAGCGCTTCCTCGATGTCTCCGAGTTGCCCAAGTCGGCGGGTTCGTCAACCCAGACGCTACGGGTGGTCATCAGGGCGCCAGATGGAAGCCCTCTGCTGCCGCCGGTCGACGTTGTGGGGCCGCAGGGCCCTGTCGACGTAGCGCACGTGGTCGGCCAGACGATGGCCGGCCTGCCAAACCTAGCCTATGGCGTGAATCTGAAGCCTTACCTGTGGACCGGCGCGCACTGGTGGGACGCTGACGGCTGGGCCAGGAGCCTTTCGCTGGCGATGACCCGCCTCATCGGGACGCCGCGACACAATGGCCGCACGTCAAACTGCTTCTACAACGCCCTGCTAGATGCCTGGCTCGACCAGCGGCGCGACAAGCTGCTCGCCTTGCAGCCTTTCGGTACTTGCCTTGGCGTTCCAGTACAGGACGGCGTCGTCGCTCTGCAAGAGGATGGAGCCATCTCGGTGGACCGAAGCGACCCAGCGTATGGGAACCTTCGCGTGTTGCCTGTTCGCGGACAGGACGTGTTCGATGCCTGGATGGACCTGGAGAACGGCCTTGCTGATGGCAGCAGGCTGATGCGCTTCTTGCGCTCTTCCCTTGACGACGACCAGGTCATCGTCCTGCGTCGATGGTTCGGACTCCACCTCGTGGTGCATCGAACCCCCAACCCCGAGAAGCTGATGTACATGTACGGGCCCGGGGGCAACGGCAAGAGCGTTGTACTGCGGCTCCTTCGTGCCCTTGTGACGGACGCTGCCGTCGCACCGTTGCAACTCGCGGACCTGCGGGTCTCATCAAACCTCGAGAAACTGGTGGGCGCACTCAGCATGATTGGCGCCGAAGGCAACGCCGTTACCGACCTCAACTTGCTTAAGCAGCTCATCAGCTGGGAGCCAGTCAACGTCAATCCGAAATATAGAGACCCCTATACGCTGAACCCGCGCTGCCTGGTTACGCAGGCATCTAACCCTGCTCCGGCGTTCTCGGACCCTTCTAGAGGCATGGTTCGAAGAGTCATTGCCCTGCACATGACGCATCAACCCGAAGACGGCGACAAGGTCCTGGGGCTGGCGGATGCCATTTGCTCAGAAGAGTATGCGCTTCTGGTGGCTTGGGCGCTGCAGGGTGCGGGTGAGGTCTTGAGGGCCGGAACCATTGAGGTTCCCGAGAGCGTCGCGGCCCACTCGGAGCGAGTAGTTCGTCCGATTCAGCCGGCTGACCGCTTCATCGGAATGCTGGAGTTCGGGCCCTTCGAAGTCGCCGCCGACGAGCTCTATGCGGCCTTCAGGCTCATGTGTGAGAAGCAGAAACTTCCGCTTTCGCCGAAGAAGCAGTTTCTCGAAGACCTGGCCCAACGACTGCAAGACGCTGCGCGAGAGTTTGAAGCGCGCTCCAAGGTCGGGGATGTTGAACTTTCGATGCACATCACCGACCGCGGAGAGGCATTGCTGATAGCGCCGCAGCTTCGAGGCGCCACCGCTTGTGATGCCTGGTTCGGCCTGCGCATCAGCGAGGGCCACTTTGGCCCGCCCATTGGGCATCTGGTGAAGCCCCACCGCCGGAACTTACCGCTCTCCATTAGCCCGGCAGCACTCATCGCATTGGAGACTTGAGTCTCTAGGGCGACACCGCCCGAAACTTCGACTGGCAGTATCACCGGCCGGAAGGCTCCGAACAGCCCGCCGCGGCGCTCGCGCCGGGCACCTTGAGTCGAATCGTGGGCCATGTTGCCCGCGCCGGCCGCTGCCTCCAGGAACCACTTGACGTCCTCGCCCATTAGCGTGACGAGGTCTACACCGGGCGTGGGATTCAAAGTGAGCCGAGCAACGACGCCTCTCTCGAGCCTGTGCTGTGCATCGACTACCAGTGTGACTGGTGTGAACTTCCGGACCCTCTACACAACGACCACGAGTTTTGGCATGGTCGAGGCGAATCACCAGCCCTCCCCATGCCAAACCAAAGTCACATCCCTTCGTCGCCAGCGGTTCTGAGCGCCGCTCCTACTCAGACCATCGTTCTACACGCTAAGGGCCACGGTGAGCCCAGCACGCTTTGTGTCGTAGCTAAGCCGTTCGGCGGCGCGACAAGCATGACCAGCAATCTGCTCTTCCTTGATTGGGACGTTGGAGCGACCAGCCAAGTCCCGTTCGACCCCTCGGACCCTTGGTCGGGGCCGATTGCCACGTTGAGCTGGGTGGCGGACGGCGCCACCGCAATGGAGTTGGACCTGATTCGACGCGAGAACTGGGACACCGTGTCAGTGGAGTTCAATGCCATTCATTGCGGCACCGAGGACATACTCATCGTTTCAGCGTCTCGAGCATCCATGAGTGCGACTTGTCGCTGGCTTGGGCGGACAGGCAGTGAAAGAGAGCTGATATTGCCATTCGGGTCGGAAGTTCTCGACTGCGCGAGCGCACTAGCGCTCGTTTTGGATGTGATTGCCCGACGGGAGCGTGGCGACCCTGATGTCCTCGGCCTGAACGATGAGGGTCTGAGAATCTACCCTTCTCGAGGCAGACGCCCCGACTAGCCTTGTGCCGGCACAAGGTCTCGACACCGCGGACGGGCTGCTTTGTGCTGCTGCCTTGGACGACATCGGGGCTCCTGCTTGATGTTGGGCCTGCGAACAGCGCTCCTGGTCGGTTCCCGCCGGCACCGGAGTAAGGCGGCTGGGATGACGACAGAACGCCGAATGCCTTGGGCTGGCACAAGTACTACATCCTCCAACCCAATATCGCCTTCTCATCCAATCCTGCAAAAACACAAGAGATGTCTCACACCTCCACGCTAACCAGGCGCGGCTCGACCACCATCCCGCGCTCCATTCGCGAAGCCTTGGGCGTGCAGCTCGGCGACACCCTCACTTGGCACGTCCTCCCCGACGGCACCGTCTTGTGCCGGCACAAGCCCGCGACCCGCAGCACGCCGGGGTCGCCGTCGTGTCGTCAGTTCTGAGTCGCCAGTGAACGCCCCCTCAATCTCCCCACATCACCGGGCCCTCTTCACCGAGGGAGCCGCCCCTATGCCCCCGGATTCCCCACACCGGAGGCTCTGCGCTCTCGCTGGTGGCGCCATGGCCCTCTGGGCCGCAACGCTGTGCACGGCCAGCGCTCCGCCTTGGGGCTGGGCCCTGTGGGCCATCTGCAGCTGCGTTGCAGCTGCGACCAGCCGTGCCGCTCGATGAACGTCCGCGCGCTCGCCAAACGCCGCCAGGCCACCCGCCTGCACTACGCCAGCCAGCGCGAGGCCGAGTTCTTCGCGCGCGTACGTCGACAGGTCGCGCGCAGCAAGCGCCGGGCCCACGCCGCATTCCACGCCCGCGGCGACCGTGCTTGGCAGCAGTACCTCCGCGACCGCCGAGCACGCTCCCTCGACGACGTGTTTGCCGCGATAGACGCCCGCGTAGACGCGCGCCGCCGCGAGACTAAGTGGTCCGTCGGCGCCGAGCTCGCCAAAGGTGCCACGAGCGTGCGGTTCCCGCCCGCGCCCGAGCCGCAGGAATGGGACTGGGAGCCTCCGCGCCTCGAACTCCCCCTCAAGCCTGCCGACCTCGACGATTGACCGACAACGACGACGAATGAACGCAACCCTTCTCCTCACTGCCGGACTACAGCCTGGCACCGTAGCCAGGCTGAATTTGGACGCCGGGTTCGGTTACGTGCGCGGGGACGGCGGCACGTGGATATTCGTTGCGGAGCTCGTGACGCACCGCCTTATGCAGCAACTACGGGTCGGCCCAGGGGTGCAGTTCGAGCTCGACGAGCGCGGGCGCGTTGTGCGCCTTGTGCCGGCACAAGGCTGCTCGCCATGAGCTACCGCCCGCAGCTTTGGCTGATGCAGCTGCCATGCTGGCGCTGGCTCGCCCGTGCGCTCGAACGCCCGAGAGCCGATGAGCTTGAGCAGTACCGCGACGTCAAAGCTCGCTCGGAGTTCGGCGTATTCCGCCCGTACCGCCCGGAGCTCGACGGCGCCACGAACGCCGACGAGCCCCCGCACCAACCTTGAACGAAGCAATGTTCCCAAAGTACAGTGCTCGGTATGCTGACTCCCGAGCGGAAAGCTGCTGTTGACGCACTCAGCGACGATGAACTCGCTTACGAGATTCAGCGCGGCCGTGCCTCACGGTTTCAGCGCGAGCTGTACGACTACGCGGTGGTGCAACTTGAGCAACGCCAGCAGGCCAAGGCAGACGCGGCCCAACAGGACACGCTGCAGGTTGCTCAAGAGGGCCTGAGCGCGTCCAAGTCGCAGGCTCGTCACACCCTCATCGCCTGGGTCGTCGCGGCCGTCCTCGGCGCGGTGACCCTGTATCTGACCTTCAAGAGCAAGTAGCCCGGTCTTGTGCCGGCACAAGGCACGGGTCGCCTACGGACACGTTCACCGTCTCAGTCGCGGCGCATGGCTCGAGCGGCACCAGCGTCCTAGTCGTCACAACCTCCTGACCGCCAAGGTTCGTAATGCAGCTCGCGCGCAGCTTCGGATGTGGGGTGTCTTGTGCCGGCACAAGGCTGCCCAACGCCGCACGCGCAAGCGCGTAGCTGCTGCACACCGCGGCGCAGTGCTGGCCTTGACTGCCGACGAGCCAGACATTGAACTGCCGCCCATCTCGGCGCACCAAGCCGACCATCTGGCCCCCCACAAATCGCGCACAGAGCACGCCGGGGATGCCACCATAGAACTCTGCTGCTGCGCTCACTGGTCGCCTCCCTGGTCTTGTGCCGGCACAAGCACGGCAGCGGCCTCGAACTCGACTTCCATCTGCCTGCGTTGCGAAGGTCGGCCAGGGGGTTTCGTGAGCGAAAGCCAGGCGTCCAGCGCGGCTTCGTAGCGAGCGCGCGATGCGCTCAGTTGTTGATGGGTTGATTGCACGATGTCGAACGCGAAACAGCAGGGAAGATGAGTCCGCTGTGGTTCGTGTAGCAACCGCCACATTCGCCGCCGCTTTACCAGAGGTGGGGTCCCCGGTTGAGGGCTTCTCTAGTGGTATGACTCAGCGGTGAGCTCGGCCGGAAATCCGCTTCTTCGGCGTGAAGCCATCTGCGCGACGTGCCTTCGCGGCTCGGGAAAACGGCTGCAGGACCTCGAGCTCCAGAACGTCGCCAGCCTGCAGGTCGTCAAACGGAACGCCTGGCGTATCGCGGTTGACGCCGACGACACTCCCGTCGTCGCAGCGCACGTGCGCAATGCCGAGCGTCGGTAGCACCTCGATGACGGTACCTCGCATGCGTGACAGTCTAGGTTTGCACGCGGTCCGCGTACGGACCAGCGTCGTTCATCTGGAACCCTGGGGCGGCCAAGAGCTTCACCATGGTCGCCGTGTCTTGTGCCGGCACAAGGTGCGCGGGTGTGTGGCAATGCGGGCCGTCCGCACCAACCTTGAAGAGACCGCTGCGTTCAGTCCGGCACACCGGGTACGGTACGGGTACGAGGGCATTAGGCCTCCGCAGGCGTGTCACGGGCCCCTCCATCGGCGTTATGCGTCGCGTAACGCCGCTATCAAATCGCCCGGTCACGCGTGAAACACAACAGCCCTTGCCAACAAGCTTGCGCTCGCATCTCGCGCAAGTGGTTGTGACCAGCTGGTCTTGTGCCGGCACAAGGCTAGCGCTCCCGAGCCCGTGAGACACGCGGGCGAGGCACGGGAACCCCAGCGCTACGCAGCAGGCGCTTGACTCTGTGAACCTGGCCCACGCTACGCACGTACGTCCGCAGGTCCCGCGTTGTTTCGAGCGCGTCGCGCAAGTTGCGCCGCTCCTCTTCTCGACGGCCTCTGTATTGCATTCACTCCCCCGCACACTCTGCGCGGCTACGCCGCGCCCTGGCCGGCCAAGGAGCGCTGCGCGCTCCCGCGTGTGAAGAACCGCCGGGCGTCGCCCGGCGTGGCATGGGCCCCGGCGCGGGCTTTACCCGTCATGCTGCGCAGCTTTCGAGTCCAGACCAGGTGTTTCTAGTGTTCCGGCTGTTTGTCGCCGAGAGCGAAGCGTCGGCGGCAACCACAGCGGGAGCACGCGGAACGCGTGGTCACGCCCGGCACTGCGCCAAGCAGTGCCGCCCGCCCTCCCGACGCAGGCACCGCTCGCTGTCGCTCGCTCCAGCCCCATTGATTTCAGTACCAACTCGCCCGCGACACCAACTTGCCGTGCCGCCTCAGCTCCTGCTTCAGCACAGGCACGAGCCACCGAAACCGCCGCGGCTCCCGACGGCGCACGGACCTCGCCAGGCGCAACATCTCGCGCAGTCGCCAGCGCTCGTCGTGCAAGCGCTCCATGCCCATTGATTTCAGCTCTCCCCGCGCTCGCGAAACCGCGTGCTGCCCCACACCGCAGGCAGTGCGTCGGCGGACAGGTCTAGCTCGGCGTAGCCAGGATAGTGATGCAGCACCTGCAGCGCCTCGGCGCGTAGGGCGGCGGGCACGCGCTCGTCGGTCTGCAGGCGTTCGAGGAATCGCCGTGCGCGAGTCACCGCGCGCGTGCGCTCGTCGGGCGTTGTCATCGCTTTCCGCCCCGCTTGCGGATGCGGCGCATGACCTCTGCGTCGCTGAACCTGTAGAGGCCCATCGCGATGCCAGCTTCACGCGGCGTCTCGACACGCTCTGCCTCAAACCCCGTGCTCTCGTGCGAGAGAAGCACCGCATCGCGGCTAGGCGTCTGCTGCACGTCCATCAGCGCGAATACGCCGGTTGTGTCCACGAGCGCAACCTGTGCGCCCGGGTCGCACTGCCGCAGAAGCGTGATGAGCTCGCCAACTTTCATCGCTCGACACTACCGCGCCAACGATGCGCGCGCAACTTTGCGAAACGAATGCACAAACGAACCTTGAAAGAAGCCATTCTCTCGAGGTCCTCCAATGCGTGCTCTCGCACGCCACCTTGTGCCGGCACAATGCTCCGGCCACGCGCAGTGCTCCGTCCAAGCTGAAATCAAGGTTCTTCCCGTGCCCAGCATCTACCGCTATCGCGTATTCCAGCGCACCGACGGGCGCTTCCACATCATCGGCTACGACGAAGCCACTGCGTCGACGCATGTCTCGCCGCCGCTCATCACGTTCGACGGTCAAGCGCGTAGCGGGAGGACAGAGGACGGCATTGAGTACAAGTTGAGCGGGTATCCCGCTCTCGATATGAGCGCCGGTGCGACGTGGGCCAGGTATTGCGCGCAAGAAGGGCTCACGGGCTGCACTGATGTGACGCCATAGCCGCGGTCAAGAGCTGAAATCAAAGCTCTTCGACTAACCACCACGCCGTGCGCATCCTTGCCGCAGCGTCCTCCGCCAGGTCGCGCACCACGTCGTACTCGCCGCGCCGCCATTCCGCACGCAGCATCTGCAGGGCGAGGTAGGACACCACTTCGCTAAACGACTCGT
>NZ_JAYSDQ010000030.1:0-59685 GCF_041914305.1 Ideonella sp.
AGAAGGTGCAGCTGGTGGGCGACGACCTGTTCGTCACCAACACCAAGATCCTGAAAGAAGGCATCGACAAGGGCATCGCCAACTCGATCCTGATCAAGATCAATCAGATCGGCACGCTGACCGAGACCTTCGCCGCGATCGAGATGGCCAAGCGCGCCGGCTACACCGCCGTGATCAGCCACCGCTCGGGCGAGACCGAAGACTCGACCATCGCCGACATCGCCGTGGGCCTGAACGCTGGCCAGATCAAGACCGGCTCGTTGAGCCGCAGCGACCGCATGGCCAAGTACAACCAGCTGCTGCGCATCGAAGAAGACCTGGGCGACATCGCGTTCTACCCTGGCCGCGGCGCGTTCTACAACCTCCGCTAAGCCCTTGGGGCACCCGGCGCCGGGTAAACCGGCGCCGGCCTGAGCAAGCGCCCCTCACCCTCGATCACCACCCCATGCGTCTGCTGCCCCTTGCCCTCGCCGCGCTGCTGCTGATGGTTCACGCGGAGCTTTGGTTCGGCAAGGGTGGCGTGCCGCATGAAATCGCCTTGCGCAGCGAGCTGAAGCAACAGCTCGCCGAAAACGCCGAGGCGCGCGCCCGCAACGAGCAGTTGGCCGCCGAAGTGGCCGACCTGCGCGAGGGCACCGAGATGGTCGAAGAAAAGGCCCGGCGCGAGCTGGGCATGGTGCGGCCGGACGAATTACTCGTGGTGGTCGCGAAGTGAGGCCCCCACGCCCCTCCCGGGGCTGCTCCCCAAGGGGGCTCGCGCAGCGGACCGGCAAAGCCGGACCCGCGCACGCCACTTGAAGGGCGGCGACGCTTCGCGCGCCTGATATACGCGCGATTGTGATGAACGAGCTCCTTGATCTGACTTCCCCGTTGCTGGTTGAAGCGTTCACGCTCTGGGGCAGCCCGACCACCTGGCTCGAAGTCGTCGCCTTCGTGCTGTCGATCTGGATGGTCGGCTGCAACATGCGGGTCAATCCGCTGGGTTGGCCGCTGGCGATCGTCAGCTCGTTGCTGTACGCACTGCTGTTCGCCCAGAGCAAGCTCTTCGGCGAGGCCAGCCTGCAGCTGTTCTTCGTGGCCGTGTCGGGCTGGGGCTGGTGGCAATGGCTGCGCGGCCGCGGTGATGACGGGGCCGAGCTGAAGGTGCACCGCCTCAGCCTGCCGCAAAGGGCCCGAGCCGCGTTGCTGACGCTGGCCGCCTGGCCCTTGCTCGGGCTGCTGCTCGGGCGCCTCACGACGTCGGACGTGCCCTTCTTCGACGCCTTGCCCACCGTGGCCAGCGTCACCGGCCAGGTTCTGCTGGGCCGCAAGCTGATCGAGAACTGGCCGGTGTGGCTGGCCGTGAACGTGGTCAGCATCGGCCTGTTCGCCTACAAGATGCTGTGGCTCACGGTCATCCTCTACGCGATCTTCGCCGTGCTGTCGGTGGCCGGCTGGCGCGCGTGGGCGCGCCTCGAGGGGCATGTCGATGCCCGGCACTGACACGCCACCCTGGGTCTTCGCGATCGTCGGCGCCGAAAGCACCGGCAAGAGCACGCTCGCCGAAGCACTGGCCACACAACTGCTGCAGGCCACCGGCTGGCGCAGCACCTGGGTGCCCGAGTACCTGCGCGAGTGGTGCGAGCGCGAAGGGCGCACGCCGGCCGCGCACGAGCAAGAGACGATCGCCGCCGAACAGGCCCGCCGCATCGAGGCGGCCGCAGCCGGCCACGACATCGTGATCGCCGACACGACCCCGCTGATGACCGCCATCTACCACCGCCACGTCTTCGGCGACGGCTCGATGGACGCGGCGGCGATCGCCTGGCAGCGCCGCTGCAAGCTGACCCTGCTGACCGCGCTGGACCTGCCCTGGCAAGCCGACGGCCACCAGCGCGACGGCGCCCATGTGCGCGAGCCGGTCGACACGATGCTGCGCACGGCGCTGGTCGGGTCCGGCTTGCCCTTCGTCGTTGTCGGTGGGCTCGGCCCTGCGCGGGTCGAGGCGGCGCTCGATGCCCTCGCGCCCCACCTGCGCCGCAACGACTCACCGACCCCCGGCCTGTTCACCCGCCTGGCCGAGCGCGACGCCGCGCAGCCCGAGTGGCGCTGGGTCTGCGAGAGTTGCGACGTGCCGGATTGCGAGCACGCGGCGCTGCGCCTTCGCCGGCGCTGACACGCCCGCCTCGGCCGGCCGCGAGGCAGGCGCCGGCGCCCACCCGCAGATCCCCCACGGCGCCACCCGTGCGCCAGTGCCGTTGGTCATTGACCCGACAACCTCCCCTCCAGCACTCACCGTAGCGACAGGCGCGACCGCGCCCGCCGCAACAACGACAACCTGAGGAAGGAGATCCGATGAAACTACGATTGCGCACCCTGGCCCTCGCGATGGCCGCTGCCGGTGCGGCAGGCGCGATGGGCGTTGCCGCCGTCGCCTCGACGACCAGCGCCGAACCGATCCAGCCGATCGTTCGCACACCACCCGCCGACCGCCAGATGGTCGAGCTGGGCAAGAAGCTCTTCTTCGATCCGCGCCTGTCCCGGTCGGGCTTCATCTCGTGCAACTCGTGCCACAACCTGTCGATGGGCGGCACCGACAACGTCCGGTCGTCCATCGGGCACCACTGGGCGCAGGGCCCGATCAATGCGCCCACGGTGCTCAATGCCAGCTTCAACGTGGCTCAGTTCTGGGACGGCCGCGCGGCCGACCTGAAGGCCCAGGCCGGCGGGCCGATCGCCAACCCGGGCGAGATGGGCTTCTCGCACGAGATGGCGGTCGACGTGCTGCGATCGATCCCGCAGTACGTCGATGAATTCACCCGGGTCTACAAAAAGGCCCCGCTCGACATCGAGCAGGTGACGCAGGCCATCGCCGAATTCGAAAAGACGCTGGTCACGCCGAATTCGCGTTTCGACCAATGGCTGCAGGGCGACACCAAGGCGCTCAGCGCCCAAGAGCTGGCCGGCTATCAACTCTTCAAGGGCAGCGGCTGCGTGGCCTGCCACAACGGCGCCGCGGTGGGCGGTGGCTCGTTCCAGAAGATGGGCCTGGTGTCACCGTTCAAGAGCAGCAGCAGCTCGCTGGGCCGCTACGAGGTCACCAAGCAGGAGGCCGACAAGTACTACTTCAAGGTCCCGACGCTTCGCAACATCGAGCTGACCTACCCCTACTTCCACGACGGCTCGGCCGCGACGCTGCACGACGCCGTGGACGTGATGGGGCAAGTGCAGCTCGGCCGCCGCTTCACTGCCGACGAGAACGACAAAATCGTCGCGTTCCTGAAGACGCTGACCGGCGATCAGCCGGCCATCGTCTTGCCGGTGTTGCCACCCTCTGGCGACAAGACGCCGCGGCCGCAACCGTTCAACTGACGGCGCGGGCTACTGCAGCGAAGCCGACGCCGGCGGCTGGTCGCGCCCCGGCGTGAACAGCTCGCCCACGTCGACCGCGTCGAAGTGGTACTGCTGGCCGCAGAATTCGCAGCCGATCTCGATGTTGCCCCGCTCGGCCAGGATCGAATCGGCCTCTTCGCGGCCCAGCCCGCCCAGCATCGCCCGCACCCGCGTGCGTGAGCACGAACAGGCAAAGCTCGGTGCCAGCGGCTCGAAGCGCAGCACCTGCTCTTCCCAGAACAGGCGGCGCAAGATGGTGTTGGCATCCAGCGTCAGTAGCTCTGCGGCCGTCAGCGTGGCGGCCAGGTGCGCAATGCGATTGAAGCCCTCGGACTGGCCGATCTGGTCTTCGTTGGCCACGTTGATGCCCGACAGGTTGTTCTCGCCCTGGATCGGCAGGCGCTGGATCAGCAGGCCGGCCGCCACCTCGTCGTTGGCCGCCAGCACCAGCCGGGTGTCCAGCTGCTCGGACTGCAGCATGTAGTGCTCCAGCACCTGCGACAGCTGCTGCAGCGGCTCGCGCCGGTCACCGTGCAACGGCACCACGCCCTGGTAGGGCTGCTGGCCCGGCAGGCGGTCCTGCGGGTCGAGCGTGATCGCGCAGCGGCCCTTGCCGTGCACATTGAGCATCGCCTCCAGCTGGGCGCCGTCGGGCACCTCGCCGATCACCTTGGCGGTCGCGCGAAAGCTCAGGTCCGAGCGGGCCTCGGCCACCGCCAGCTTGACCGGCCCGTCGCCGAAGACCTGCAGGATCAGCGAGCCGTTGAACTTGATGTTGGCCTGCATCAGCGTCGCGGCCGCCGCCATCTCGCCCAGCAGCGCACGCACCGGCGGCGGAAACGGGCCCACCGTCTCGCGCCGCGCGAGCGATTCGCGCCAACCGTCCGTCAGCCGCACCAGCATGCCGCGCACCGGCAGGCCTTCGAACAGGAACTTGTGCAATTCATCCATGGGGAGACTTCTTCAAAGCTTTTTCAGGTGCAGGCGGTGCCGGCGTGCGTTGTCCACATAGTGCGCGGCGCTCATCTTCAGCCGCTCGATCTGCTCGGGCGTCAGCTCGCGCACCACCTTGGCCGGGCTGCCGACGATCAGCACACCGTCCGGAAACTCCTTGCCTTCGGTGACCAGCGCGCCGGCGCCGACGATGCAGTTCTTGCCGATGCGCGCGCCATTCAAGACCACCGACTGGATGCCGATCAGCGAGCCGTCGCCGACCGTGCAGCCGTGCAGCATCACCTGGTGGCCCACCGTCACATCGGCGCCGATCGTCAGCGGGATGCCGGCATCGGTGTGCAGCACGCTCAGGTCCTGGATGTTGCTGCGCTCGCCGATGGTGATCCAGTCGTTGTCGCCGCGCAGCACCGCGCCATACCAGATGCTGGCATCGGCCGCCAAGGCCACTCGCCCGATCACCTGGGCCGATTCGGCCACCCAGGCGCTGTCGTCGATGCGGGGAATGTGGTGGTCGCCCAGCTGGTAGATGGCCATGGCTGCTCTGGTTCTCGTGGTGGGCAAGGCGATAATTTTACGGATGGAAGTCCGTGCACAGGCGTTGAAGGTCTTGTGCGTCGCCGAGCCCGAATCGAAGGCCCGGCAGGCGCGCGAGCTGCTCGAAGCAAGCCGGGCCGGCGCCGCGCTGGACACCCGCGCCGTGCTGGTGCCGCCGCCCGCCCTGCCCGGCCGCCCGGCGCAGCCGCTGCTGGTGCCGCCCGAACAGGTGCCGCGCCGCACCCCGTTCACGCCCGAAGGCCGCGCCGCGCTGCTGCATGCGGTGTGCCACATCGAGTTCAACGCCATCAACCTGGCGCTGGACGCGGCCTGGCGCTTTGCCGGCATGCCCGAGCGCTTCTACCGCGACTGGCTGCAGGTGGCCGGCGAAGAGGCGCTGCACTTCCAACTGCTGCGCACCCACCTGCAGTCGATGGGCCACGACTACGGCGACTTCGAGGCGCATGACGGCCTGTGGAGCATGGCCGAGAAGACCCGCGACGACATCACCGCCCGCATGGCGCTGGTGCCCCGCACGCTCGAAGCCCGCGGCCTGGACGCCACGCCGCCGATGCAGGCCAAGCTGCGCAAGGCCGGCGATCTGCGCGCGGTCGAGATCCTCGACATCATCCTGCGCGACGAGATCGGCCATGTGGCGATCGGCAACCACTGGTACCGCTGGCTGTGCGAACGCGACGGCCTCGACCCCATCGCCAGCTACGCCGAATTCGCCACGCGCTACGGTGCGCCGCGGCTGAAAGGTCCGTTCAATCTCGACGCGCGCCGCGCCGCCGGCTTCGACGCCGACGAGATCGCGCGCCTCGGCCACTGAGCTGGCCTGGGTCAGCCCTCGAAGAAATAGCGCTTCAGCCCGGCCAGGATCATCTCGACCGCGATCGCGGTCAGCACCAGGCCCATCAGCTTTTCGAGCGCCGACACCATCGGTGTGCCCAGCAGCTTGCGGATGCGCTCGGCCGACAGCAGCACGATGCCGCTGATCGCCATCGCCAGGGTCAGCGCGCCGATCCAATGCATGATGCGCTCGGGCTGGCGCGAGGCCAGCAGCAGCACGGTGGCCATGGCCGATGGGCCGGCCAAGAGCGGCACCGCGAGCGGAAAGATCATCGGCTCGCGCTGGCTGTCGGTCGCGTAGATCTCGCCGCCCGAGGCGAAGATCATGCGGATCGCGATGATCAGCAGGATCACGCCGCCGGCCACTTCGAGCGAGCGCTCTGACAGGTGCATCAGGCTCAGGAAACCCTGGCCGGTGAACATGAAGGCCAGCAGCACGCCGAAGGCGATCGACACCTCGCGCACCGCGACGATGGTGCGCCGCTCGGGTGCCACGCCGCGCAGCACCGAGATGAAGATCGGCAGGCTGCCGAACGGGTCCAGCACCAGCAACAGCAGCACGAAAGCGGAGACGAAGGTGTGGTCCATGGGCGGCGATTGTGCCCGGCCGCCGCCCGCCCCAGGTGCACTGCACCTTCCGCTCAACCCAAACTCTTGCACCTGCCGACATCTGTCGCGCTAGACGGGTTGTTGCGCGGACGCTGTCGCTTTTCCCCATTGCGCCATCCCGCTCGACGGCCAACGCGCCGGCCTCAACCGCCCGACGCCAACAACCGCTCGTCGAAGATCGCCACCGCCCGCGTCCAGCCGGCCGAGGCGTAGTCGGCCTGGCCGTAGCGCGAGCCGGCGCGGGTGTTGACCACCACGATCTCCAGCGGCTTCGGCCCGTGGCCGATGCGTTCGAGCTTGGATGTTCCTTTCAGAGGCCGAACAGCGCGATGCGCAGCAGGTTGAGCACCCAGTGCAGAGCCACGGCGGCCCAGATGCTGCCACGGCTGGCGGCGTAGACGCCGGCATAGGCCAGGCCGGCCGCGGCGGCCAAGCCGGCGAAGACCACACCACCGCCCAGATGCACCAGGCCGAACAGCGCGGCACTGACGACCACGGCGGCCAAGGCGCTCCAGCGCGCCAGCGGGCGCTGGACCCAGTGGCGGAAGAACCATTCCTCGGCGATCACGGTGAACACGTTGCTCACGGCGAATGCGAGCAGCGTACCTGGGGCCGCCGGCGCCCAACGCACCCAACCGACCGACAGTGCGAGCAGCGGCACACCCACCAGGCAGGCCAACGCGATGAAGCTGCAGCGCCGGTTCCAGGCCCAGAACGAGGGGAACATCGCGAGCGCGGCCAGCCCGGCCAACGCCTTCGGGCTGTTGATCGACAAGTGGCCCACTGCCAGCCGCGTGAAGCCCGGCACCACGCCCGCGGCCATCGCCAGGATCACCGCCCCCGCCAGTGCGAAGCACACCGTGGCCTGGCGGCCGGTCAGGCGGACGCTGCCATACAGCAGCGCGGCCAGGACCAGCGATACCGCCATCGGCACCGGGCCGCGGCAGGCGCCGGCGGCGTAGAGCGCAGCACACAGCGCCGGCCCGATGGCCGCCGAGAAAACGGCGACCACGCCGCCGTGGGATGAGGTGCGGGGCCGGTGTGCGGCCTGTACGGTGCTGGTCACGATTGTTTTGCTGTGTGGTGGAGATTCTGGGCGTGGCTGCACCGACAGCCTGGCGAGCGGGCATGCCGCGCACCCTGCAGAAGACATGGTGAGTTCCGGGATGTCGGTCTCGGTCTCGAAACGGACGGCGCCGCGGTGGCGGCTGCCCTGGCATGTTTGAAGCGCAGAGGCATCTGATCGCCGAGCCTCATCCCCGCGGATGGTGCTTGGCGTGCAGTGCCTTCAGCCGCTCGCGCGCCACGTGGGTGTAGATCGTGGTCGTCGAGATGTCGGCATGGCCGAGCAGCATCTGCACCGCGCGCAGATCGGCGCCGTGGTTCAGCAGATGCGTGGCAAAGGCGTGGCGCAGCGTGTGGGGCGACAAGGGCGCGGTGATGCCGGCCTGCCGCGCGTATTTCTTGACCAGGATCCAGAACATCTGCCGTGTCATCGGCCCGCCGCGGTCGGTGACGAACAACGCCGGTGTCTGCTGGCCGGCCAGGATCTCGGCCCGCCCTTCGCGGGCGTAGCGCTCGATCCATGCCGACGCTTCTTCGCCAAACGGCACCAGGCGCTCTTTCGCGCCCTTGCCGCTCACGCGCAACACGCCGTCGGCCAGGCTCAGTTGCACGCTGGGCAGCGCCACCAGCTCGCTCACGCGCAGGCCGCTGGCGTACATCAGCTCCAGCATGCAACGGTCGCGCAGGCCCAGCGGCGTGGTGTCGTCCGGTGCGCTCAGCAGCGCATCGACCTGCGCTTCGCTCAATGTCTTGGGCACGCGCAGCGGCTGGCGGGCGCTGCCCAGGCGCAGCGTGGGATCGGCGCTGAGATGCCGCTCGCGCAGCGCCCAGCGGTAGAAGCGGCGAAACACCGCCAGCCGGCGGTTGGCGGTGGTGGCCCGTGTCGCGGCGTGTCGGTCCACCGCGTAGCGGCGCAGCTGCTCTTCGCTCGCCTGCACCAGCGTGGCGCCATCGGTCATGGCCAGCCATTGGGCGAACAGGCTCAGGTCGCGCCGATAGGCCGCCAGCGTGTTCGCGGCCAGGCCGTCTTCGACCCACAGCGACGAGACGAAGGCATCGATCAGCGGGTCCGCGGCGGCCGGCTTGGCCGCTGCTTTGGGGCGCCCGAGGCGGAGCTTCTTGGTGGCCGCGGTGCTCATCGGGCCTGCGCGAGCGCCCAGTCGATGTGCTCGCGCACCAGCGGCGAGCTGGCCTCGCGCTCGGCCCCCAGCGCCGCGCGCATGGCACCGGCTTCGTCGGCACCCGCCGCGATCGCGTTGCCCATCGCCACCGCCAGGTTGCGGCGCCAGCGCTCGTGGCCGATGCGGCGAATCGGGCTGCCCTCGGTGCGGCGCAGGAACTCGGCCTCGGTCCAGGCCCACAGCGCGATCAATTGCGCGCCGCCGAGCGGTTCGCGCTCGTCGAAGTCAGGCAGGGTGCTGCGCTGCGCGTACTTGTTCCAGGGGCAGGCCAGCTGGCAGTCGTCGCAGCCGTAGATGCGGTTGCCCATCGCACGGCGAAACTCGAGCGGGATCGGCCCGCCCTGCTCGATCGTCAGGTACGAGATGCAGCGCCGAGCATCGAGCTGGTAAGGCGCCAGGATCGCCTGCGTCGGGCAGGCCTGGATGCAGGCCTCGCAGCTGCCGCAGTGGGCGGTCACGGGCTCGGTCAACGGCAGGCCTAAGTCGACGAAGATTTCGCCCAGGAAGAACATCGAGCCGCCCTCGCGCGACAGCGCCAGCGTGTGCTTGCCGCGCCAGCCCAGCCCGCTGCGCGAGGCCAGCTCCACCTCCAGCACCGGGGCCGAATCGGTGAACACGCGGTGGCCGAACGGGCCCACGGCTTCGGCGATCTGATCGGCCAGCGTTTGCAGGCGCTGGCGCAGCACCTTGTGGTAGTCACGGCCCCGGGCATAGACCGAGACGATGGCCTCGCCCGGCCGATCGTGCCGCTGCCATTCGCGCTCGACCCAGCCTTCGGCCGCGCCCAGCGGCAGGTAGGCCATGCGCGCGGTGATCACGCGCACGGTGCCCGGCACCAGCTCGGCCGGGCGTGCACGCTTCAGGCCATGGGCCTGCATGTAGCCCATCTCGCCATGAAAGCCCTTGGCCAACCAGTCCAGCAGCGGCTGTTCTGCGCTCGAGAGGTCGACATCGGCCACACCGATCTGGGAGAATCCGAGCGTGTGAGCCCAGCCGTCGAGTTGTCGCGCCACCCGTGCGATTGCTTGCTCGACTCCTGAACCTTGACTCATCCGACGATTCTAGAAACCCAGTCCCTGCCCTGGCCCGATGAAGCGGCCTGTGGACGCTTCGCCTCTGCGCTGGCCCACGCGATCACCAACACCCCTGCCCTGCAGGACGCGCGCCTCGAACTCGACGGCCCGCTCGGTGCCGGCAAGACCACGTTCGTGCGCCATTTGCTGCGTGCGCTGGGCGCCACCGGTCGCATCAAAAGCCCCACTTACGCCGTTGTTGAGCCGTATTCGTTGCCTTTGGGCAACGGCCAATTGCTCGCAGTGTCGCATTTCGACTTCTATCGCTTCGACGACCCGCGCGAGTGGGCCGATGCCGGCTTTCGCGAGGTCTATGCCGCACCGGGCTTGAAGATTGCCGAGTGGGCCAGCAAAGCCGCCGAGCAACTGCCACCGCCCGATCTGGTGCTGACCATCGAACCCCTGGCCGACGAACGCCGCGAAGTGCGCGCCGAAGCCTTCAGCGCCGCGGGCCGGCAATTGCTGGCCGCCGCCACGAAGGAGCTGGCCTGATGCGCCGGCGCAGCCTGCTCACCGGCGGCCTGGGCACGGTGGTGCTCAGCTTCGGGCCGGCGCAGCTGGCCTGGGGCTCGGCCATCGTCGCGGTGCGCGTGTGGCCCGCGGCCGAGTACACCCGGGTCACGATCGAGTCGGACCAGTCGCTGATCGCCAACCACTTCGTGGCCGACAACCCGCCACGGCTGGTGGTCGACATCGAGAACCTCGAGCTCAGCCCGGCCCTGCGCGAGCTGGTCGGCAAGGTGCGCTCCGACGACCCCTACATCGCCAGCGTGCGCGTGGGGCAGAACCAGCCGCGCATCGTTCGCCTCGTGATCGACCTGAAGCAGGCCGTCAAGCCGCAGCAGTTCGCGTTGACGCCGGTGGCCGCCTACCAGCACCGGCTGGTGTTCGATCTCTACCCGACCGAAGAGGCCGACCCGCTGCTGAGCCTCATTCGCGACAAGGGCGCGGCCGAGCGCGAAGCCGCCCGCGAGGTGCAGGACGCACTGGGCGAGTTCATCGGGCGCGTCGACAAGCCGCTGGCCCAGGCCAACGCCCCCGGCAGCACCGTCTCGGCCACCACGCCGCGCCCGCCACCCCCGCCACCGCCGCCCACCGCTGCGCAGAAAGACCGCATCAACCGCCTGATCGTGGTCGCGATCGACCCCGGCCATGGCGGCGAAGACCCCGGCGCCATCGGCCCGAGCGGGCTGAAAGAAAAAGACGTGGTGCTGCAGGTGGCGCTGCAGTTGCGCGACAAGCTCAACACCAAGCCCGGCATGCGCGCCATGCTGACGCGCGACGCCGATTTCTTCGTGCCGCTGCAAGACCGCGTGGCCAAGGCGCGGCGCGTGCAGGCCGACCTGTTCGTGTCGATCCACGCCGACGCCTTCTTCACCCCCGAAGCGCGCGGCGCCAGCGTGTTTGCGCTCAGCCAGGGCGGCGCCACCAGCAGCGCGGCCCGCTGGATGGCGCAGAAGGAAAACGCGGCCGACGTGGTCGGCGGCGTCAACGCCGCCACCAAGGACAAGCAGGTGCTGCGCGCGCTGCTCGACATGAGCACCACCGCGCAGATCAAGGACAGCCTGCGCGTGGGCCACGAGGTGTTGAGCCGCATCGGCTCGGTCGGGCGGCTGCACAAGGCCAAGGTCGAGCAGGCCGGCTTCGCGGTGCTGAAGGCGCCCGACATCCCGTCGATCCTCGTCGAGACGGCGTTCATCTCGAACCCCGACGAGGAAGACAAGCTGCGCGACCCCGACTACCAGCAGCGCCTGGTGCAGGCGCTGTTCAGCGGCATCGAGCGCTACTTCGCGAAGAACCCGCCGTTGTCGCGCAACCGGGCGACCTGAGCCCGAAGGCCGATCAGGCCTGCTGCACCGGCATCAACACGGCCGGCAGCACGCCGCGCAAGGCGTTGCACACCACCAGCGCCTCGGCCTGCTCGACGTCTTCGCGCGTCAGCCGGCGCTCGCCGGCCTCCCAGCTCGGGTCGGCCAGCAACTGCCCGCGCATCACGCCGGGCAGCACCTGGTCGGCCAGCGGCGGGGTCCACCAGTGGCCGTCCAGGCAGACGAAGATGTTGCTGCGGCCGCCTTCGCACAGCGCGCCGTCGTCACGCAGGAACAGGCTGTCGAATGCGTTGACGGCCATCGCGGCCTGCACGCCCCGGTCGTAGACCGCGCGGTCGCTGGTCTTGTGCGCGGCCAGCGGCCGGCTCATCGGCAGCGTCTCGTCGGCCCAGCGCAGCAGCACCGGGCCCTCGGGCAAGGGGGGCAGCGGCGCGTGGCGCCAGTCGGCCCCACCGTCGTGGCGCAAGGCCAGCCGCACGCGTGAATCGCCCACCGGGGCGAGTGCAGGCCGCAGGGTTTCAAAGCCGGCGCGCAGCTCGGTTTCGTCGAACACGAAGCCCAGCCTGGCGGCACTGGCGGCCAGCCGCGCCATGTGCTGCGGCCACAGCGGCACCCCGGCGCCTGGCGCATAACGCATCGTTTCGATCAGCGTGAAGCCGGGGTCCAGGCCGGTGAGAAAACGGGTCTTCAGCTGGCACTCGGCGCGTTCGCTGGCGGCTTCGCTGTCCAGCACGATGCCGGCACCGACGCCCAGTTGCAGCGGCGCCAGGCCGTTGTGGCATTCGCCCAGCGTCAGCGTGCGGATCGCCACCGACAGGCAGAAGTCGCCGACGCTCGCCGCACCGGGCGCGTCGACCCAGCCGATGGCCCCGCAATACAGCCCGCGCGGCGTGGTCTCCAGCGCGCGGATCAGGCCCATCGTGTGGTGCTTGGGCGCGCCGGTGATCGAGCCGCAGGGGAAGGCGGCGCGCAGCAGGCCCGGCATGCCGATGCCCGGGCGCAGCCGCGCCTGCACCGTCGACGTCATCTGCCAGACCGTGGCATACGGTTCGACCGCGAACAGCGCCGGCACCTGCACCGAGCCTGGCTCGGCCACTCGGCCCAGGTCGTTGCGCAGCAGGTCGACGATCATCAGGTTCTCGGCCCGGTTCTTCGCGTCGGCGCGCAACCACTCGGCCTGCGCCGCGTCGGCCACCGGGTCGACGGGGTGCCGCGGCGCGGTGCCCTTCATCGGCCGCGCGGTCAGCATGCCGGCCTGGTGGCGCAAGAAGAGCTCGGGCGACAGCGACAGCACGTGGCGCACGCCATCGGTCTCGCCCTGCAATGGCGGCAGCGCGATCAAGGCGCCGTAGCCCACCGGCTGGCGCGACCGCAGCCGCCGGTACAACGCCACCGGCGAGCCATAGGCGTGGCCGTTCAGGCGGTAAGTGAAATTGACCTGGTAGGTTTCGCCGGCCTCGATGGCGTGGCGGATGCGCGCGATGGCGGCGTCGAAGGCCGCCTCGTCGATCGACGGTACGAGGCCCATCACGCCAGCCACGGTCGGCCCGGTGTCGTCCGGGTCGCCCGCCGGGTCGCGGGCGCTCAGCCAGTCGTCTGCGTCGTCGGGCGTCAGCAGATCGAGCTGGCGGAACATCAGCACGCGCAGGCCGCCGACAGCTCCGGCGCCGGCGCCCGCCTCGGCAACACCCGCCGGTGCCTTGCCCTGCAGCGCCACGCCCCATTCGTAATCGGCCAGCAGCACCGCATGCAGGCCGGCGCGCTGGTCGGCATCGACAGCGGCCCACACGGCGTCCAGCCCGGCCGGCGTGGGCGCGTGGTGTTCGCGCACAAAGCCGGTGTAGCAGCGGCTGCGCGCCAACGGGCCATCGGCCGGCCCCAGGTCGTCCAGCAGCGCGTAGACCGAAGCCGCGGCCATGCTCATGCCACGGGGTGGGCGCCGGTGGCCGCCTGCTTGCGGCGCGCGCGCCAGGCACCCAAGAGGATGGCGAAGCCCGGGATCAGGATCATCGCCCAGATGATCTTCTCCAGGTTGTGTTGCACCCACGGCACGTTGCCGAAGAAGAAGCCGGCCAGCGTGACGCTGCCGACCCACAGCGCGCCGCCGGTCACGTCGAAGAAGGTGAAGCGCCGCCGCGTCATCAGCGCCACGCCCGCCACGAAGGGCGCGAAGGTGCGCAAGAAGGGCATGAAGCGGCCGACCACCAGCGTGATGCCGCCGTAGCGCTCGTAGAAGTCGTGTGCCTTCAAGAAGGCCTGCTTGTTGAACCAGCGCGAGTTCTCCCACTGGAAGACCTTCGGGCCGACGTGCTTGCCGATCGTGTAGTTGCTCTGGTTGCCGGCCACTGCGGCGGTGAACATCAGGCTTAGCGACAGGGTCAGGTCCATCGCCCCGGCACCGCACAGCGTGCCGACGACGAACAGCAACGAATCGCCGGGCAGGAACGGCATCACGACGACGCCGGTCTCGACGAAGATGATCAGGAACAGCAGCGCATAGACCCAGACGCCGTACAGGGCGACGAAGTCTTTCAGGTGCTGGTCGACGTGGACGACAAGGTCGACCAGAAAGGCAAGAAACTCCATGGGCGGCGATTATCCCCAGGCGGCGCATCTCGCCTGGGCAAACACATCGGCCTTCTACAATACGCCCCGGGTGCCGGTGCCGCTGTGAAGCGCCACTGGCAGGCATGTGCAACGGTCGGGCCGCCTTGCGGACCTTCGACGACCACCCGGCGCTCGCGCCCCATGCTGCCATGCCGACCACCCTCATCGTTCTCTTTGTGCTGACCTACGCGGCGATCGCGCTCGAGCACCCGCTGAAGATCAGCAAGTCTGCCTCCGCGCTGCTGGGCGCCGGCGCCATGTGGACCGTTTACGCCCTCGCCTCGGGCGACGCCCACGCGCTGGGCGAGCAGCTGGGCGAATCGCTGGTCGCCACGGCGCAGATCGTGTTCTTCCTGATGGGCGCGATGACGATCGTCGAGGTCGTCGACGCGCACCACGGCTTCGAGGTGGTCACCGCGCGCATCCGGACATCGAGCCTGCCTTGGCTGATGGGGCTGGTGGGCATCGTCACCTTCTTTCTCAGCGCCATCCTCGACAACCTGACCACCACCATCGTGATGGTGTCGCTGCTGCGCAAGCTGATCGATGACCGCGAAGACCGGCTGCTTTTCGCCGGGCTGGTGGTGATCGCGGCCAACGCGGGCGGCGCCTGGTCGCCGATCGGCGACGTGACGACGACGATGTTGTGGATCGGCGGCCAGGTCACCGGCCCCGCCGTCGTCAAGGGGCTGTTCATGCCCTCGCTGGTCAGCCTGCTGCTGCCGCTCGGCGTGGCCGCGTTCCTGCTGCGCGGCCGCCGCGTCGTGGCACCGCCGCGCGACGATGCGGCCACCGGCACCGGCACCAGCGCCTTCGAGCGCAATCTGATGTTCTTCTTAGGCCTGGCGATCCTGGTCGCCGTGCCGGTGTTCAAGACCGTGACGCACCTGCCGCCGTTCATGGGCATCCTGTTCGGCCTCGGCCTGCTGTGGCTGATCGGCGACGCGGTGCACCGCCACAAGGACGAGCGCGAGAAGGAGCGCCTGACCCTGGCCCATGCATTGAGCAAGATCGACATGGCCTCGATCATGTTCTTCATCGGCATCTTGCTGGCGGTCGCCACGCTGGAGCACACCCACCTGCTGGCCAGGCTGGCGGCCTGGCTGGACCACGCCATCGGCCGCACGGACCTGATCGTGCTGGTCATCGGCATCGCCAGCGCCCTGGTCGACAACGTGCCGCTGGTCGCGGCCGCGATGGGCATGTACGACCTGTCGGTCTACCCGACCGACCATTTCCTCTGGCAGTTCCTGGCCTACTGCGCCGGCACCGGCGGCTCGATCCTGATCATCGGCTCGGCCGCCGGTGTGGCGGCGATGGGGATCGAGCGGATCGGGTTCGGCTGGTACCTGCGCAAGATCAGCCTGCTGGCGCTGCTGGGCTACCTGGCCGGCGCCGGCACCTACCTGCTGCAAGGCGCGGCCGGGTGACGGAGCTTCCTACAATCCGACCATGACAGCTTTGGCCCCCGACACCGCTGCGCCCGAAACGGTGGCGCGACGCCCGATCCGCGAACTGCCCGACGAGCTGGTCAGCCAGATCGCCGCCGGCGAGGTGGTCGAGCGCCCGGCGTCGGTCGTGCGCGAGCTGGTCGACAACGCGCTGGACGCGGGCGCCACGCAGATCACCGTCAAGCTCGTGGCTGGCGGCATCCGCGCGATCGTGGTCGAAGACGATGGCGGCGGCATCCCCGCCGACGAGTTGCCGCTGGCGGTCAAACGCCACGCCACCAGCAAGATCCGCTCGCTGGCCGAGCTCGAAGGCGTTGCGACGATGGGTTTTCGCGGCGAAGCGCTGGCCGCGATCGCGTCGGTGTCTGAGCTGGCCATCGTCAGCCGCACCGCCGACGCGCCGCACGCCCAGCGGCTGGACGCCCGCAGCGGCGAGCTGCAGCCTGCGGCCCGCGCGGTGGGCACCAGCATCGAGGTGCGTGAGCTGTTCTTCAGCACCCCGGCGCGGCGCAAGTTCTTGAAAAGCGAAGCCACCGAGCTGGCCCATGCGACCGAGGCGGTGCGCCGCCACGCGCTGGCCCGCCCCGACGTGGGCTTCGCGATCTGGCACGAGGGCAAGCTGGTCGAGCAATGGCGCCGCGCCACGCACGAGCAGCGCATGGCCGACGTGCTGGGCCCCGAGTTCGTCGCCGACAGCCGCGCGGTCGAACACGCGGCCGGGCCGATGCGCGTGCTGGGCCGCGCCGGCTTGCCCGAGGCCTCGCGCGCCCGGCCCGACCACCAGTACGCCTACGTCAACGGCCGCTACGTGCGCGACAAGCTCGTCGCCCACGCACTGCGCAGCGCCTATGAAGACGTGCTGCACGGCCAGCGCCAGCCGGCCTATGTGCTGTTCATCGACATCGAGCCGACGCGCGTCGACGTGAACGTGCACCCGACCAAGATCGAGGTGCGGTTTCGCGAATCGGGCGAGGTTTATTCGGCGGTGCGGCGCGCGGTCGAGGGCGTGCTGGCCGCCACGGGCGGCAGCCCGATGGGGCGTGCGGTCGAGGCCATCGCCGCTGCGCAGCCGGCCACCGAAGCCCGCCCCTTCCCCCCCGCACAGCCGCCCAGCGGCCTGCCCTGGGGCGCGCAGCAACAACGCCTGAGCCTGGCCGACCTGGGAACCTTGTACGCCCGCGAGGCGCCGGCCCCATGGTCCGTGCCCACTGCCGCGCCCATGGCGGGCAGCGCGGCGCCCATGAACGACATTGCCCGCAGCGATGAGCCGCCGGCGCCGGTCGAGGCGAACGACTGGCCACTCGGCCGTGCGTTGGCGCAGCTGGCCGGCGTTTACGTGCTGGCCGAGAACGCGCAAGGGCTGATCGTCGTCGACATGCACGCAGCCCACGAGCGCATCGTCTACGAGCGTTTGAAGGCCGCCGCGCGGCAGGCACCGCTGGCGGCGCAGCCACTGCTGATCCCCAGCACCTTTGCCGCCACGCAAGAAGAGGTGGCGGTGGCCGAAGCCCGCGCCGCCGACCTGGCCGCGCTGGGGCTGGACATCTCGCCGCTCGGGCCCACCACGCTCGCCGTGCGGGCCCGCCCCGCCGCCCTGCCCGACGCCGACCCCGTCACGCTGGCCCGCTCGGTGCTGCGCGAACTGGCCGACTTGGCCGAAGCCGACGCCGGGCGCATGATCGAGCGTGCGCAGGACGAGATCCTCGCGACGATGGCCTGCCACGGCGCTGTGCGCGCCAACCGCCGGCTGACGATCGAAGAAATGAACGGGCTGCTGCGCCAGATGGAAGCCACCGAGCGCGCCGACCAATGCAACCACGGCCGGCCTACCTGGCGCCAGGTCACGATGAAGGAACTGGACGCGCTCTTCCTGCGCGGCCGTTGACACGATGACCATCAATTCCGACCGCAACATCCAGCGCACGCCCAAGCGTGCGACACGAGCGGCCACGCCCGCTGCTCCCGCGCCCGCCGGCACCCCGGCAGCCCCTGCGCCCGCCGGCCCGCCTGCCGTGCCGTCCGTCCCGGTGTCGTACGCGCCGCCGTCGTCGCGCCCGGCATACGGGAACGCCCCGCAACGCGCCCCGGCACCCCATCGCTCACCCGCGCCCGCTTACGCCAAGACAGGGCGACCGGATCAGGCTGGCCGGCCGGCCCGGCAGGATCAAAGCCCCTGGCCGGCCCGGCCGGACCAACCCAACCGACCGCCCAGGCCGGACCAACCCGCCCGGTCGGCCCGGCCGGACCAGCCTCCCAGGTCGCCCAGGCCCGACCAAGCCGCCGGCCCGCGCCGCGTGCCACGCGACGAAGCACCGCCGCCGCAGGTGCGGCCCGCCCCGCGCCCGCCGACCCCGCGCACGTCGGACGCCGAAGGCATCCGCCTGTCCAAGCTGCTGGGTGACCGCGGCCTCGCCTCGCGCCGCGAAGCCGACGACTGGATCGCCGCCGGCTGGGTCAAGGTCGACGGCCAGATGGCCGTGCTGGGCCAGCGCGTGCTGCCCGACGCCAAGATCGAGGTCGACCCGCAGGCGCACAACCAGCAGGCGCAGCGCGTGACGATCCTGCTGAACAAGCCGATCGGCTATGTCTCGGGCCAGGCCGAAGACGGCTACGAGCCGGCCAGCGTGCTGGTGACCGCATCCACCCATTGGCCGGACGATCCGCACCGCCGCCCGTTCCACCCCGGCCACGCCCGCCACCTGGCCCCGGCCGGCCGGCTGGACATCGATTCGACCGGCCTGCTGGTGCTGACGCAGGACGGCCGCATCGCCAAGCACCTGATCGGCGAAGACTCCGACGTCGAGAAGGAATACCTGGTGCGCGTGGAATACCAAGGCGAAGGCACGCTGCCCGAAGCCGACCTGAAGCGCCTGCAATACGGCCTGATGCTGGACGGCAAGCAACTCAAGCCCGCCAAGGTCAGCTGGGCCAACGAAGACCAACTGCGCTTCGTGCTGCGCGAAGGCCGCAAGCGCCAGATCCGCCGCATGTGCGAGCTGGTCGGCCTGAAGGTCGTCGGCCTGAAGCGTGTGCGCATCGGCAGCGTCGTGCTGGGCAAGCTGCCCGTCGGGCAGTGGCGCTACCTGGGCCCGCACGAAAGGTTCTAGAGCCCCCACGCCCCCTCCGGGGGCTGCCCCCCGAGGGGGCTCGCGCAGCGGACCGGCCAAGCCGGATCCGCGCACGCCACTTGAAGAGGACGGCGCTTCGCGCGCCCCGAAGGCCCAGCAGTTCGTGCGACAAACCCGACTTCTTCTGGAAAAGGCCGCCGCAGAGCCGTTGCCGGACTGGGACGACCTGGCGTCCAGCTTCAGGCTGGGGCAGTTCGGCAAGGGCGCCGATGTGTTTGCCGAGGGCGAGTGGCAGCCGTTCGTCTACGTGGTGCGGCGTGGCATGGTCAAGCTCAGCTACATCAACGAGCTGGGTGACGAGTGGATCAAGTCATTCATCGGCGACGGTGACTTCTTTGCCTGCCCCAACGTGCTGGTGGCCGGCGGCAAGACCGACTACTCGGCCATCACGCTCGAAGACAGCGAGATCGAGCAGGTCGACTACGCCAGCCTGCGCCGCCTGATGGAGCGCCACCCGGCGTGGCAGCGCGCCGTGCTGCAGTTGCTGGAATGGCACATCGTGCGCAAGGAGCAGCGCGAGCGCGAGCTGCTGACGATGCGCCCCGATGAGCGCTACCGGGCCTTCCTGGCCACGTTTCCCACGTTGGCACCGCGCATCCAGGTGCGGGACATAGCGCATTACCTGGGCGTCACGCCCGAGGCCCTGAGCCGCATCCGCAAACGCCTGCGAGCTTGATCCCGGTCAACCCCGGGCCCGCCCAATTGATCCTGATCATTTGATCGCCCCAGGCACGGCGGCGAAGCTGGCGACTCGCCTTCGCCGGCCACCCGGTGAAGCTCAGCGGACCCTCCGCACCCCTCACCCGATGGCCACATCCATGCACGAAATTGCTCCCACCACCCCGCGCGCCCAGATCAAAGCCTATCTGCTGGGCGGCGGCATCGGCTCGATGGCCGCCGCCGCCTTCATGATCCGCGACGCCCAGGTGCCCGGCGCCAACATCACCCTCCTCGAAGCCGGCCCGCTGATGGGCGGCAGCCTGGACGGGGCCGGCGATGCCGAGCGCGGCTACTCGCTGCGCGGCGGGCGCATGCTCACGACCGACAACTACGAGTGCACCTGGGACCTGTTCAAGTCGATCCCTTCGCTGGAGCACCCCGGTCGAAGCGTGTTCGACGAGACCCTGGCCTTCAACGAAAAGTACAAAGCCCATTCGATGGCCCGCCTGGTCAACCGCCAGCGCGCCAAGATGCCGGTGGCGTCGATGGGTTTCTCGGCCCACGACCGCCTGGACCTGCTCAAGCTCAGCAACGCCAGCGAAGAAGAGCTGGGCACCTCGGCCATCACCGACTGGCTCTCGCCGTCGTTCTTCGAGACCGAGTTCTGGTTCATGTGGGCCACCACCTTCGCCTTCCAGCCCTGGCACAGCGCGGTCGAGTTCAAGCGCTACCTGCACCGCTTCATGCTCGAGTTCTCACGCATCGAGACGCTGGGCGGCGTCAAGCGCACCGTCTACAACCAGTACGACTCGTTCGTGCGGCCGCTGCAGGCCTGGCTGCAGGCGCAAGGCGTGCAGTTCGTGATGGACGCCAAGGTCACCGACCTGGAACACCGCGAAGAAGACGGCCAGTTCGTCGTCACGGCCATCCACTACCAACACGCCGGGGCGGCCGAACGCATCGAGGTGGCGGCCAGCGACCTCGTGTTCTTCCAGAACGGCTCGATGACCGACGCGTCGAGCCTGGGCTCGATGCAGAGCGCGCCGCCAAAGCTGGACAAGCAAGACAGCGGCGGCTGGGCGCTGTGGGAAAAGCTGGCCGAGGGCCGGCCCGATTTCGGCAACCCGGCCGCGTTCAACAGCAGCATCGCCGAGTCGATGTGGGAGTCGTTCACCGTCACGCTCAAGGACAGCGTGTTCTTCGACAAGATGAAGGCGTTCAGCGGCAACGAGCCCGGCACCGGCGGCCTGGTGACCTTCAAAGATTCGAACTGGCTGATGTCCATCGTGCTGGCCCACCAGCCGCACTTTGCCAACCAACCGGCCGGCGTGCAGGTGTTCTGGGGTTATGCGCTGTTCCCGGACCGCATCGGCAATTTCGTCGCCAAGCCGATGGCCGAATGCAGCGGCGAAGAGATCCTGCGCGAGCTGTGCGGCCACCTGCGCTTCGATCTCGACGCCGTGGCCAACGCCAACTGCATCCCCTGCCGCATGCCCTACATCACCAGCATGTTCATGCCGCGTGCGCTGAGCGACCGGCCGCTGCCGGTGCCGAAGTCGTCGAAGAACCTCGCCTTCGTCAGCCAGTTCGTCGAGATCGCCGACGACGTGGTCTTCACCGTCGAATACTCGGTGCGGGCCGCGCAGATGGCGGTGTATGAGCTGCTGGCGGTGGACCGCGAGGTGCCCGCCATCATCCGGCACGACCGGTCGGTGAAGACGCAGTTCGAGGCGCTGGTGAAGGCCTTGAAGTAAGGCGGGCCTCCCGGCCCGGCCCCTTTGCTCGCCGCGCGAGCAAAGGGGCCTGCAAGACTCAAACCGCGAGCAGCTCGACCTCGAACACCAAGGTCGCGTTGGGCGGGATCACGCCGCCGGCGCCACGGGCACCATAGCCCAGGTGCGGCGGGATCGTCAGCACGCGCGTGCCGCCGACCTGCATGCCCTGCACGCCTTCGTCCCAGCCACGGATCACCATGCCGGCGCCGAGGTCGAACTCGAAGGGGTCGTTGCGGTCCTTGCTCGAATCGAACTTGCGGCCGCGGTTGTTCGGCGCAGCGGCGTCGAAAAGCCAGCCGGTGTAGTGCACGGTGACGCTGTCGCCTTCCTTGGCGACGTCACCGCTGCCGACCACCACGTCGTCCATCAGCAGCTTCGGCCGCTCGGGCGTGGGCAGCAGCTCGACCTCGAACACCAAGGTGGCATTCGGCGGGATCACGCCACCGGCGCCGCGCGCACCGTAGCCCAGCTCGGCCGGGATCGTGAGCACGCGCGTGCCGCCGACCTGCATGCCCTGCACGCCTTCGTCCCAGCCACGGATCACCATGCCGGCGCCGAGGTCGAACTCGAAGGGGTCGTTGCGGTCCTTGCTCGAGTCGAACTTGCGGCCGCGGCCGTCGGCGGCCTTCGGGTCGTGCAGCCAGCCGGTGTAGTGCACGGTGACCGTCTGACCAGCCTTGGCGGTGTCGCCGCTGCCGGTGACGCGGTCGTCGATCTGCAGGCCGCTGGGGGTGCTCATGGGGGATCCTTTCGTGGTCGATGGCGCCGCGGCCTTTCCCGCGGCGAAGGCGGGGATCATGCCATCGTGGACCGGCCAGGCGAATTCAAGCAGGACATTGGGGCTATCTGGGTCGGTGTGAATGACGGGAACGCGGTGCCGCGCGGTGGGCCTGCATTCATGCGTTAACGTCCACCACCGCGGCCAACCCGACGGCCCGCGTGGGCATGGAGGTGTCTCTTGGTGAGGGGCCGTGGGCTTCAGAACGGACTGCGGTCCCAGGCCGCGATGACCCTGGGCGGCTGCAGGAACGAGGTCAGCCCCTGGAACCACAGCACTTCGCGGTAGTCGCCGCTGATCACCAGGTCCTGGCTGCCCACGCCGCGCAGGAAGGCGGGCTGTGCGTCCTTGGCCGACAGGATGTCGAAGCCCTTGGCCGGGGTCGAGAAGCTCAACGTGAAGCTGGGGTTCGCGCCCAGGCCGGCAAAGGAGCGCACGGTGCCGTCCTGGATCACGTAGGTGCGGCCGGCGCCCGAGGCGGTGCGGATCTGGAAGACCAGCTTCTTGGTGCCGACATAGCGCGCGCAATCGGCATCGCTGCGGATCTTTCTCTGCAGCAACTGGGCGAAGGCCCACAGAAGGAACTTGAACTTGAGCATGGCAGGCAACCTTCAAAGAGGTGGGCGGTGGCGGATCGACACAGGGGCGGCAGTGCTTGCCGTCACTCGGCCAGGAACTGCACGGCGTGCTGCAGAAAGCGCTGCGGGCACTGGAACTGCGCGGCGTGGCCAGCATCGGGGTAGATGAACAACTGCGCGTTGGGCAGGTTGCGCGCCATGTAGAACGAGTTGACGGTGGCCACCATCACGTCGTTCACGCCATTGAGAATGAAGGTGGGCTGCCGGATGCCGCGCAGGTAGGCAAAGGGGTCGTCCTCCTGCACCCGGGGCAGGTAATGCAGGTTGGCCTCGATCTGGGCGCTGGCGACTTCCGGGGAAGACGGCGGGTCCTGGTCCACCCGCTGGTGGCGCCGCGCCCAGAAGTCCCGCGCAGCCTGTTGGGCCTGCGCCGAACGGCCAAAGAACAGGTAGGCAAAGTCGTCGACCGTGGGCACCGGGTTGACGGCGGTGCTCAGCACGCGCTGCTCCAGCTCCGGGTCGCCGCCGCGCGGCCCGGTGCCCAACAGCATCAGCTTGCGCACCAGCTCGGGATGGCGCCAGGTCAGGTCCAGGGCCTGGAAGCCACCCAGTGAAAAGCCCAGCACATTCACCTGGCGCAGCCCCAGGGCACGGATCGCCGCCGCCGCGTCGTCGGCCATGTCCTCGATGCGGGTGCGCGGCGTGCCCGTGGACGAAGCGACACCGCGACCGTTGAACAGGATCACCTCGCGCCCGGTGGCCAGGCCGTCGGTCATCAGGGGGTCCCAGTGGTCCATGCCACCGCGGTAATGCTGGAGGAAGAACAACGGCGGCTGGTCTGTCGCGGTGTTGCCCCAGCGGCGGTAGGCGAATTGCGCGCCATTCACTTCCACATGGCGGGTGGGTGCGGTGAGGTGGGTGTGATTCATGCTGGAATCCTTCGAAGGGTGGACAGGCACAGGCTGCGGCGTCACGTCGCGCGGCGTGTGGGCAAGGCCAGGCGCGGCTTGCCACGGTGCTCGTCATGCAGTGCCTCGCTGAAGTTGCGCACGAAGGCCTTCGACGCGGCGTACAGCGCCATGTTCTAGCGGGCCAGGAAGCCGAGCGTGCTGTTCACGAAGTCGGCATGGAACTGGAAGAGACCGCCATGTCCGGCATCGGGGTAGATGATGAGCTGGCTGTTCGGCAGCCGCCGCGCCAGGTCGTGCGTGTTGACCGTCGGCACCATGCGGTCGTTGTCGCCGTTGACCACCAGTACGGGCTGCTTCACCACCGACAGGTCGGCGGGCGTCTTGTTCCCCCAGACGCGCAGCGCTTCCAGCTGCGCGAGGAAGGCGCTCACCGCAATGTCCTTGTCGCGATCCTCGGTGCGCTCGTTCAAGCGCGCCAGGAAGGCCTTGCCGGCCTCGATACCACCAGGCGTGCGCGTGAAGAACAGGAACTGCTTCGCGTCCTGGCCCGTGAAGAAGCCGCGCAGCATGTCGAGGTAGGTCACCCCTGCCACGGTGCTGATGCCCTCGCCACCCGCAGGGCCGGTGCCCGCCAGAACCATCTTGCGGACGAGCGGCGGCTCCTTCAGCACGATTTCCTGGGCGACCATGCCACCCAACGAAAAGCCGAGCAGGTCCACCTGCTGCAAGCCCATGGCCTTGATGAAGATGATGGCGTCGTCCGCCATCTGCTCGATCGAATTCGACGGTGAACCGCTCGATGCCCCGATGCCGCGGTTGTCGAAGGCAATGACGTGGTGCCTGGCCGCGATGCCGTCGATGACGCGCGGGTCCCAGTTGTCCAGGACCGCGGCCAGATGCGTCAGGAGCACCACGGGCGTTCCGCCGTGGTGTTTGCCCAGCTCTCGGTACGCGAACTCGACCCCACCGGCGGAGATGGTCTGGGTCGGGACGGTCTTCCAGGAGATGTCGGACGCCTGATCCGTGGCCGGCTGATTCTGTGCGGTGCCGGCGGGGACAGGCTCTGCAGCGGCTGCCGATGACGTTTGCAGGGTCGTGGACAGGGCGAGCCCCAGAATGACTGGGTTGATCAGGCGTTTCATCATTGGGTCTCCGGGTCAGGCATTGAGCGTGGGGTAGTCGGTGTAGCCCTTGGCGCCGGGCGTGTAGAACGTCGCCATGTCCAGGGGGTTGAGCGGTGCATCGGCCTGCAGGCGTGCCACCAGGTCGGGGTTGGCGATGAAGGGGCGGGCAAAGGCAATCAGGTCCGCGTCACCGGCCTCGAGTGCACGTTCGGCACGGCCCTTGTCGAAACCGCCCGCCAGGATGAACACCCCCTTGAACGCGGCGCGCAGGTCCCGCTTCAGTTCGGTGGGCACGGGCGGTGCACCCAGGGGCGAGTGGTCCAGCAGGTGGACAGACGCAATGCCCAGCTGCGACAACTCCCTCGTGAGGGCCAGATACTGCGCGTCGACATCGGGGTACGCCCCCATGCCGTTGAACACGCCGTGGGGCGACAGCCGGATGCCCACCCGATCTGCGCCGATGGCGGAGACCGTGGCACGAACCACCTCGAGCGCGAAGCGATTGCGGCCGTGCAGACCCTCTCCGTACGCATCCGTGCGCCGGTTCACGTTCGCGTTCAGGAACTGCTCGATCAGGTAGCCGTTGGCGGCGTGCAGCTCGACGCCATCGAACCCCGCCTCGATGGCCAGCTGGGCCGAGCGGGCGTACTCCGCCACGGCATGGGCGATGTCCTCGGCGGTCATGGCGCGCGGCGCGCTGTGCGGCTGCGGGCCCTGGGTGTCGGTGAACATCTCGCCGGGGCACACATCGGCCGTCGGCCCCAGCACTTCAGCGTCGGTGGGCAGGTTGGCGACGTGGCCGACGCGCCCCGTGTGCATCAATTGGACAAAGATCTTGCCGCCTTTGGCGTGCACGGTGTCCGTCACCCACTTCCAACCCTGCACATGGGCTTCGTTGAACAAGCCCGGAATGCGGGCGTAGCCCAGGCCGTTGGGGGACGGCGAAACGCCCTCGGTGATGATCAGGCCGGCGGTGGCCCGTTGACCGTAGTAGTTGGCCATCAGCATGTTGGGCGCGTTGTTGTCCACGGCGCGGCTACGCGTCATGGGCGCCATCACGATGCGGTTGCGCAATTTCAGGGTGGGCGCGGAGAGTGCGGTGAAGAGCATGGGCGGCTTTCTGGTGGGTTGTGCTGAACAGCGGCGGTTCACTGGCCCTGGGGCAGGTAGACCGGGCGCGGTGCCGTCAGGCCTTGCCTGACCTGCTGGGTGAGCGCGTCGGCCAACACCTCGTCGGCGCCTGCGGCCAGCCCGTCGAGCGCGCGCTGCACGATCTCTTCGGCGCTGGTCTTCGGCACGTCGAAGCCCCGCGTCAGGTCGGTGTCCACGTACGCCATGTGCAGGCCCAGCACCTGTGTCTTCTGGCCGGCCAGCTCGTGGCGCAGCGCGTTGGTCAACGACCAGGCCGCCGACTTGCTCGCCGAATAGGCGGCCAGCTCACCGCCGTTGACCCAGGACGCCACTGAAAGAACGTTGATCAGTGCACCGCCGCCGTTGGCCTTGAGCACCCGCGCAAAGGCCTTGCTCACGTTCAGCACACCGAAGAAGTTGGTTTCGAAGATGCGGCGGGCCACGGCTTCGCTGTCCTCAGCGAGGAAGCCGCCGGGCTGGGCAATCCCGGCGTTGTTGATCACCAGGGTCACGTCGGCGGCCATCTCGGCGGCGGCGGCGATCTGCTCGGGCTGGGTGACGTCGAGCCGCAGGGCCTGGACGCCGGCCAAGGTCACGGTGGCGGGGTCGCGTGCAGCGGCGTAGACCTTGCGGGCACCGCGGGCCAGCAGTTCGCGCGCAAACGCCAGGCCGATGCCGCGGTTGGCGCCGGTGATGAGGACGACGGCGTTTTCAATGTTCATGGGGGTCTCCAAGAGGCTGGGTGAGGGATCTATATGACGATCGTCATATTTCGGGGCGTGCGGTGTCGTTCAGCAGGAAGGGCTCAACGAACCTTGATGACGACCTTGCCCTTGGCTCGGCCGCTTTCGACGTAGGCCAGGGCTTCGTTGGTGGATTCGAAGGGGAAGACCTTGTCGACCACCGGTCGGATGGCGCCGGACTCGATCAGCGACGCGATCTGCTTCAGCTGGCTTCCGCTGGCTTTCATGAACAGGAAGGCATAGCTGAGCTGAAGCCGCCGGGCTTGGCGGCGCACGCTGAAGCTCAGGGCGCGAAAGATCTGCCTCACAGGCCACGGTGCCTTGATGTCCTCGCCGAACCGCGGGTCCGGCGGCCCGGAGATGGAGATGAGGTGGCCGCCCGGCTTGAGCACGCCCAGGGATTTCTTCAAGGTCTGGCCGTCCTGGCTGTTCAGCACCACGTCGTAGCCGCGCAGTTGCGCTTCGAAGGCCTCTTTCTTGTAGTCGACGACCACATCAGCACCCAGGCTCTTCACCAGCGCAAGGTTCGCCGTGCTGGTGGTGGTGGCCACCGTAGCGCCCAGGTGCTTGGCCAACTGGATCGCAAACGTGCCGACGCCGCCGGAGCCTGCCTGGATGAAGACCTTCTGACCCTTCTTGAGCTTGGCCATCTCGACGAGCGCCTGCCATGCCGTCAGGCCCACCAGCGGGATGGAGGCGGCCTCCTCCATCGTGATGTTCTTGGGCTTGAGCGCCACCGAGTCTTCCTTGACGGCAACGAACTCGGCGAACGTTCCGATGCGCAAGTCATCGGGACGCGAGTAGACCTCGTCGCCCACCTTGAACTGGCGAACCCGCGGCCCGACGCGCACCACGACGCCGGCCACGTCATGCCCGAGGACAAACGGCGTGCGGTACGGCAGGATGAGCTTGAACTCGCCGTCGCGAACCTTGGCGTCGATGAGATTGACGGCGGCCGCGTGGACCTGGATCAACACCTCGTCGGCACGCAACTCCGGCTCAGGCACATCGCCGGCCCGCAGTGGCCGCCCCTTGCCGTATCGATCCACGATGAAGGCTTTCATTGCTTTTCCTTGTTGCCGCCCGAGGGAGGGACACACGCAGCGGCGGCGGCCGCGAGTGGGATACACATGATGATCATCATATGAATGGTCAAAAAAAAGGGCGGTCGTGCCATCACGCCCCGGAGGAGGCGAAACGGCTCACTACGGCACTGCGCAGGGCGCTCGACAACGCCGGGTCATCGACGGCTCGAGCCAGCATCAAGGTGCCGACCATGGCGGCGACGGTCACCAGCGCCCGCTCATGGGCGGCAGGCTGCCCCCAATCCGGCGACTGACGTGCCACCAGATCGATCATCTCCTTGATGCGGCGCGTGGCCACCCGGCGCACTTCAGGCGCCTGCCGCGGCATCTCGGAACCCAAGGCAGACACCGGGCAGCCCGTCTCGATGCTCGCCAGATGCTCGTCAGAGAGGTAGGCCTGAATCAACGCCTGCAGGGCCTGCTCGGGTGGCGCCGCGGCGACGACACGGGCTGCAAACGCGTTGGACTCGGCGCCTGCGCGGTCCGCCGCCTCGGCCAGCATGGCCTCGCGGGACTCGAAGTGGGCGTAGAAGGCGCCATGCGTCAGGCCCGCCTCCTTCATGATGTCGGCCACACCCGTGCCGTCGTAGCCGCTGCGCCGGATGGCGCGTGCGGCCGCCTGCACGATGCGCTCGTGGGAAGCCTCTTTGGCGGCGGCTCGGGCATTGGCTTGAGTCTTTCGCATGACGCTCATCATACGATTGGTTGACGCGGCGTGCAAGCACTGATCTTTGAGGACCTGGTCAGGATGTCACGGCCGGGAACCGCAGCTACCCGCTGGGGGCTCAGAGTCGACGTGACACGCGGTCAGGTCGCGGTGCGCGAATCCCGAAACTGGTATGGCCAGCACAGCCAGGGCACGTACCGCTTCGGTACGGGAAAAACATCACCACGCCCACGCTGGTTTCAATTGCAAACTGGTATTACTGGTCTCATACTGGTTTCTTCCGATGGCCTGCCCGAGCATGGGCCCGGATAGTTCCAGGCAACCGGCGCGCTCGCCAGACAGCGTCGCGTCCGGTTGGCAACACGACGCGCTCCACGCGCGGTTGCAACCCACACCAGCCAATCCCAAGGAGTTGGAACCATGTCCGACCAGATTCACCACCGGCAGCGCCGGCTCGACTGGCTGATGGCCTTGTCGGCCGCCGTGGCCGTGACCGCCGGCGTCGCGCCGACGGGCGCCATGGCCGCGCCTCTCGCGGCCCAGGCCCCCGCCTGCCAGCCCTGGCAAGCCTCGATCGCCTACCTGCAGGGCGACACCGCCACCGAGAACGGCAAGACCTACCGCGCCAACTGGTGGACACAAGGCGACGAGCCCGCCACCCACAACGGCCCGGTCGGCAGCGGCCAGCCCTGGACCGAGGTGTCGAGCTGCTCGTCACCCCCACCTCCGCCGCCCCCACCGCCTCCGCCCCCTCCTCCGCCCCCTCCTCCGCCGCCGCCCCCACCGCCCCCGCCGGCCGATTGCGACCCCTGGCGCGCGGACTTCAAGTACAGCAAGGGCGCCCTCGTCACCGACGACGGCAAGGGCTACAAGGCCCTCGCCAAGTCATTGGGCAAAGACCCCTCCGACAACAGCGGCCCCAAGGGCAGCGGCGAGCCGTGGACCAAGTCGAAGGCCTGCGGCAGCCCGCCCCCGCCGCCGCCCAGCGGGCCCCATGCCCTGGTGGGTTACCTGCACGCCAGCTTTGCCAACGGGTCGGGCTACATCCGCATGGCCGACGTGAGCGACAAGTGGGACTACATCGACCTGGCCTTTGCCGAGCCCACCTCGAACACCTCGGGTGAAGTGGCGTTCAAGCGCTGCCCGGTGGGCGAATGCCCCAACGTCGAATCCGACGCCGACTTCCTCGCCGCCATCAAGGCCAAGCAGGCCCAGGGTAAGAAGGTGTTGATCTCCATCGGCGGCGCCAATGGCCAGGTCCGGCTCGAATCGGGTGCGGCGGTGACGGCCTTCGTCAACTCGGTCTCGGCCATCATCGACCGCTGGGGCCTGGACGGCCTGGATGTCGACTTCGAAGGGCACTCGCTGCAGCTCAACAGCGGCGACAAGGACGTGGCCAACCCGACCACGCCGGTGGTCGTCAACCTGATCAGCGCGCTGAAGCAGCTCAAGGCCAAGTACGGTGCCAAGTTCGTGCTGACGATGGCGCCCGAGACCTTCTTCGTGCAGCTGGGCTACAGCTTCTACGGCGGCACCTGCATCAGCTGCGACACGCGGGCCGGCGCCTACCTGCCGGTGATCTACGCGCTGCGCAACGACCTCACGATGCTGCATGTGCAGGACTACAACTCGGGGCCGATCATGGGGCTGGACAACCAGTACCACACGATGGGCAACGCCGACTTCCACACCGCCATGACCGACATGCTGCTCACGGGCTTCACCGTGGCCGGCACGACGTTCAAGTTCCCGGCGCTGCGGCCCGACCAGGTGGCGATCGGCCTGCCGGCCAGCGGCAATGCCGGCGGCGGCTTCACCAGCGTGGCGGACGTGCAGGCCTCGTTCGACTGCCTGACCCAGCTCAAGCAGTGCGGCAGCTACGGCCCTCGCACGCACACGCTGAGCCTGAACGGCCTGATGACCTGGTCGATCAACTGGGACCGCTACAACGCCTTCGAGTTCTCGACCCAGCACCGCGCCTATCTGGACGCCTTGCCGAAGCCCTGACCGCCACAGGGGCGTGCCTGCCCGGGCACGCCCTTGCCCGGGCGAATCACCTCTGCCAGGCCGAGGCGCTCCATGTCGGCGCGGCCTCGTTGATCAGCGCCAGAATTTCGGGCGGCAGGTCTGCCGCCCCCGTCAGCTGACGAACCTCCAGAATGTCGTCCGACCCGAAACCAGACGGGGCGCGCAGGGCCCATTGAATCGCCTCGTCCAGCGAGGCCACGTCGATGAGGTAGAAGCCCCCGACCAGCTCTTTCGACTCGGCAAAAGGCCCGTCCACGACAAAGCGCTTGCCGTTGGCCACCGCGATGCGGGCCCCTGGCGCCGACGGGTTGAGGCCCTCCGAGGCCACCAGCACGCCGGCCCGGTGCATCTCTTCATTGAAGCGCATGTAGGCCTTGAAGAGCTCCGCATCGAAGCCTGAAGGTGGTTCGGTCGTCTTCTTGTCTGCACTTGCCTGCGCCGTGATGATGAAACGCATCCTGCTCTCCGAATGAAAGTTGTTGCCCGGTCAAGCGGCGACGAACGAGCGCCGGCCAAATCGACAGGCGCCGACGGCGTTGTCCTACACCGCTTTGGTCGAGCCGCCGACTGCGCACCCTGGCGCGGGTCGGCATATTGAGCCTGTCACCAAGGAGACTGGACCATGTTCAAACGACTTTGCCTCATCGCCCTGTGCGGCGCCGCACTCGCCACCACCCTCAGCGCCTGCGTGGTGGCCCCAGCAGCCGGCCGGCCCGGATACGTGCACGACCGAGACCGCGACGGCGTGCCGAACCGCTACGACCGCGACCGCGACAACGACGGGGTGCCGAACCGCTACGACGGCAGGCCGGACAACCCCTACCACCGCTGACCCTGGTTTAGTCAGCCGGCAGCGGCCAACGCTGCCGCCACGCCGCCACCGCCGCGGCCAGCCATTCGGCCCGGCCCGCGGTCGTGAGCTGCGCCGGCAAGCCCAGCACCTGCCCCGCCGCCCGCAAGGCGGCGAACGGGTCGGCCAGATCGAGCGCCTGGGCGCCGTTCTGCTTCGACAGCTTCTGCCCGTCGGCCGCTAGCACCAGCGGCGTGTGCAGGTACACCGGCGTCGGCAGGCCCAGCAGCCGCTGCAGGTGGATCTGGCGCGGCGTGTTGTCAGCCAGGTCTTCACCGCGCACGACGTGGCTGATGCCCTGCTCGGCATCGTCGACCACCACCGCCAGCTGGTAGGCCCACAGGCCATCGGCGCGCTTCAGCACGAAGTCGCCGACCTCGGCGCTCAGGTTCTGCCGCTGCGGGCCGAGCCGGCGGTCGTGCCAGTCGATCCAGCGGTCGCCGCCGGGCGCATCGGTGCGCAGGCGCCAGGCCCGCGCGGGGCGGCCGTGCAGGCCGTGGCGGCAGGTGCCGGGGTAAACGCGCTCGCCGTGGCGCTCGTGCGGCACGCCGAGCGCGGCGAGTGCCGTGTCGATCTGCTTGCGGCTGCAGGCGCAGGGGTAGGCCTGGCCGGCGGCAAGCAGGCGATGCAGCGCCGCTTCGTAGCGGTCGCCGCGGGTCGATTGCCAGACCGGTGCCTCGTCGGGCACCAGCCCGCAGGCGGCCAATTGCTGAAGGATCAGTTCGTCGGCACCGGGCACGCAGCGCGGGGTGTCGACATCTTCGATCCGCACCAGCCAGCGCCCGCGCTGGGCCCGCGCGTCGAGCCAGCTGGCCAGCGCGGCCACCAGCGAGCCGGCATGCAACGGGCCGGTGGGCGACGGGGCGAAACGCCCGATGTAACGCACCGTGGGCGACGGCGGCGCCTGCCTGCTCATTCAGTGGCTCATTCGGTGGCGCACAGGCCTTGTTGCGGCAGGTGGCGCTCGAGCAGCGCGCGGCGCGTGGCCGGGCTTTCCAGCTGCTGCAGCCACCATTGCAAGGCCAGGCCCTGCGGCGCCTTCTTCGGCTGCGGCACCGCCGCGCTGCGCCATGCGTAGGCCATGCCGCCGACACGCCGCTGCCGCTTGACCAGCTTGGTCACCAGCCGGCCGTGGCGCACATGCTCGCGCACCAGCACCTCGGGCACGAAGCCGCAGCCCAGGCAGCGCAGCTGGGCCTCGATCTTGGCCTGCATGCTCGACACGGTCAGCACATCTTGCCCCGGCAGCAGGTTCACGGTGATTCGCGTCATGCGCATGGCCGAGTCGGCCACGGCCACCGCGCGGTGGCGCACGATCTCGTCGTCGCCGATCGGCTCGGGCAGCGATGCCAACGGGTGGTGCGGCGCCATCGCGAAGACGAAGGGCATCGCACCCAGCGGCTTCATCTCGATGCCCGGCGGCGCGGGCATGTCGGCCGGCACGCCCAGGGCCAGGTCGGCCTGGCCGGAGACCAACGCCTCCCAGGTGCCGGCGAGCACCTCGGTGCGCAGGCGCAGCCGGGTGCCGGGGCCGGGCTCATGGTCGCCGCTGGGCCGCAAGGCGTAGAACGCCTCGCACAGCTCCAGCAGCGTCAGGCGCGACAGCACGTCGTCGACCGCGATCGTCAGCTCGGTTTCCCAGCCGGTCGACACCCGCCGCACCCGCTGCGCCACCGCGTCCATCTCGGCCAACAGCCGGCGGCCCTCGTTCAGCAGCTCTTCGCCGGCGGCGGTGAGCTGGGCCTGGCGCGAGCGGCGGTCGAACAGCAGCACGTCCAGCGCGTCTTCGAGCTGGCGCACGCTGTAGGTCAGCGCCGAGGGCACCTTGCCCAGCTCGCGGGCGGCGGCGGCAAAGCTGCCGGTGCGGGCGATCGTGTCCATCATCGCCAGGGCGTCGGGGGTCAGCGCGCTTCGTCGGTCCATATCGTTTGCATTGTCGACTTCATCTTATTTGAAAGGTCGATTCGAGCCGGCGCGGCCCGCAACCGGCCGCCCTTGCCTACATTGGATGCACAGCAGACACACACACACCTTGGAGGTTCCTCGATGATCACTGTGCGCAAGGCCGAAGACCGCGGCGTGGCCGACCACGGCTGGCTCAAGAGCTTTCACACCTTCTCGTTCGCCGACTACTACGACCCGGCCCACATGGGCGTGGGCAACCTGCGCGTCATCAACGACGACCGCATCGCCCCGGGCACCGGCTTCGGCACCCATGCCCACCGTGACATGGAGATCATCAGCTACGTGCTCGAAGGCGAGCTGGCGCACAAGGACAGCCTCGGCACCGGCGCCTCCATCCGCCCCGGCGAGGTACAGCGCATGACCGCCGGCACCGGCGTGCGGCACAGCGAGTTCAACCACGCTGAAGGCCAGACCACGCACTTCCTGCAGATCTGGTTGCTGCCGGCGCAAACCGGCCTGGCCCCGGGCTACGAGCAAAAGGCCTTCGGCAACGCCGACAAGCGCGGCCGCCTGCGCCTGGTGGCCGCGCCCGACGGCCGCGAAGGCGCCGTGACGCTGCATGCCGACGCCGCGATCCGCGCCGGGCTGTTCGACGGCGACGAGTCGGCCGAGCTGGCGCTGGACCCGAAGCGCCTGGCCTATGTGCACGTGGCGCAGGGCGAGATCACGCTGAACGGCGACCAGCGCCTGGCCACCGGCGATGGCGTGGTGCTCGACGGCGAGACGCGCCTGAGCCTGTCGCACGGCCGCGGCGCCGACGTGCTGGTGTTCGACCTCGCCCGCCTGACCTGAAGCCCGGGGTGCCCTAAAGTCGCGGGCATGAACCTGACCCTGACCGCGCTGAGCGTGTTGCCGGCCATCGACTGGCTGGCCGTCATCTGCCTCTTCGCGGCCTGGGTGGGCTACGCGCAGTTCGCCCGCCGGCATGCCGCGACCCAGCCATCGGTGCTGGCGGCCACCAACCGAGTGCGCAAGCAGTGGATGCTGCAGACGACGATGCGCGAGAACCGCGTGATCGACGGCGTGACGGTGCAGAACCTGTCGACCAGCCCGTCGTTCTTCGCCTCGACCACGATCCTGATCATCGGTGGCCTGCTGGCGGTGCTGGGCACCACCGACAAGGCGACCGAGTTCGTGCGCGAAATCCCGTTCGCCGCGCGCACCTCGGTGCTGGTGTTCGACCTGAAGGTGGCGATGCTGATGGCGATCTTCGTCTACGCCTTTTTTCGCTTCACCTGGAGCATGCGGCAGTACACCTTCGGCGCGCTGCTGGTCGCGTCGGCGCCGGAGTTCAACGCGCCGTGGACCGACGCCGAGCGCGAGGCCTTTGCCAACCGCGCCGGCGGCGTGATGGGCCTGGCCGCCGAGACCTTCAACGACGGCCTGCGCGCCTACTACATGGCCTTCGCCGGCATCGGCTGGTTCTTCTCGCCCTGGGTCTGCCTGGGCGCCACGGCCTTCGTCGTCGGCGTGCTGTACCGGCGCGAGTTTCGATCCGAGGTGCTGGCGGCGTTGACGCAGGGCTGAGCTTCAGCCCGCCGCCGGCGCGAGGCGAAACACCTCGACACTCTGCATCAAGGTGGCGGCCTGGTGGCGCAGGCTCTCGGCCGCGGCCGCAGCCTCCTCGACCAGCGACGCGTTCTGCTGGGTGACCTGGTCCAGCTGCGCCACCGAGCGGCCGACCTGGCCGATGCCCTGGCTCTGCTCGGTGGTGGCGGCGTCGATGTCGCCCATCAGGTCGTTCACGCGCTTCACGCTGCTCAGGATCTCGTCCATCGTGCGGGCGGCGGCCGACACGTGCTCGCTGCCCGCCGCCACCTTCTCGCCGCTGTCGACGATCAGCTGCTTGACCTGGCGCGCCGCCTCGGCACTGCGCTGGGCCAGGCTGCGCACCTCGCCCGCCACGACGGCAAAGCCCCGGCCCTGCTCGCCCGCGCGGGCCGCCTCGACCGCCGCGTTCAGGGCCAGGATATTGGTCTGGAACGCGATCCCGTCGATCACGCCGATGATCTCGCCGATCTTGGTGCTGGCCGCTTCGATGCTGCCCATCGCGCCCTGCACCTGCGTGACCGCCTGGTTGCCGTCGTTCGCGCAGCGGCTGGCGTGGGCCACCAGTTGGGCCGCCTGGCGCGCTGTGTCGGCGTTGGTCTTCACCGCGGCGGTCAGCTGCTCCATCGAGGCCGCCGTCTGCTGCAGGTTGCTGGCCTGCTGCTCGGTGCGTTGCGACAGGTCGGCATTGCCGGTCGCGATCTGGTTCGAGCCGGTGGCGATCGAGTCGGCCCCGGCGCGGATGCTGCCCACCACCTGCACCAGTGCATGTTGCATGCGGCTCATCGCATGCAACAGGCTCGATTCGTCGCCCGCCTTCAGCTGCACCGGCACCGCCAGGTTGCCAGCCGCGATCTCGCTGGCCACCGCGGCCGCATAGGCCGGCTCGCCGCCCAGCTGGCGCGACAGCCCGCGGGTGATGAACCAGGCAAAACCGCTGGCCACCAGCAGGGCCAGGCCCGCCAGCAGCAGCATCTGCAGCCGGATCGACGCGAAGGCCGCGCCGGCCGCCTCGGCCGCCTCGTCGGTGCGCTGGTCTTCGAGTGCCGCCAGCTCGCCCAGCGCCTTCAGCCATTGGCCCTGCGGGCCGGCCACGCGGGTCATCAGCAGCGAGGTCGCATCGACTGTTTCGCCCTTGATCGCCAGATCGACCACCCGCTGGTTCAACGGCCGCACCTCGTCGCGCAGCGCCTGGATGCGCTTCAGCAGCGCACTCTCGTCTGCAGAGGCGCCGCCGGCGAACATCTCGGCCAGCGCCTTCTCGGCCGCGCCATAGCGCTCACGCGCGCCGCTGAGCTTGTCTTGCTCGGCCCGCAGCTGCACCGGGTCGTCGCCGAGCAGCACGAGGTTGCTCGACGAGGTGGCGACTTCGTTGATCGCGATGCGCATCGCGACGGCCAGCCGGGCTTCCTCGTTGTTGAACTCGACGATCTGGGCCAGCCGGCCGTGGATCGCGAACATGCCATACAGGCCAAACCCGGCCACGGCGGCCAGAAAGGCCAGCGTGGTGCCGAAACCCAGGGCCAACTGTCGGCCCACGGTCCAGCGGACAGTGCGGTGGTGATCCATCGGGGCTCCTCGCCGATTGAAGACGCGCCCCAGACACCAGGCACGCCGAGGTCATCGGCCAGGGCCCCAGGCCCTTGAGTCGGGAGATTGCTCTTTTTGCTCCGGAAGAACCCTGGTTTCTCGGGCGACCGCGGTGCAAAAGGCGATCGAGCGCTCAGTCGCGCGGCACCAGCTCGGGCACTTCGTCTTCGGCCACGTGCCGCTTGGCGATGCGGGCCATCGTGCCGTCGCGCACGATCTCTCGCACCTGGTTGCGCCAGTAGGCCAGCTCGGCCTCGCTGAAGCGCGCCCGCGACAGCACCATGCCCTCGGGCACGACCGAGTTCTGCGGCGCCCAGTCCAGCGCCACCAGCTGCGGCTTGCGGGGGTGGTCGGCGGCGTAGCGGCGCATCACCACCGAGTGGCCGATCACCGCGTCGACCGTGCCTTCGGCCAGCAGGCGCAGCAAGGCGCCGTCGTCGGTCGCCTCGACCAGCCGTCCCTGGGTGCGCGCCTGCTCGAGCACCGCGTCGTAAGCGGGCGTGTGCTTGTAGCCGCGCACGGCGCCCCAGCGCAGCGACGGCGTGGCGGCAAACTCGGCCAGCCCGCCGCGCACCGGCGCATGCGTCTTCAGCATCCAGACATAGTGCTTGAGCAGCACGTAGGGGGCGAAGGCGTAGAGCTTCTCGCGCTCGGGCGTGGCGATGCCCGAGGTGGTCATGTCCAGCCGGCCGGCCTCGAGCTCGGACCAGATCCGCGCCCGGGTCATCGTCAGCCCCTCGAAGCGGCAGCCGCTGCGGCGTTGCATTTCGCGGACGAGGTCGACGTCGATGCCGGTGCCGAACAGGCCGCCGGTGTTGTCGGTGCTGGCGCTGGCGTACAGCGCGCCGAATTCGTAGAAGCCCACCGAGATCGGGTGGTCTGGGCAGGGCGCGGCGCTGGTCGACGCGGCCGGCGTCGGCCCCTTCGCCACAGCGCCGGCCACGGCCAAGCCGAGCGCGGCCCAGGCCACGATGCCGGCGAGCATTGCGCGCACTCCTCGCCGCGCTGCCACGCCAAGCCCCATGGTCCGGCACCCGCGCCCACTCTGCGGCAAGCGTCCCCTGCGGTGCATCCGCTGATGCTGCCGCGGCGGCGGCCCGCTGGCAACGGGGTTCACCTCAGGGCCGGGGCGCGCCGAGGCGTTCACTTCAGGCCCAGAAAGTCCTTGACCACCTCGACGGTGCGGGCCGGGTCTTCCTCGTGCGGCACATGGCCCAGCTCGGGAAAGACGACCAGCCGGCTGCCGGCGATGTCGCGCGCGAAGCGCTGACCGTTGGGCGGCGGGATCAGGCGGTCGCGCCCGCCCCAGAGAATCAGCGTCGGCTGCTTCAGCGCCGCGATGCGCGCCGCATCCTGGCCCATCTCCAGCTGCTGCATGCGCAGGCGCAGTGCGTGGCGGTTGCCTTCGCGCAGCGTCAGCTCGAAATAGCGGTCGACCAGCGCGGCGGTCACCTTGGCCGGCTCGCCGTACACGCTCTGCACGCTGGCTTCGACCATGCCGCGCGGCAGGAACCATTCGCTCAGGGCACTGACGACCGGCAGCCGCGCGAGGCGAAAGCCCACCGGCATGTCCTCGGGCACGAAGTCGTAGCCGGCCGCGTCGACCAGCACCAGCTTGTCCACCCGCGCCGGCGCCAGCGAGGCCACCCGCCAGGCCACCTCGCCGCCGAGCGAGTTGCCGGCCAGCACCGCGTGCTGCACGTGCAACTGGTCCATCAGGTCGAGCGTGAAGCGGGCCAGCGCGTCGCCGCGGTAGTCGTCGTGCGCGTAGTCGCCGGTGAAAGGGCCCGTCAGGCCGAAGCCCGGCAGGTCGAAGCTGATCACCCGGCGCTGCGTCTTCAGCGCCGCGACCCAGCCCTCCCAGGTGTGCAGGCTGGCCGAGGTGCCGTGGATCAGCACGATCGGCGCCTGGTCGTTGCGGGGGCCCTCGTCGCGCAGGTGCACCATCTGGCCCTTGACCTCGACGAAGTCCGACGGCGCCGGCGCCCAGCGCGCCACCAGCGTCTCGACCGGCCGGTCGGGCGCGCGGGCCAGCGGCACCGCGATCGCGGTCAGCATCAGCAGCACGCCGAAGGCGCGCCAGAGCAACATCATCATGCGGCGATCTCGTGGGGGGTTTCGGGGTGCAGGTCGGTCGCCAGCTCTTCGCGCTCGTCGAAGACGAAACAGCGGCCATGCCAGTGCGGGGCGCCTTCAGTCTGCTCGAAATAGCGCAGGATGCCGCCTTCCAGCTGGTAGCCGTGCTCGACGCCCAGGGCCTGCATCACCAGCGCGGCTTTTTCGCAGCGGATGCCGCCGGTGCAGTAGCTGACCACCGTCTTGCCGGCCAGCTCTTCGCGGTGCGCGGCCAGGGCGGCGGGGAAGTCGGAAAACCGGTGCAGGCGCCAATCGAGCGCGCCGTCGAAGGCGCCGGCATCGACCTCGAAGCCGTTGCGGGTGTCCAGCATCACCACCGGCCGGCCGTCGTCGTCGTGGCCGGCGTCGAGCCAGCGGGCCAGCGTGGCCGGCGCCACCGCCGGCGCACGCCCGGCCGAGGGCCGCACGGCCGGCATGTTCATGCGGATGATCTCGCGCTTGACCTTGACCTTCAGGCGCTGAAACGGCGGCGTCTCGCTCCAGCTTTCCTTGGCGTCGAGCCCGGCGAACGGCGGGTCTTCGCGCAGGCGGGCCAGCCAGCCGCGCAACGCGGCTTCAGGCCCGGCGAGGAACAGGTTGATGCCCTCTTCGGCCAGCAGCACCGTGCCCTTCAGGCCAGCGGCCAGCGCATCGTCGTACAGGCGTTGGCGACGTGCTTCGAGCGCATCCAGCGTCACGAAGCGGTAGGCAGAGACATTGAGCACGGCAGCCGTCATCGGCGGATTCTAGGTGGCCGCCCCGGGCCGGCGCGCCCAGACCGCGCCCGCGCGTCGCGCGCCACCGCCGCCGTGAAACGCGCCGCGCTGGCGCCTGACTCAGGCCACCGGGGTCAGGTCCGGCGCCGGTGCCACGTCGAGCACGCCCGGGCTGCCGCCGCCCAGCAGAAGTTGCGGCAACTGCAGCAACCGCCAGTGCCCTTTGTCATCGGCGGCCAGCAGCCACACCTCAAGCGTCCAGCCGTGCCGAGGTCTCGGCCTTCAGCGCCTCCTTGCGCTCCTGCATCTGCTGCCCCAGGGCCTTCAGGTCGAGCTTGCTCGACGCCTTGGCCTTGGGGAACATCTCCGACTGCTCTTCCTTGACGTGGTGCTTCACGTATTCGGACAGCACCTTGACGCGCGCGTCGTAGTCTTCGCCGTCCGGCTCGGCCCCTTCGATCTGCGCGATCAGCGTCTTCAACGTCTCGTGCTCGACGCGCGCTTCCGGCACCAGCTCGGCGTCGTTCAGCGCGGCCTTCACGGCCGGGTAGAAGATCTCTTCCTCGATCTGCGCATGCACGGTCAACTCCATGCAGATCTGCGCCACCAGGCCTTTCTTCTTGTCTGGCGAGCGGCTCTTTTCGTATTGCTCGAACAGCTCGCTGACCAGCTTGTGATCGGCGCGCAGCAGCGCGGTGGCGTCGACTTTGGTGTTCGTGGTGCGGGTCGAATTCTTGCGTTCCATGGCGATGGCTTTCAGGGTGGGTTGAGAAACAGGGTGGTGGCGATGCCATGGCAAACCATGTGCCACGCACGGCGCCCGGGCGGCGCTCAGGGGCCCCCGGGTGTGGGATGGGCCCGATGGACTTGACGCGCGTCAACGCCTAGCCTCGGCGCATGAGCCCTGAATCGCTGCCGCACGACGCCGACCCCGCGCGAGGCGCCGCCACCCCCACGCCGGGCGACGCCCCGGCCCGGGTCGACGTGGCCCTCACGCCGCCGCTGAACAAGCTGCCCTGGTCGGCCCCCTGGCATTGGCTGGCGCTGGGCTGGCGCGATTTCACGCGCGCACCGGCGATCGGCCTGTTCTATGGCGCGGCGTTCGTGCTGATGGGCTGGGCGCTGATGCTGGTGTTCCAGCGGGCACCGGCGTACACGCTGGCCTTGTCGGCCGGCTTTCTGCTGCTCGGCCCGTTCCTGTGCCTGGGGCTCTACCACGCCAGCCAGGCGCTGGAGCGCGGTGAACGCCCGTCGCTGCGGGCGTCGCTGCAGGCCTGGCACATGCAGACCGGCACGCTGGCGATCTTCGGCTTCGTGCTGCTGGTGCTGGAGATGCTGTGGGGCCGCGCGTCGCTGGTGGTCTTTGCGTTGAGCTTCGACGGCATGCCCGACTTCCAGGGCTCGTTGCTGGCGCTGCTGGCACCCGACAACCTGAACTTCGTCATCGCCTACCTGCTGGTGGGCGCGGTGTTCGCCGGGCTGATCTTCGCGATCAGCGTGGTGTCGATGCCGATGATCCTCGACCGGCCCACCGATGCGATCACCGCCGGCCTGACCAGCCTGCACCTGGTGCTGACCCAGCCCGGCGTGATGCTGCTGTGGGGCGCGCTGCTGACCGTGACGGTCGTGCTGGCGATGCTGCCCGGCTTTGCCGGCCTGCTGGTGCTGGGGCCGGTGGCCGGCCATGCCAGCTGGCACGCCTACCGCCAGGCAGTGGGCCGCGACGAGCCTTCACCCACCACCTGAGCCGCGCGGCTGCAGGCTTTGGCCGATGCACCCGGCCCAAGAATCCAGGCGGCGCCCCAAAACGGAACCGGTTCCAATTTCAGTCAGAATAGCGGCTTCGAGGGCTGGCCGCCGCCTGCCCGGCCCGCCGTCAGCCCGTTTCCCGACTGTCGACCATGACCGCTCGTTCATCTGCCCTGGCCCTTGCCCTGTCCACCTGCTGGCTGCTGGCAAGCGGCCCGGTGCGTGCGGGCGACACCCCTATCGCCATGCCCACGCCCACCGCCCCGCCCCGCAGCCTGCAGGTCTTCACCACCGCCCAAGGCTCGCCCCAGCGCCTGGCCCTGACCGCCACCCTGCCACTGGGCAGCGGCGCCCAGCCGCCCGAGGGCGACGTGTCGGTCTTCGTCAACCCGGCCCTGCGCTTTCAGACGCTGCTGGGCATCGGCGGTGCGGTCACCGATGCCGCGGCCGAGGTCTTTGCCAAACTCTCGCCGGCGAAGCAGGACGAGCTGCTGAAGGCCTACTTCGACCCGGCCCAGGGCCTGGGCTATTCGCTGCTGCGCACGACCATCCACAGCTCGGACTTCAGCAGCGCCAGCTACACCTATGTGAACAACGGCGACGCCGCCCTCGCCTCGTTCGACATCGCGCCGGACCGGCGCTACCGCCTGCCGCTGCTGCAGCGCGCGCTGAAGACGGCCGCTGCCGGCGGCGGCAGCGTGACCACCTTTGCCAGCCCCTGGAGCGCCCCGGCCTGGATGAAGGACAACGCCAACATGCTGCAAGGCGGCAAGCTGCTGCCGCAATACGCCGGCGCCTGGGCGCTGTACTTCACCAAGTTCATCCGCGCCTACGAGAAAGAAGGCGTTCCCATCTGGGGCATCACGGTGCAGAACGAGCCGATGGCCAAGCAGACCTGGGAGTCGATGATCTTCACGGCCGAAGAAGAGCGCGATTTCCTGAAGAACCACCTCGGCCCGACGATGCAGCGCGAAGGCCTGGGCGACCGCAAGATCATTGTCTGGGACCACAACCGCGACCTGATCACGCACCGCGCCCACACGATCCTGGGCGACCCGGAGGCGGCGCCCTATGTCTGGGGCGTGGGCTTCCATTGGTACGAGACCTGGGCCGGCGGCGAGCCGATGCACCGCAACGTGGCCGCCGTGCACGAGGCCTACCCGAAGGTCAACCTGCTGTTGACCGAGGCCACGGTCGAGCGCTTCGACCCGGCGCGGCTGCAGTGGTGGCCGAACGCCGAGCGCTACGGCAGCCAGATGATCGCCGACTTCAACAGCGGCGCGGTCGGCTGGACGGACTGGAACATCCTGCTCGACGAGCGCGGCGGCCCCAACCACGTCGGCAACTTCTGCTTCGCACCGGTGCATGCGGACACGAAGACCGGCGAGCTGACCTACACCCCCAGCTTCGCCTACCTCGGCCACTTCTCCAAATTCATCCGCCCCGGGGCTCAGCGCGTCAGCGCGGTCAGCAGCCGCAGCACGCTTCAGACCACGGCCTTCGTCAACCCCCAAGGGCCCACGGGTCGCCAATTGGCGGTGGTGGTGATGAACAGCGGCGATGCGGCCGTCAGCTATCGCCTGCAGATCGGCGCCCAAGAGGTGGCGCTGACGATCCCCGCCCACGCCATTCAGACAATTGCCGGCTAGATGTCCGGGGCACCGCCAACGAAGGCGGCGTTCAGATCGTCAATCTGACTGGAGTCTCCCGCTCGGCGGGAGGCTGGAGGGTGCGCCCATTCATACCGGAGCTCCCTCGTGGAGGGGGCTCGGGGGAGCCGAACATACAGCCGCAGGCTAGGAGCCTTCGCGGCGCCTGCCGCGAAGGCTCCTAGCCTAGATGAACTCGCGCTCGCGCAGCCACTTGGTCGCGACCCACTTCTCGCCTTCGATCACCGGCGCGCCGCCGTGCAGCGTCTTGGTGCTGGCGTGCGGGGCGTGGTAGCTGAAGAAGACCGCGTTGCCTTTGATCGGCGCCACTTCGAGGCCGACATCGGGGAAGGTGGTGCCGCCGCCCTTCTCGGGCGTGTTGAGGTACATCACCAGCGTGCCCACGCGCTGGCCGCCGCGGGCCAGGATGGTCGGCGTACCAGAGTGCACCGGGTCGAAGTAGTCGTGGTGCGGCTTGTACTCAGCGCCGGGCCGGTAGTGCAGCACCTGCAGGCCTTCGCCGTTCTTCACCGGCCAGTTCAGCAGCGCGCCGATGCGCTTTTCAATGCGCTGGCACAGCGCGTTCTCGCCGCGGTTGAAGAACATGCCTTCGCTGGTGCGGGCGGTGTTGACCTCGCTGCCGCCGGTCTCGTTGACCACCGTCTCCGAGCGCACCAGGCGCGGGCGCGACAAGGCCACCAGCTCGTCGCACTCGGCGTCTGTCAGCAGCCCGCCGAACACCACCACGCGCGGCAGCATCATCGACATCAGCACCCGCACCTCGTGGCCATCGGCCATCAGGCGGGTGGTGGATTCTTCCAGCGAGGGCTCGGGCAGGCTTTCGCGCCCAGGGATCGGCTTGCCCTTGGCCTGCAGGTGCTCGGTCAAGGTGACCTCGAGGGCTTCGATCGCCACCTCTTCCGGCCAGCCGCTGTTGCGCATCGCGGCCAACACTTCTTCGGGCGGGAAACCCGATTCGGCCTGGGCCACGATCCAGGCGCGCAGTTCAGGGGTGATCGAGGGGGATATCGTCGTCATGCCCCTATTCTTGCAGCAGTTTGGCGGCCCCTCGACGCCCGGCGGCGACGCTTTTGCAGCCGGGCGTATCCCCCACGGGGCCGTTGGTCGTCAGGCCGGGCTGACGAGCTTGAACGCGTGCACCCAGTCGTTGCGCAAGAAGCCGGGGATGCACCACAGCATGCACAGCGGCTCGATCGCCCGGGCCGCGGCGGCCACGCCCATGTCGGCGCTGTCCCAGCCCACCTCGGCCAGCAGCGTGGTCACGGTGGCCTTGGCGCCGGCGTCGTCGCCGCAGATGAACATCGTCGGCCGCCCGCCGGGCAGTTGGGGGTCGATCATCAGCGCGGCACCGACCGAGTTGAAGGCCTTGACGAACTTCACCGCCGGATGAGCCCGCTGCAGGCGTTCCATCAACGCGTCATCGAGCGTGGTGAAGAAGCGCAGCACACCGTTGTCGGGCGGTGCGTCGGCGATCGGGTTGGTCGCGTCGATCAACACCTTGCCGGCCAGGTGGCGGCCGGCATCGGCGGCCTTCAGCACCGCGTCGGCCGCCCCGCCCTTGACCGCCAGCACGCCGATCTCGCCAAAGGCCGCGCTGTCGGCAAAGCTGCCGACCCGCGCCTTCGGGTGCTGGGCCGACCAGTCGTTCAGTTTGGCCGGGTCACGCGTGCCCAGCATCACCTCGTGGCCGTGGGTCAGAAAGCCCGCCGCCAGCGTTTGCGCCACATCACCCGAACCCAGGATTCCGATCTTCATATCAAGCTCCGTTTTGTGCCTGCCTGCCCGACCACCGGGCCTGCGATGGACTGAACTCTAGGCACCCGACACCGCTACCGGAAGTCACCAGCGCTTGATAGATTCACAACCGCTGGTTGACAATCAGCGGCATGAAGCAACTGCAAGGCTTGTTGGCCTTTGTCGAAGCCGCCAGCGCTGGCAGCCTGGCCGCCGCGGCCGACCGGCTGGAGCTGACGCCCGCCGCCGTCAGCAAGAGCCTGGCCAAGCTGGAGGCGCAGCTGGGTGTGCGGCTGCTGCAGCGAAGCACCCGCCGCCTGGCGCTCACCGCCGAGGGCGAGCGCTTTCTCGACAAGGCCCGCCACGCGCTGCGGGCGCTGGATGAGGCCGTGGCCGACGTGACGCAGAGCGCCACCGAGGCCAGCGGCCGCGTGCGCATCTCGGTCGGGCATGCGATGGGGCGCGACTGGGTGCTGCCACTGCTGCCGGCCCTCAGCCGCGAGCACCCCGGGCTGACGATCGAGCTCGACCTGGACAACCGCCCGGTCGACCTGGTGGCCGAGGGCTACGACATCGGCATTCGCGGCGGTTTCATCGAAGACTCGAGCCTGGTCGCGCGGCGCATCTGCGGCCTGCCGCTGGCCATGCTGGCCAGCCCCGGCTACCTCAAGCGCGCCGGCGTGCCACGCACGGTCGACGAGCTGAGAGACCACGAGTGCGTGGCGGTGCGATTTGCCGGCAGCACGCCCAGCCCCTGGCGGTTTCGCTCGAGCTCAGGCGGCCGCGGGGCGAAGCGCATCGAGATCCAGCCGCAGCCGCGCCTGGCCGTGAGCGACCCGGCCGCGGTGCTGGACCTGGCGCTGGCCGGCGCCGGCATCGTGCAGGCCGGCCTGCACCACGCGCTGCCGTTCTTGCGCAGCGGCCGGCTGAAGCTGCTGCTGGTCGACCAGCACGACCCCGGCGAGCGCGAGGTGGTGCTGCACTACCCGCATCGGCGCTACCTGGCGCCGCGGGTGCGGGTGGTGGTCGACACGCTGCTGGCGCGGCTCGGGCCGCCCAGCGACCTGCACATGACGGCGCAAGACCTGCTGGCCGAGGTGCCCGACGCCGAAGCGCTGGCCGGCGCGAGGCCGGCGGCCGATCAACCGGCCTTGCGCCGGAAGACGAAGCGGTCGGCCTCCGACGCGTCGGCGTCAAAGGCGTAGCCCTCGGTGTCGAAGGCCTTCAGCGCCTTCAAGGTCGAGGCGCGCTGCCGGATCGCATGGCGCGCCATCAGCCCCCGCGCCCGCTTGGCGAAGAAGCTGATCACCTTCCACTGGCCACCGTGCCACTCTTCGAACACGCACTCGATGACCCGCGCCCGCAGCGCCGGCCGCAGCGCGGCGCGTGAATACTCTTGCGAGGCCAGGTTGACGACGATCGGCGCGCGTTCGTCGGCCTGGGCCTCGTTCAGCGCCTGGGCCAGCGTGTCACCCCAGTAACCGTACAGGTCTTTCGCACCGCCGGGCGTGGCCAGGCGCGTGCCCATCTCCAGCCGGTAAGGCTGCAGCCGGTCCAGCGGCCGCAGCGCGCCGTACAGGCCCGACAGGATCACCACGTGGCGCTGGGCCCAGGTCCAGTCGGCCGAGCTCAGGCTGGCCGCCTGCAGGCCTTCGTAGACGTCGCCGTTGAAGGCCAGCGCGGCGGGCCGGCTGTTGCGGCTGGTGAAGCGGGGCGACCAGGCGGCATAGCGGTCGACGTTCAGCTGGGCCAGGTTGTCCGACAGGCTCATCAGCCCGGCGATGTCGTCGGCCGTGTGGCCGCGCAACACCTCGATCAGCCGGGCCGCCTCGTCGACGAAGCGCGGCTGGGTGGCACGCTTGGCCACCGCCGCGGGCAGCGGGCTTTCATAGTCCAGCGTCTTGGCTGGCGACAGCAGAAACAACATGGGCAACGGAAACTCGGTGAGATCGTAGGGGCGGTCAGTCGTGCGGGCCCGGATCGGGCCGCAGCGGCCCCGGCACGCGCCAACGCCGGGTCAGGCCCCAGGTTTCCTTGCGCAACAGGGCGAGCGACTCTTCGCTCAGCGTCGACGGCCGGGGCGGGCCGGCGGTGCCGATCGGCCGGCCCAGGCGCTCGTCGACCCGGTCGCGCCAGGCGGCCTTGGCCGACATCACGGCGGGGTCGAAAGGCTCGCCGATGAACTCGCAGATCGCCGTCATCGCGGCCACCGGGTCGGCATTGAGCCAGCCGTAGGGCACCTGGAACACCTGGCCGGGCGCCAGCGTCGTGGCCTCGGTCAAGGCGCGGTCAACCTGGCGCAGGTAGTAGATCAGTTGGTCATCGGTCTGGTCCAGCCAGCCCCAGGCCTCACGCGGCTTGCCCAGCGCCTGTTCGCGCTGCAGGCGGCGGCGGTACGAATCGACCACCTCGGTCGGCTCGCGCACGCAGGCCAACACCCGCGCCTGCGGAAAGATGCGAAAGATGCGCGGCAGGCAACGCACATGGGCCGGCGTCTTCTCCAGCGGGCGCTGGCCGGGATAGACCCGGTCCGCAGCGAACGCGAAAAAGGCGCGGATCAGGTCGTCTTCGTCGAGCGCGTTGGCATCGCTGCCGGCCTGGGCGCCCAGGTCGGCCAGGCGCTGGTGCAACAACTGCAGGTTCCCGGGGCCACGCAGGTAGTCTTGCAGCATGTGCCGCGGCTGGCCGGCCAGCAGGTTGCGTGGCTCCGAGAAGATGAAGGTCTCGTAGACATGCGGCACCGCGAACAGCGCCGGATGCTGCGACATCGCCAGTTGCAACGCCGAGGTGCCACTGCGCTCCTGGCCGCAAATGAAAACCGGCTGTGCCGCCGTGGCCCAGGCACGCAAGGCGCCCACACTGTCGAACCAATTCATCTGGGCATCAGTCTTCTGCGTCGCGCTCGCCGTCGCCGCGCGAAGCCATGCGCTCGGCCAGGCCGGGCACCGCACCCAGCGCGGCGGCCCAGGTGCGGTGCGGAATGTGGGTGCGCAGGCGGTCGATCGCGCAGTCGACGAGCGCGGCCGGCAATTCATGGCCCACGCCCTGGGCGATGTCGATCGTCGCGTCGCCCTGCAATTCGGCCACGCGCTGCATCGCGGCGCGGGCATGGTCGGCCGGGATCACGCCGTCGTCGGCACCGTGGAAGAAGTGCAAGGTGGTGTGCTGCAGCGCCCGCTCGGGCAACGCGGCGTAGCGGCCGGCGAACGCCAGCACCCGGCCGGCCAGCCCGTCTTCGGCCTGGGCCAGCTCGAGCGCGCAGATGGCGCCCTGCGAAAAGCCGACCAGCGCGGTCGCCGCCGAGCCCACCCCGGTGGACTGCTGGGCGCCGCGCACCCAGGCCGCGAGGCGGGGCAGCACCTGGCGCACCCGTTGCATCCGGTTGCCATCGTCAAGACCTTGCAACGAAAACCATTGCCGGCCACCCAGCGCGCCGCTCGGATCACCGTCGAAGCGGTCGAAGCCATCGGGCGCCAGCACGGCGGCCTGCGGAAAGGCGCGGCGCAGCGAGCCGGCCAGCGTTGCCATGCCGGCAGCGCTGTCGCCCACACCATGCAGCAACAACATCAGCTGCTCGGGCCGCCCGGCGGCGGGCAGCCACTGGAGGACCTGGGGTTCATCGGAAGCCATCTGGCAATTGTCGCCCGGCTTGGAAAAACGTTCCGCCCGGCCTGGCGGCGGAAATCACGGCCAACCGCGCCCATACGCGGCACGGCCGCGATCGGATGCAAGCCCCCCAGCGGGCCGCGGGGTTTGTTCACGCGGCTGCATCCGGCCAGGCAGGCCGGCGCGTAAGCACCGTCACGCCCGCCACGTTGAGCCGGCGCATTCCTTCAGGAGACTTCCCATGAACCGCACTTCCCTGCTCGTCCGCCTGGCGCCGCTGGCCGCCGCCGCGGCGCTGGCCACGCTGGCCGGCCCCAGCCTGGCCTCCAGCCACCGCGAGGCCCCGTTCATCACCGGCTCGCCCAAGGTCGACGGCACCGACTTCTACATGTTCCGCAGCTACGAGACGGGCCGCTCGAACTACGTGACGCTGATCGCCAACTACCAGCCGCTGCAGGCGGCCTACGGCGGGCCCAACTACTTCAACATGGACCAGAACGCGCTGTACGAGATCCATGTCGACAACAACGGCGACGCGAAGGAAGACCTGAGCTTCCAGTTCCGCTTCACCAACACGCTGGCCAACGCCGGCCGCGGCATCGAGCTGCCTGCGGGCAAGAAGAACGTCGCCATCCCGCTGGTGCAGGCCGGCCCGGTGGCCAATGTGGCCGACGCCAACCTGAACGTGGCGCAGACCTACAGCGTGATCATGATGAAGGGCGACCGCCGCCACGGCGAGCCCTGGACCATCACCAACGCCGACACCGGCTCGGCCACCTTCGACAAGCCGGCCGACAACATCGGCACCAAGACCATCCCCGACTACGCGGGCTACGCGGCCAAGCACATCTACAACATCAACATCCCGAACTGCGCGACGCCGGGCAAGATGTTCGTCGGCCAGCGCGCCGAGGGTTTCGCGGTCAACCTGGGCGTGATCTTCGACCTGGTGCACGCGCCGATCGAGGTGATCACCGACCCGAAGCAGATCGGCCTGTTCCCCAACATCATCGCCGACGACAACGTGACGACGATGGCGCTGGAGCTGCCGATCAGCTGCCTGACGCAGGGCAGCGAGCCGGTGATCGGCGGCTGGACCACCGCCAGCGTGCGCCAGACGCACAACATCGACGCCTCGCCGCGCTCGGGCCTGAACAAGGTCGACAAGGACGCCGGCGACTGGGTGCAGGTCTCGCGCCTGGGCATGCCGCTGGTCAACGAGGTGGTGATCGGCCTGAAGGACAAGGACAAGTTCAACGCCTCGCAACCCTCGGGTGACGGCCAGTTCCTGAGTTATGTGACCAACCCGACGCTGCCCAAGCTGCTGGAGATCGCACTGCCGCTGCCCAACAGCGCGCCGACCAACTACCCGCGCAGCGACCTGACGACGACCTTCCTGACCGGCATTCCCGGCGTGAACCAGCCGATGGGGGTGGTCGCCTCCGAAATGCTGCGCCTGAACACCAGCATCATGCCGGTGCCGTTTGCGCAGCAGAACCGCCTGGGCGTGCTCGGCAACATCCTGGCCGGTGGCTCTGACCTGGCGGGTTACCCGAACGGCCGCCGCCCGAAGGACGACGTGGTCGACATCTCGCTGGTGGCGATGATGGGTGGTCTGTGCATGGCCAACGGCAACACCAACGCGCTGGGCCTGGGCGAGAAGTGCAAGCCCAAGTACGTGCCGCTGGGCACCACCGCCTACAACCTGCACGACGCCGTCGACCAGGCCGTGACGCCGTTCCTGAGCGGCTTCCCGTACCTGAACACGCCGACGCCGGGCGCGCAGTAAGCGCCGCCACGTGGCGCTGCATGCAAGCAGCGCCACGCCGGCCCGGCCGGGGCGACCTGGCCGGGCCTGCCTTGTAAGGCCGATCCCCGCTGACCGCGAAAACCGATTCATTCGCCGCTGCCTCGACCGCAGCGGCCCCAGGCCGGAGCCTGACCCATGCGCCCGTTGTTCTTGACGCTCTCGACACTCGCCGCCGCGTGGCTGCTGGCCCAGGCCCTGCCCGGCCAGGCCGCGCCGCGCGTGCCCACCGACGACCACGAGGTGATCGAGCGCCTGCCGGCACGTTTGCCGGGCGTGGCCGCCCGCCGTGCCGGCGCGAGCCAGCGCCAGGCCCTGCGCACCCAGGCAACCCAGGCCCAACCGAACCTCTCACTTGCACTGACCCTGGCCCGCCAGGCGATCGACCAGGCCCGCCGCAGCGGCGACCCGCGCGACTGGGGCCAGGCCCAGGCCGCCCTCGCCCCCTGGTGGGCCGACGCCCAGCCCCCCGGCCCGGTGCGCCTTCTGCGCGCCACCATCCGCCAGGGGCAACACGACTTCACCGCCGCGCTCGCCGACCTGGATGGCCTGCTGGCCGAGCCCGATACCGGCGCGGCCAGCAGCCGGCTCAGCCTGCGGCGCGCCGACTACAGCCAGGCGGCGTCGCCCGGCCTGGCGCTGCGCGCCCAGGCCGAGCTGACGCGCGCGTCGATCCACCAGGTGCAAGGCCGCTACGCCGAAGCCCGCGCCGGCTGCGAGCGCCTGGCCGGCGCCGACTACGCCGCGCTCGGCGCCGGCGTGCAGGCCCCCGCCCGTGCCTGCCTGGCCGAGCTGGGCCAGCTGCAGGGCCGACTGACCGCCCGACAGGCCGACAGCACGCTGGCCGCGCTGGGCAGCGCCGACGACCCCTGGCTGGCCCTGCTGCGCGCCGAGTTGGCCGAGCGCAGCGGCAGCCGCCAGGCGGACGCGCTGTTCCGCGCCGCCACCGCCGGCAACGCCCCGGGCTTGTACGCCCTGGCCGCCTATGCCGACTGGTTGCTCGACCAGCAGCGCCCCGCCGAGGCCGAGCGTCTGCTGCTCGGCTACGACGCGGCCGATGCGCTGCTGCTGCGCACCGCCATCGCCCGTCATCGCCTGGCCCACCCGTCGTCCACGGGCGGCCGCGCTGCCGAGGCCGATGCGCTGATCCCGCAGCTGCAGGCCCGCTTCGACGCTGCGCTGGCCCGCGGCGACCGCAGCCATGCCCGCGAACAGGCGCGGTTCGCGCTCGACCTGCTGGGCGATGCGCCGCAGGCGCTGGCGCTGGCCCAGTCCAACTGGGCCTGGCAGCGCGAGCCGGCCGATGCGCTGCTGCTGCTGCGCGCTGCCGCCGCTGCCGGCCAGCCCGAGGCCGGCGAGCCGGTGCGCCGCTGGGCCCGCGAACAAGGCTTTGTCGACGCGCGCTGGCCGGCGGCGAAGCAGCGCCTCACCATCCCTGCAACCACCTCGGCAACCACCCCGCCCGCCAGCCGGAGCCGCTCATGAGCCATACCCTGTCGAGTGCCCGCATGGAACGCCTGGCCCGCCTGCTGCTGGCCGCGCTGGGCACGGCCGCGGCGATGCTGCTGGTGCCCACCGACGCCCGCGCCCACGCCCCGAGCAATGCCACGCTGAGCCTGGTGGCCGACGGCGCCGTGGTGCAACAGCGCTGGGACATTGCACTGCGCGACCTGGACCGCGTGCTGCCGCTGGACGCCGACGACGACGGCCAGATCACCTGGGGCGAGTTGCAGCAGGCCTGGCCGCAGATTGCGGCGCTGGCCGGCGATGGCCTGCGCCTGGCTGTGGCCCGCCAGAGCAGCGCTGGAACGACGAGCACCGCCTGCGAACCCGGCGCACTGGCAACACCGCGCATCGACAGCCACGCCGACGGCACCTACGCCGTGCTGGAGCGCCGCTGGCAATGCCCCGCCGATGCGGGCACCGCCGGGGTGCAGGTCGACTACCGCCTGTTCGCCGACAGCGATGCGTCACACCGCGGGTTGCTGCAGTGGCGGGCCCATGCGCAGGCGACGGCCAGCACGGCGGTGCTGGCGCCGGCCGCCGGGCCGGTGGCCCTGGCCGGGTCTGACGGCCTGGGGACATTGGCCGGGTCTGCAAGGCAAGGCACCGCCGTCGCCCCCGGCGCCGCGGTCTCGGCCGATGGCACCGGCACCAGCGGCGCGCACGCCAGCACGTTCGGCGGCTTTGTCGCCGAGGGCATTCACCACATCCTGATCGGCACGGACCATGTGCTGTTCCTGCTGGCGTTGATGCTGCCGGCGGTGGTCATGGGTGCACGGGGCGGGGCCGCCAAGCCATCCACCGCCGCGGTCGGCACCCTGGGCGTGGTGGAGGTCACCCCTCGCCCCTTGGTGGCGCTCGGCCGCTCGATCGACGACGCGGCGCCGGCCACCTGGACAGACGCGCTGCGGCAAGTGGCCAAGGTGGTCACCGCGTTCACGGTGGCGCACTCGATCACGCTGGCGATCGCGGTGCTCGGCTACGCCGATCCACCGTCGCGCATCGTCGAATCGCTGATCGCCGCCAGCGTGGTACTGGCCGCGATCGACAACCTGCGCCGGTTCCTGCCTGGCGTGCGTTGGCAGCTCGCCTTTGTCTTCGGCCTCGTCCACGGCTTCGGCTTTGCCGGCGCGCTGAAAGAGCTGGGGCTGGACCCGGGCGCACTGGCACGCACCCTGGTCGGCTTCAACCTCGGCGTCGAACTCGGCCAGCTGGGCATCGTGGCCATCGCGTTGCCACTGGCCTGGTGGGTGCGCAACACGCGCTTCTACCGCCGCGTGGTGCTGGGCGGCGGCTCGGTGGCGATCGCGGCTGTCGCGGCGCTGTGGTTGGCCGAGCGGGCCTTCGATCTGGTGTTGATCAGCTGAGGGCGGCAGCGCGGGGCGCAATGGGCGCGCGGGGCAAGCGCCCCATCGCTCACACGCCAGGCCGCCAGCGGCCGGTGCCGAGAACCGTCAACGGTCGGATGGCCCGAACCTGATCGACCGTCACCTGAAATCCCGGCTCGTGGTCTTGAGCGCCGGCGATTCGGTGTCCAGCGCTCTGAGCAAGGCGCTGTGGTCGACCAACCGTTTGGCCACCAGGTGCCGCACCTCGCCCTGGCACTGCCAGATGCCATAGACGGTGAGCAGGCGCGCCGTCAACATCGGCGTGCGCTGGGCCTCGGCGATCTGCGGCCAGACGATCACGTTGACCGGGCCGGTCTCGTCTTCGAGCGTCACGAAGATCACACCCTTGGCCGTTTGCGGGCGCTGGCGGTGGGTGACCAAGCCACTGGCGCGTGCAAGCTGACCATTGCGGAAACCCTGCAACTCGGCCGATGTGCTGACGCGAAACTCGGCCAGCCGCGGCCGCAGCAGGGCCAGCGGGTGATTCGCCAGTGACAGGCCGGTGCGGCGGTAGTCGGCCAGCAACGCCGCGCCGGCGCTGGGCGCTTCGAGCACCGGGCGCTCGGGCTCTTCGGTGCGGGTCGCGCGCAGCACCGCGGCAGCGGCCATGCGCGTGTCGACCCCCGCCACCTCCCACGCGGCTTCGCGCCGGTGGCCCGCCAGCGCCGACAAGGCGTTGCCGTCGGCCAGCAAGCGCAGCGCATGCGCATCCAGATCGGCGCGCCGTGTCAGGTCTTCGACACTGGCGAAAGGCGCTTCGGCGCGCGCCGTGACGATGCGCTGCGCCGCGTCTTCGCGAAAACCGCTGAGGCGGTTGAGACCCAGGCGCGCCGGGCGCAGCGTGTGCGCCGGTGGGCTGTGTCGCCGTTCGCCTGCTGCGGAACCCGCCGCCGGCTCTGCGCCGCCCGCCAGGGCTGGGTCGGCGTCTTCGAGCGTCGACTCCCACTCGCTGCACATCACGTCCACCGGCCGCACGCACACACCATGCGCGCGCGCATCGCGCACCAGCTGCGCCGGTGCGTAAAAACCCATCGGCTGGCTGTTCAGCAAGCCGACCAGAAAGGCATCCGGGTGGTGGCGCTTGATCCACGCGCTGACATAGACCAGCAGCGCAAAACTGGCGGCATGGCTTTCTGGAAAGCCGTATTCGCCAAAGCCCCTGATCTGGCGAAAGATCGATTCGGCGAAGTCTTGCGAATAGCCCTTTTCCACCATCCGGCCGATCAGCCTTTTTTCGAAGGGCTCCAAGCCACCACGGCGCTTCCAGGCGGCCATGGCGCGGCGAAGCTGGTCCGCCTCACCCGGCGTGAAATCGGCCGCCACGATCGCCAGCTGCATCACCTGCTCTTGGAAAATCGGAATGCCCTTGGTTCGCCCGAGCGCCGCCCTCAGCTCCTCTTTCGGGTAGACCTCGGGCTCTTCGCCGTTGCGGCGCCTCAGGTAGGGGTGGACCATGCCGCCCTGGATGGGCCCCGGCCGAACGATGGCCACCTCGACCACCAGGTCGTAGAACTTCTCGGGCCGCAGCCGAGGCAGCATGCTGAGCTGGGCGCGGCTTTCAACCTGGAAGACACCCACGGCATCGGCGGCACACAGCATGTCGTAGACGGCCTTGTCTTCCTGGCCTTGCAGCAGCTGCTGGATCGGGTATGGCGGCCCGCCGTGCTTCCAACCCACCCAGGTCAGCCCGCGGCGAATGGCGCTCAGCATGCCCAGCGCCAGCACGTCTACCTTGATCAGCTTGAGCGTGTCGAGATCATCCTTGTCCCACTGGATGACGGTGCGGCCCTCCATCGTGGCGTTTTCCACCGGCACCAGGCACGAGACGTCTTCGCTGGCGATCAGAAAGCCGCCCGGGTGCTGGCTCAAATGGCGCGGGAAATCTCGCAACTGGGTCGCCAGCTCGGCCCACAGCTGGATCAATGGCGACTCGGGATCGAAGCCGTGCTCACGCATGTGCACCGGGTCGAAGCGGCCATGGTCCGTCCACCAGGGTTGCTGCTTGGTGACCGCCTCGATGCGGTCGAGGTCGAAGCCGAGCGCGCGGCCCACGTCGCGCAGCGCCGAACGCCCGCGATAGCTGATCACCACGCCGGTCATCGCAGCCCGGTGCCGGCCGTATTTGCGGTAGATGTACTGGATGACCTCTTCGCGGCGCTGATGCTCGAAATCGAGGTCGATATCGGGCGGCTCTTTGCGCTCGATGCTGACGAACCGCTCGAACAGCAGCGTGGTGCGTGAAGGGTCGACCTCGGTGACACCCAGGCAATAGCAGACGGTGGAGTTCGCCGCGCTGCCCCTGCCCTGGCAAAGAATGCCCTGGGACCGCGCCCAATCCACCAGATCCGCCACGGTGAGAAAGAACGGTTCGTACTGCAGTTGCGCGATCAGGGCCAGCTCGCGCTCGATCTGCACGCGAATGCCTGCCGGCACCCCTTGCGGGTAGCGTTTGAGGGCCCCCTGGTCGGTCAGCTCGCGCAGCCAGCTCTGGGGCGTGTGCCCCTGAGGAACGATCTCACCCGGGTATTCGTACGCCAGCTGCTGCAACGAGAACAGGCACCGCTCGGCCCAGTCCACCGAGGCTTGCAGCCACGCCGGGTCATACAGCTCGGCCAGACGCTGGCGAGACCGCAAGTGAGCCTCACCGTTCGATTCGAGCTTCGTGCCGGCCTCGGCCACCGTGCAGCGCAACCGAGTGGCGCGCAGCACGTCCTGCAGCGGCTTGCGCGAGCGGCTGTGCATCAACACATCGCCGGTTGCCACGATGGGCAAGCCGCTCAACTCAGCCACCCGCCGCGCCACGGCGATGCGCTCGTCGTCGAAGCGCCGATGCTGCAGTGCCAGCGCCAGGCCGGCGCGATCCGACCCGAACCAGGTTTTCAGCCACATCGCCTGGGCAAACACGAGCTCGAACTGCGGCGGCGCGGGCTGGCCATCGTCTCCATCAGGGCCATCCACCACCAGCAACGCCAGGCAATCGCCAAGGCCCGCCAGCCCGGAGGCATCCGGCCCCTTGCCTTCCAGGTCTGATGCGTAGGCCAGGTAGCTGCCTTTGTCGGCCCGGCGGCGCGCCAGGCTGATCCATTTCGACAAATTCGCGTAGCCGCGGCGCGTTTGTGCCAGCAACAAAAGCCGCGCACCCTCGCCCGTCGGGCGGTGCGGATGCGTCAGCGCCCGAGAGCCCGCCGCACGGGCCTGCCCGTTGCCAAGCACCCCAGGGGCAAGCCCGCTCATGGCGCCGATGCCAGCACCGGCTTCGACATCGACATCAACATCGGCGGCAGATCGCGCGGAGGCCTGCCGTTGGGCGCTTCTTGCTGGAAAGGCGCGCGGGCGCAACGGCTCTTGCACACCACTCGCCAACCTGATCTCGGCCCCGATGATCAAGTGGAAATTCAGCTTCTTCGCTTCTTCATGCGCACGCACCACACCCGCCAGCGAGCACTCGTCCGTCAACGCCAGCGCGCGGTAGCCCAGCGCGTGGGCCCGCTGCACCAGCTCAGCCGGCTGCGAAGCGCCGGTCAGAAAGCTGAAACTGCTGCGGCAGTGAAGCTCGGCGAAGTCGGGCAGGCCGGCTTCTGGCGTGCTGCGTAGCATGACAACAGATCTCGTGTGACCAGCGGCCGCTGCCGACCGCCGTCGGCATCGTTGGCGGCCAACTCAACGCGGCCCTCGACGACATAACCGGGCAGCCACTCGGATGCCCCCAGGCGGCCGCTTTCGCCGAACTGCGAGGCCAGATCGTCCAACGGGCTGCGCACCCCGCTGCTGCCCACGCGCAGCACATGGGTGTAGATCATCGTCGTGCTGACGTCCGAGTGCCCCAGCAACTCCTGCACCGTGCGGATGTCGGTGCCGGCCTGCAGCAAATGGGTGGCGAACGAATGGCGCAGCGTGTGCGGCGTGGCCGGCTTGGCAATGCGCGCCTCTTGCAGCGCGCGCTTGAAGGCCCGCTGAAACGCCTGCTCTTGCAGGTGATGGCGCCGGCGTTCGCCACCCGAGCGTGGATCGCGAGAGACGCTGCGCTGCGGGAACACCCAGAACCACACCCACGACTCTGCCGCGCGCGTGTATTTGCGAGCCAGTGCATGCGGCAGGTGCACGCCAGCCACGCCGTCGGCCCGATCGGCGCGGTGAAGCTCGCACGCTGACCGCATCTGCGTCTTCAACGGGCCATCCAACGCAGCGGGCAACATGACCACGCGATCCTTGCCGCCCTTGCCGTCGCGCACGATGATCACGCGCCGGGCGAAATCGACATCCTTCACACGCAGCCGGAGCCCCTCGAGCAGGCGCATGCCCGTGCCATAGAGCAGATGGCCAACCAGGCGGTGCTCGTCCGGCAACGCGGCCAACAGGCGCGACACCTCGGCGTGCGTCAACACCACGGGCAAGCGAATCTGGCGCTTGGGCCGCCCCAACTCGGCCATCCACGGCAGCTCTTGGCCCAGCACATGCTGGTACAGAAACAGCAAGGCCGACAGCGCCTGCTTGTGCGTGGATGGAGACACCTGCCGCTCGGCAGCCAGCCAGGTCAGAAAGCCTTCGATCTCAACCCGCCCCATCTCGCGCGGGTGCCGCGCCGAACCATGGAAACGCACAAAAGCCCGCACCCAATGCACGTAAGCCTCTTCAGTGCGCAGGCTGTAGTGGCGATAGCGGATGTGCTCGCGCAGCTGGTCCAGCAGGCGCAGCGATGACGGATCGACATGAGGGTCAGGCATGGGCATGGGCATGGGCATGGGCATGGGCGGAGGCGGAGGCGGAGGCGGAGGCGGAGGCGGAGGCGGAGGCGATAGCGACAAATGAACGGGCCATGGACGGCAAGAACAAACAACAGCAGGCGAAAGAGCAGGCGGCGGGGCCCGAGCCGTATGCGGAAGAGTGCTGTATTTTTGTACAGTATCGCGCTAGCATCGCGCCATGGCAAGCTCGTCTCGCAGAACTCCCCGATATCCCACCGGCCAGCAGCCGGATCTCGCGCCCACCACCCAGCGCCATCGATCCACGCCCGCAGGCATCGACCTCCCGCACACCGACGACCGACGCCGCGATGGTTCGGCGCGACCGACCTGCCCAGCCGACACCACCGAGGTCGTCAAGCGCCTGAAGCCCGGCCAGCCCGGCACCCGCGCGCTGCAACGCCGCTACGGCCCGGCGCTCGTCTGCGTGCGCTACCGCAGAGACGCCACCACCGGCCACACCCGCTTCACGACCGTCGAACTGGTCATCGACCACGGCCCACCCCGTCGTCAACCCTTGGTGCGCGTCACCATCCGCTTCGATGACCTGGACACTCGCCGCCAAGCCATCGCGCTCGGCGCGGAGTGGGACGACGTCCAGAAGACCTGGCGCATGCCACGTCGAGCGGCCATTCAACTCGGGTTGATCAAGAACAAGCGAGCGGGTTGAAGCGACCTCGCCACGCGCCATGGAGCGGCTCGCGCCCGAACCAATGATCTGCTTGCGGCTTCGCTCTCAACACCCGAAGATTTCCATCTGCGGACACTTCGGCTCCCCCCGCCCTGCGAAAATGCCTACCTATGGGCATCGCTTCAAGCCAGAACATCCAGCTATGGGCAGGCATGCCTGCATCTGGCCATGTGGCTTGATGTCTAAAACACGTTAGCCATCATGAGGGACGCCATCCTTCTGTTTCTAGCACTTGCCGCCGTTCCTGTCTTGGCGCGGGAAGAGGAATCCGTGTTCTGCGGAAGCTCGATGGGACACCAATACATTGAGCACGCCCCCGTCTCATGCCCGGAGAATTCCGTTTGCTTGAACGCATGGTTCCACTGGAATCTGCAGGTCGAGAAGGTGCTGGCTGGTCCTAACGTTCCCAGTCAAATGTCGGCGGCAGCCGTGCAACACTCGCAGTACTTGCCCAAGTACGAAAAATCTCTACGCGTCTTTGTCGTCAAGCCAATTGAAGATGAGAGTCAACGTCGTCTGCTTGGCGCGGAATACCTCCTTTTGAGGCACACAACAACCGTTGATCAATACGAGCACTTGTGCTCTCTATCGCCTGCTCAATAGTCACATGGCATCCAAGCGGCTCTGCAGTCTGATGGCTAACCCCTCCGTCAAGGGGACGTCCCGCAAGCGGGCCGCCCCTTACGTCGAACGTTAGCCGTCACATTTAAATCCATGGAGCTCAGTCACGTCACGTTTGCAGGCCCGCTGTTTCAAGAGGGAGCGGCAGTCGTGGCCTCCCTGCCTGACAACCTCGTGGGCCTTCTTCGTCAAATCAACGGCTTCATTCTGTTTGGCGGTGGTCTTCATGTTCGCGGCGTGTGTGAAGAGCCTGAATGGCACAGCATCGCTTCCGTGATCGCTGGCCCCACTGCTCTTCACAAGCTCTACCCGTCTCTGCAGCCAGGCGATGTGCCATTTGCTCAAGATTGCGTAGCGGACCAATACGTACTGCGAGATCGAAAAGTACACAAGCTGGAAGCCGAAACTGGTCACTTGGTAGCTCTCGGCCTCTCTCTGCCAGAGTTCTTTGCTGCCGTTCAGTCCAGTCCAATCGAATTCCTGACAATGCAGCCGTTGCTTCGTCATCAGCAAGATGGCGGTTCGCTCGAGCCCGGGCAGGTCTTGCACGTCTACCCACCCTTTTGCACTAAAGAGGCTGCAAATGGCGTGTCGCTCAAGCCAGTTCCTGTTCAAGAGGCAATCGCGTTCTTGGCCGATTTCTCAAGCCAAATTTCCTCATTGGCGCCAGGCCAGAAGTTCAGTGTCAAGGTGGTGCCATAGTGCCGGCTAACCCCTCCGTCAAGGGGACGTCTTGCGGCAAGCCGCAAGCCGCCCCTTACGTCGAACGTTAGGCCTCGTCAGTTCGAATTAATCTTGGCGTCGCCCAGAACCCATTCCAAGCGAAGACCGCATGCCGATAGAAGCCTGGGATCCCAACGAGGAGCCTTACGTCAAGAAGAACCGTGTACTTCAGGTGGCTTCCGTACTTCACGCCGCTATGGCAGTTGCGCTGCCCGCTGTATTCCCGAGAGGCTTTCCATACACGTTTTCGCTGTGGCTTCTGTGGCCACTGTGGCTGTACCCTCTCGTGAAGTTCCGAGACGGCTCTACGATTGGCGTTGTCCTCGCCATAGTGTTTTCGGCACTTCTTCTGGCCATCCTAGTTCCCCCTCTTTTCCTCATGCTCGCCCTCTACCTAGGCGCGCACAATTGAGTGTCGTTGCGAACTCTCAATGAACAACTACCCCAATTGCGAAGTCTCTCTTTCCCAGGCGAGGCCTAACCCCTCCGTCAAGGGGACCTGCCTGCGGCAGGCCCCTTACGTCGAACGTTA
>NZ_JAYSDQ010000031.1:0-30838 GCF_041914305.1 Ideonella sp.
GGCGAGTTCTTCGGCCTGCTCGGCCCCAACGGCGCCGGCAAGACCACGCTGATCAGCATCCTCGCCGGCCTCGCGCGCGCCACCGAAGGCCGCGTGATGGTGATGGGCCACGACGTGGTCGAGCACTATGCCGACGCCCGCCGCGCACTGGGCATCGTGCCGCAGGAGCTGGTGTTCGACCCGTTCTTCTCGGTGCGCGAGGCGCTGCGCATCCAGAGCGGCTACTTCGGCGTCAAACACAACGACGACTGGATCGACGAGCTGCTCGCCGGCCTCGGCCTGGCCGACAAGGCGCAGGCCAACATGCGGCAACTCTCAGGCGGCATGAAGCGGCGGGTGCTGGTGGCGCAGGCGCTGGTGCACCGGCCGCCGGTGATCGTGCTGGACGAGCCGACCGCGGGCGTCGACGTCGAGCTGCGCCAGACCCTGTGGCAGTTCATCGCCAAGCTGAACAAGCAGGGCCACACCGTGCTGCTGACCACGCATTACCTGGAAGAGGCCGAGGCCCTGTGCGGCCGCATCGCGATGCTCAAGCAAGGCCGCATCGTGGCGCTCGACCGCACCGCGAACCTGCTGGCCGCGACCGCCGGCAGCGTGCTGCGCTTCAAGACCGACGATGCGCTGCCGCCCGACATGGCAGCGCAGGCCCGCGTGACCGGGCGCATCGCGCAGGTGGCTGCGCACGACGCCGCCGGTGTCGAGCAGGTGCTGGCCCGGCTGCGCGCCGCCAACGTGAAGGTCGAAGACCTGGAGATCGGCCGCGCCGACCTGGAGGACGTGTTCTTGTCGATCATGCAAGCCCAACCCGCCGTGGCCGAGGACGCCGCATGAGCACCGCACGATCGTCCGAAGGGGCTCATGCCCTCTCGCCGGGGCGGGCCGCCGGTTCAAGGGAGCGCCCATGAGTGCCGTCATCGACAGCCCCGCTCGAGGCACTCGGCCCTTGGCCGGCGCCCGCACGCTGTTCTACAAAGAGGTGCTGCGCTTCTGGAAGGTCGCTTTCCAGACCGTGGCGGCGCCGGTGTTGACGGCCGTGCTGTACCTGCTGATCTTCGGCCACGTGCTCGAAGACCACGTGAAGGTCTACGACACGATCGGCTACACCAGCTTCCTGATCCCGGGCCTGGTGATGATGAGCGTGCTGCAGAACTCGTTCGCCAACACCTCGTCGAGCCTGATCCAGAGCAAGATCACCGGCAACCTGGTGTTCCTGCTGGTCACGCCGTTGTCGCCCTTGGCCTGGTACGTGGCCTATGTCGGTGCGGCGATGGTGCGCGGGCTGGCCGTGGGGGTCGGGGTGCTGGTCGCCACCTTGTGGTTCGGCATGCCGGGCTTTGCGCATCCGGCGTGGATCCTCGCGTTCGCGCTGCTGGGTGCCGGGCTGATGGGTTCGCTGGGGCTGATCGCCGGGCTGTGGGCCGAGAAGTTCGACCAGATGGCGATGTTCCAGAACTTCATCGTGATGCCGATGACCTTCCTGGCCGGCGTCTTCTACTCGGTGCATTCGCTGCCGGCCTTCTGGCAGGGCGTGAGCCAGCTGAACCCGTTCTTCTACATGGTCGACGGCTTCCGCCACGGCTTCTTCGGCGTCAGCGACGTGTCGCCGTGGTTCAGCCTGGGCGTGGTGACCTTGAGCTTCGTGCTCGTGGCGGGGCTGACGCTGCGCTTGCTGCAGACCGGCTACAAGCTGCGCCATTGAGAGCTTCGAGAACGGATCAGGGATAATCCCAAGCACTATGTCCGCCCCCACCCCCGCCCAGGTCCGTGACTACATCGCCGCCGGTCTCGGCTGCGAGCATCTGGAAGTCGAGGGCGACGGCCGGCATTTCTTCGCCACCATCGTCTCGATCGAGTTCGATGGCCTGCCTCGCGTGCGCCGCCACCAGCGCGTGTACGCCGCGCTCGGCGAGCGCATGCGCGAAGAGATCCATGCGCTGTCGATGAAGACGCTGACGCCGGCCGAATGGGCCGCCGAACAGGCGAATTCCGCCCCCACCGGCGCGACCACGCCGCATCATTGACGATCCCGCTCGGGCGGCCGGCGTGATGCGCGCGGCCGCCGCCCGGGGCCCCGTCGCGCGCTTTTTCAGCCCCCACGCCTTTCGCCCCCGACCTCATGGACAAACTTCTGATTCGCGGCGGCCGCCGCCTGGCCGGTGAACTGACGATCTCCGGCGCCAAGAACGCCGCGCTGCCTGAGCTGTGTGCCGCGCTGCTGACGGCCGATGCGGCGACGCTGCACAACGTGCCCAAGCTGCAAGACGTGGCGACGACGCTGAAGCTGTTGCGCCACCTGGGCGTGCAGGTCGAGCGCAGCGAGGCCGAGCCGAACACGGTGACGCTGGACGCGAGCCAGATCACCAGCACCAAGGCGCCGTACGAGCTGGTCAAGACGATGCGCGCGTCGATCCTGGTGCTGGGGCCTCTGCTGGCGCGCTTCGGCACCGCGACGGTGTCGCTGCCCGGTGGCTGCGCGATCGGGTCTCGCCCGGTCGACCAGCACATCAAGGGCCTGCAGGCGATGGGCGCCGAGATCACCGTCGAGCACGGCTACATCCAGGCCCAGGCGCCGCTGAACGCCGCCGGCCAGCGCCGCCTGCGTGGGGCGCGCATCACGACCGACATGGTCACCGTGACCGGCACCGAGAACCTGATGATGGCCGCCGTGCTGGCCGAGGGCGAGACGGTGCTCGAGAACGCCGCGCAGGAGCCCGAGATCCCCGACCTGGCCGAGCTGCTGATAGCGATGGGTGCCAAGATCGAAGGCCATGGCACGCACCGCATCGTGATCCAGGGTGTCGACCGGCTGCACGCGCCCCAGGGTGGTCACCGCATCATCCCGGACCGCATCGAGACGGGCACCTTCTTGTGCGCCGTGGCCGCTGCCGGCGGCGACGTGATGCTGCGCCATGCCAACGCACGCCACCTCGACGCGGTGATCGACAAGCTGCGTGAAGCCGGCGTCACGATCACGGCAGGAAGCGATGACGGTGGCGACTGGATCCGCGTGCAGGCCGACAGCCAGCCGAAGGCGGTGAGTTTTCGCACCAGCGAGTACCCGGCTTTCCCGACCGACATGCAGGCGCAGTTCATGGCCGTCAACTGCATCGCCGAAGGCGCCGCGAAGATCAGCGAGACGATCTTCGAAAACCGCTTCATGCACGTCAATGAGCTGATCCGCCTGGGCGCCAAGATCGAGATCGACGGCCACTCGGCGATGGTGACCGGCGTGCCGCGCCTGTCCGGTGCCACCGTGATGGCCACCGACCTGCGCGCCTCGGCCAGCCTGGTGATCGCCGGCCTGGTGGCCGACGGCACGACGACCGTCGACCGCATTTACCACCTGGACCGCGGCTACGACCGGATGGAAGCCAAGCTGCGCGCGATCGGCGCTGACATCGAGCGGGTGTCCGCATGATCACGCTTGCGTTGTCCAAAGGCCGGATCTTCGAAGAGACGTTGCCGCTGCTGGCCGCGGCCGGCATCACCGTCAGCGAAGACCCCGAGAAGAGCCGCAAGCTGATCCTGCCGACCAACCGCGCGGATGTGCGCGTGGTGCTGGTGCGTGCGACCGATGTGCCGACCTACGTGCAGTACGGCGGCGCCGACCTCGGCGTGGCCGGCAAGGACATCCTGATCGAGCACGGCGGCGAAGGCCTGTACCAGCCGCTGGACCTGAACATCGCGAAGTGCCGCCTGAGCGTGGCGGTGCGCGACGACTTCGACTACGCCGCGGCCGTGAAACAAGGCTCGCGCATCCGCGTGGCGACCAAGTACACCGCGATGGCGCGCCAGCACTTTGCCGACAAGGGCGTGCACGTCGACTTGATCAAGCTCTACGGCTCGATGGAGCTGGCGCCGCTGACCGGGCTGGCCGATGCGATCGTCGACCTGGTGTCGACCGGCTCGACGCTGAAGGCCAACCACCTGGTCGAGGTCGAGCACATCATGGACATCTCGTCGCGCCTGGTCGTCAACCAGGCCGCGCTGAAACTGAAGCGCGACGTGCTGCGCCCGCTGATCGACGCCTTCGCCTCTGCCATCCCTCAATAGCCTTCTTTCACCGCCATGCTGAACCTGCGCCAGCTCGACACCACGCTTTCAGACTTTGAAGCCCAGTTCGAGCGGCTGCGCCATTGGTCGGCCGAGACCGACGGTGCGATCGAAGAGCGGGTGGCGGCGATCCTGGCCGATGTGCAGGCGCGCGGCGACGCGGCGGTGCTCGAGTACACCGCGCGATTCGACCACGTGCAGGCCGCGTCGGTCGCCGCACTGGAGCTGACCCGCGACGAGCTGAAGACGGCGTTCGATGCGATCACGCCGGCGCAGCGCCATGCGCTCGAAGCCGCCGCGGCGCGGGTGCGCAGCTACCACGAGCGCCAGCTCGACGCGTGTGGCCGTGGCTGGAGCTACCGCGACGAAGACGGCACGCTGCTCGGGCAGAAGGTCACGCCGCTGGACCGGGTGGGCATCTACGTGCCCGGCGGCAAGGCGGCTTACCCGTCATCGGTGCTGATGAACGCGATCCCTGCGCAGGTGGCCGGGGTTGGCGAAATCATCATGGTGGTGCCCACGCCTCGCGGCGAGAAGAACGCCTTGGTGCTGGCCGCTGCCTATGTGGCCGGCGTGCACCGCGCCTTCACGATCGGTGGCGCCCAGGCCGTGGCGGCCCTGGCCTACGGCACGGCCACGATCCCCGGCGTCGACAAGATCACCGGCCCCGGCAACGCCTATGTCGCCAGTGCCAAGCGCCGCGTGTTCGGCCAAGTGGGCATCGACATGATCGCGGGGCCGAGCGAGATCCTGGTGCTGGCCGATGGCACGACGCCGCCCGATTGGGTGGCGATGGACCTGTTCAGCCAGGCCGAACACGACGAGCTGGCGCAATCGATCCTGCTGTGCCCCGATGCCGGCTACATCGTCAAGGTGCGCGAGTCGATCGAGCGCCTGCTGCCCGAGATGCCACGCCGCGACGTGATCCGCGCCTCGCTCGAAGGCCGCGGCGCCTTGGTGCTGACCCGCTCGATGGACGAGGCCTGCGAGATCAGCAACCGCATCGCGCCCGAGCACCTGGAGGTGTCGTCCGGCGACCCGCACCGCTGGGAGCCGAAGCTGAAGCACGCTGGCGCGATCTTCCTCGGCGCCTTCACCAGCGAAAGCCTGGGCGACTACTGCGCCGGGCCGAACCACGTGTTGCCGACCTCGGGCACGGCCCGCTTCTCGTCGCCGCTGGGGGTCTACGACTTCCAGAAACGCAGCAGCCTGATCGAAGTGAGCGAAGTGGGCGCCAACAAGCTGGGCGTGATTGCGGCGGAGCTGGCTTACGGCGAGGGCCTGCAAGGCCACGCCCGCGCGGCCGAGATGCGGTTGAAGAACCCCGATCGTTGACACGAACTTCGTGATTCACGAAAATCGTGCAACACGAAGTTCGTGTTGTGATTCGAGTCTCGATGAAGAACGTCACCGTCACGATGGAAGACAGCGTCGCCGAATGGGCGAGGCTGGAGGCCGCGCGCCGCAACACCAGCGTCTCCCGGCTGATCGGCGAGATGCTGGCCGAGAAGATGCGGCATGACGATGCCTACGAGCGGGCGATGAACGAGTGGCTGCAGCGGCCGGCCTTGTTCACGTCCGACGGCTCGCCCTACCCGCAACGCGAAGAGACCTATGGCGAGCGGCTCTAACGTCTTCGTTGATGCTGGCGTCCTGCTTTGCGCAGACGACGGCGCCGACCCGGCCAAGCACCTGCGGGCACGCGAGTGGCTGAAGGTGTTGTGGACCAGCCGCCGCGGCCGCCTGTCGACCCAGGTGCTGACTGAGTACTACGCCAACGCCACCAAGCGCCTGACGCCGCCGATGCAGCAGGGCGATGCCCGCGCCGAGGTGCGCCGCTACCAGCACTGGAAACCCTGGCAGATCGACCACCAGACGGTCGAAACCGCCTGGGCGATCGAGGCCCGCTTCCAGGTCAACTGGTGGGACGCCTTGATCGTCGCCGCCGCCCAGCACCTGGGCTGCCGCTATGTGCTGACCGAAGGCCTGCCGCACGGCCAGCAGATCGACAGCGTGCAGGTTCTCAACCCCTTCCTCGTCGGCCCCGAGGTGCTCGATGCACCGGCCGCCTGATGCCATGAGCACAACCCTGTCCGACCGCATGACCCGTTACCTTCGTGCCGACGTGCAGGGCATGCACGGCTATGCCGTGCAGCCCAGCGCCGGCCTGGTCAAGGTCGACACGATGGAGAACCCGTTCGGCCTGCCGCCCGAGCTGCGCCGGCAGCTGGGCGAGCGCCTGGCCGAAGTGGCGTTGAACCGCTACCCGGCCGAGCGTGGCAACCTGCTGCGCGAGGCGCTGGCCCGGCATGCGCAGATGCCCGAAGGTTGCGACATCATGCTCGGCAACGGCTCGGACGAGCTGATCAGCCTGCTGACGCTGGCGGCCGACGTGCCGGGCAACGTGGTGCTGGCGCCGCTGCCGGGCTTCGTGATGTACGAGATCGCGGCCAAGCACCAGGGGCTGAAGTTCGTCGGCGTGCCGACCACCGCCGATTTCGAGCTCGATGGCCCGGCGATGCTGGCGGCCATCCGCGAGCACCAGCCGGCCCTCATCTACCTGGCCTACCCGAACAATCCCACCGCCAACCTGTGGGACGACGGCGTGATCGACGCAATCATCGAAGCCGCGCCCGGCCTGGTGGTGATGGACGAGGCCTACCAGCCGTTCGCGTCGCGTGATTCGCTCGAGCGCCTGAAACGCCACGAGCATGTGCTGCTGATGCGCACGATGAGCAAGTTCGGCCTGGCCGGCGCGCGCATCGGCTACATGATCGGCCGCCAGCGGCTGATCGCCGAAATCGACAAACTGCGCCCGCCGTTCAACATCAGCGTGCTGAACTGCGAAGCGGCGCTGTTCGCGCTGGAGCATGTCGACGAGTACGCGCGGCAGGCGGCCACGATCCGTGCCGAGCGCACCAAGCTGTTCGACGCGCTGGCGGCGTTGCCGGGCGTGCAGCCGTTCCCGAGCGAGGCCAACATGATCCTCGTGCGCGTGCCCGATGCGAAGCGGCTGTTCGCCGGCATGAAGGCCCGTGGCGTGCTGGTGAAGAACGTCTCCGACCTGCACCCCTTGCTGGCGAACTGCCTGCGCATCACCATCGGCACACCCGAAGAAAACCCGAAGACCCTGGCCGCGTTGCGCGGTGCCCTCGAAGAGCTCGCTCCATGACCACCGAACCCCGCATCGCCGAAGTCCAGCGCGACACCAAGGAAACCCAGATCCGCGTGCGCGTCAACCTCGACGGCACCGGCCAGGCCACGCTGTCGACAGGCATCGGCTTTTTCGACCACATGCTCGACCAGATCGCCCGCCACGGCCTGATCGACCTGGACATCGACGCCAAGGGCGACCTGCACATCGACGGCCACCACACGGTCGAAGACGTGGGCATCACGCTGGGCATGGCGGTGGCCAAGGCGGTGGGCGACAAGAAGGGCCTGACGCGCTACGGCCACGCCTACGTGCCGCTGGACGAGGCGCTGTCGCGCGTGGTGGTCGACTTCTCCGGCCGGCCCGGGCTGGAGATGGCGGTCGATTTCAAGGCCGGCATGGTCGGCGCGTTCGACACACAGCTCGCCTACGAGTTCTTCCAGGGCTTCTCGAACCATGCGCTGGTCAGCCTGCACATCGACAACCTGAAGGGCCACAACGCGCACCACCAGTGCGAGACGATCTTCAAGGCCTTCGGCCGTGCGCTGCGGATGGCGATGACGCTCGACCCGCGCTCGGCCGGTGTGATCCCTTCGACGAAAGGCTCGCTATGACGCGGACCAGCGAGCCGAGCGCCGGGCCGCCCCAAGTCGGCTCGCATCCCCTCGGGGGATCGGCGAACGTACCCGTTCGACGAGGGGCCCGCACGGTCGCGGTCGTCGACTACGGCATGGGCAACCTGCGCTCGGTGTCACAGGCGGTGATGCATGTGGCCGCGGGTGAGGGCGTGGAGGTGATCGTCACCGCGCGGCCAGACGACGTGCGGGCCGCCGAGCGCATCGTGCTGCCCGGGCAGGGTGGCATACGCGACTGCATGCGCGAGCTGCACGACTCGGGCTTGAAAGAGGCGGTGCTCGAGGCGGCGGCGAACAAGCCGTTGATGGGCGTGTGTGTCGGCATGCAGATGCTGCTGGACCATTCTGAAGAGCAGGACACGCCTTGCCTGGGCCTCATCGGTGGCCAGGTGAAACGTTTTCAGCTCGAAGGCCAACTGCAGCCCGACGGCAGCCGCTACAAGGTGCCGCAGATGGGCTGGAACCAGGTTCGCCAGGTGCGGCAGGGGGGCACGGTGCACCCGGTCTGGGCGGGCGTGCCCGACGAGTCGTACTTCTACTTCGTGCACAGCTACTACACCCAGCCGTCGGACGAGCGCCACACCGCGGGAAGCACCGAATACGGCCTGCGCTTTACCTGCGCGGTGGCGCGGGATAATATTTTCGCGACGCAGTTTCACCCCGAGAAGAGCGCTGCACATGGCTTGGCGCTGTATCGCAACTTCCTGAACTGGAAACCGTGATCCGCCTGCCCCATCGGTTGCCCGCCGGCCACCGCCCGTGATGCGCTGACTCCCGCCTTCTCACCGCTGCGCGCCCCTCCCACCTTCGTCCACTAGCCCGGCTGGCCATGCTGCTGATCCCTGCGATCGATTTGAAAGACGGTCATTGCGTTCGCCTGCAACAAGGCGACATGCAAGCCTCCACGACCTTCAGTGAAGACCCGGCCGCGATGGCGCGCCGATGGGTCGACGCCGGCGCGCGCCGCCTGCACCTGGTGGATCTCAACGGTGCCTTTGCCGGCAAGCCGGTCAACGAGCCGGCGATCAAGGCGATCCTGCGCGCCGTGGGCGACGAGATCCCCGTGCAGCTGGGCGGCGGTATCCGTGACCTCGACACCATCGAGCGTTACCTCGACGACGGCCTGAGCTACGTGATCATCGGCACCGCCGCAGTCAAGAACCCGGGCTTTCTGCAAGATGCCTGCACGGCTTTCGGCGGCCACATCATCGTCGGCCTCGACGCGAAAGACGGCAAGGTCGCCACCGATGGCTGGAGCAAGCTCACCGGCCACGAAGTGATCGACCTGGCGAAGAAGTTCGAAGACTACGGTGTCGAAGGTGTGATCTACACCGACATCGGCCGCGACGGCATGTTGACCGGCCTCAACATCGAAGCGACGGTGAAGCTGGCCCAGGCCTTGACGATCCCGGTCTTCGCGTCGGGCGGGCTGTCCAGCATTGCCGACATCGAGGCGCTGTGCGCGGTCGAAGGGGAGGGCATCGAAGGCGTGATCTGCGGCCGCTCGATCTACACCGGCGCACTCGATTTCGCAGCCGCCCAGGCCCGCGCCGACGAGCTGGCCGAGGCCGGCTAAGCCGTCGCTTCGGGAGCTGGCGGCGCACGGCCCCAACCCGGCGGCAGCTCGCGCAACACCTGCTTCGCATCCAGCGAACGGATCGGCACGCTGCGGTCCGCCGGGATGCGCTGTGCGGCCAGCAGCGCCTGGTAGCGCAGCGCGGTCACGCGCAGGAACGACGCGAAGTTGCCGACCTCGCCGCGCGCCACCACCAGCTCGTCGTACAGCCGCTCGATCAACTGCACCACGCCGAGGCCGTCACGCTCGGCGATCTCTTCCAGCACGGCCCAGAACAGGTTCTCGAGCCGTATGCTGGTGACCACGCCATGCAGCCGCACCGAGCGGGTGCGGCCTTCGTAACTCGTGGGTTCGGCGCTGATAAATATCTCGCACATGGACCATCTCGCCGGGTGGGTGTCGGGCCTACCAATGTAGGCCACGAAGCACCTCGGCCACTCAAACTTCGATGCGGGTGCCCAGCACGGCCAGGAACTGGCGGATCCACGCCGGGTGCGCCGGCCAGGCCGGGGCGGTGACGAGCTTGCCGTCGGTCACTGCGGCGTCGATCGCGATGCCGCAGTACTCGGCACCGGCCAGCTCCACCTCGACCTGGCAGGCCGGGTAGGCCGACACGCGGCGGCCCTTGATCAACCCGGTCGCGGCCAGCAGCTGCGCGCCATGGCAGACCGCGGCCACCGGCTTGTCGGCCTGCAGGAAGTGGCGGGTGATCTCGACCACGCGGCTGTTCATGCGCAGGTACTCGGGCGCGCGGCCGCCGGGGATCACCAGCGCGTCGTAGGCCTCGGGCTTCACGTCGGCAAAGCTGGCGTTCAGCGTGAAGCGGTGGCCGGGCTTCTCGCTGTAGGTCTGCGCACCGTCGAAGTCGTGGATCGCCGTGTGGATGAAGTCACCGGCCTTCTTGTCCGGCGCCACGGCATGCACCTCGTGGCCCACCGCCAGCAACGCCTGGAAGGGCACCATGGTCTCGTAGTCTTCACCATAGTCGCCGCACAACATCAGGATCTTCTTCGCCATCGATGTTCTCCTTGAAGGGGGCCGCGGTGCACCCGCGCACCGGCGGTGAACCATTGTGGTGAGCGCGTGCACCGGCGTGGTAACAGCCGGCTGTGACCCTGTTAGCGGGTGCCGGGCTGCGACAATCGGGGCCGTCGTTCCACTGCCCCGCGCCACGCTTCGCCATGCTTGCCAAACGCATCATCCCCTGTCTCGATGTCACCGGCGGCCGCGTCGTCAAGGGCGTCAATTTCGTCGAGCTGCGTGACGCCGGCGACCCGGTCGAGATCGCGGCGCGCTACAACGAGCAGGGCGCCGACGAACTCACGTTTCTCGACATCACCGCCACCAGCGACGGCCGCGACCTGATCCTGCACATCATCGAGGCGGTGGCCTCGCAGGTCTTCATCCCGCTCACCGTGGGCGGTGGCGTGCGCACGGTCGAAGACGTGCGCCGCCTGCTCAACGCCGGCGCCGACAAGGTCAGCTTCAACTCGGCGGCGGTGGCGAACCCACAGGTGATCCGCGACGCGTCCGACAAGTACGGCGCGCAGGCCATCGTCGTGGCGATCGACGCCAAGCGCCGCCATGGCGACGACTTGGCCGCGCGCGGCCCGGGCTGGGATGTCTACACCCACGGGGGCCGCAAGAACGTCGGGCTCGACGCGGTGGCCTGGGCGCGGCAGATGGCCGAGCACGGCGCCGGTGAGATCCTGCTGACCAGCATGGACCGCGACGGCACCAAGAGTGGCTTCGACCTCGAGTTGACCCGCGCTGTCAGCGACGCCGTGACGGTGCCGGTGATCGCCTCGGGCGGGGTCGGCAACCTGCAGCACCTGGTGGACGGCATCAAGATCGGCGGCGCCGACGCGGTGCTGGCCGCCAGCATCTTCCACTACGGCGAATACACGGTCGGCCAGGCCAAGGCGCTGATGGCGCAGGCCGGCGTGCCGGTGCGCCTATGAAGGCGGCTGGCGCTCGGCGCCACGAAGTCCGCATCATCGGCGGCCAGTGGCGGCGCAGCCTGCTGCCGGTGGCCGACAAGCCGGGCCTGCGGCCGACGCCCGACCGGGTCCGCGAAACATTGTTCAACTGGCTGGGCCAGGACCTGAGCGGCTGGCGTGTGCTCGACGCGTTTGCCGGTTCTGGCGCCTTGGGCTTCGAGGCCGCCTCGCGCGGCGCGGCCGAGGTGTTGCTGGTCGAGCAAGAGGGCGAACTGGTGCGCCTGCTCAACGCTTCGCGCGAGCGGCTGAAGGCAGCGAACCTGCGCGTGCAGCGGGGTGATGGGATGGCGGCGCTGCGCAGCGCCCATGCCCGCTACGAGCTGGTGCTGCTGGACCCACCGTTCGGCGCGGGCCTCGGCGCCGCCGCGCTGGCCGCTGCGGCGCGCGCCGCCGTGCCGGGTGGCTGGGTCTACCTGGAGGCCGGCGAGGCGCCGCCCACCGAGCTGCCTGCCGGCTTGTTGCCGTACCGCAGCGGGCGCGCCGGTGCGGTGCACTACGCCCTGTTCCAGGCGGGCGACAGCGCGGCGGCCTGAGCGCCCCTACACTGCCCGAGCCAACCAGCCGCCTACGAGGGCCCGACGATGACCACTGCACAGCCGCTCACCGCCGTCTACCCGGGCACCTTCGACCCGATGACGCTCGGCCACGAAGACCTGATGCGCCGGGCCAGCCGCTTGTTCGACCGGCTGATCCTGGCGGTCGCTGCCGGCCACCACAAGCGCACGATGTTCACCATTGCCGAGCGGCTGGACATCGCCACCGAGCTGGCCAAGCCCTACGGCAACGTCGAGGTGATCGCTTTCCGCGGCCTGCTGAGCGATTTCGTGGTCCAGAACGGTGGCCGGGTCGTCATACGAGGTCTGCGCGCGGTCAGCGACTTCGAGTACGAGTTCCAGATGGCCGGCATGAACCGCCAACTGATGCCCGATGTCGAAACGCTGTTCCTGACGCCCAGCGACCAGTACCAGTTCGTCAGCGGCACTTTTGTGCGCGAGATTGCCACGCTCGGCGGTGATGTCTCCAAATTCGTGTCACCCTCGGTGCTGAACCGGCTGAAAGAGCGCGTGGCCCAACCCCGCGAATAGACAAGAGAAGGCGCCACCATGGCCCTGATGATCACCGACCAGTGCATCAATTGCGATGTCTGCGAGCCCGAGTGCCCGAACGACGCGATTTCGATGGGTGACGAGTACTACGTCATCGACCCGAAGCGCTGCACCGAATGCGTCGGCCATTTCCCCGAGCCGCAGTGCGTGCAGGTCTGCCCGGTCGAGTGCATTCCGCTGAACCCGCAAATGATCGAGACGCGTGAGCAGCTGCAGCGCAAGTACCACGCGCTGATGGCCGAGAAGCGCGAGGCCACGGCGGGCCAGTCGCCGGCCGCTGACGGCGCGGGCTGAGGTCGCGTCAGCGCTGGTCGGCCGGTGGCTTGGGCGGCACGTAGCGGTCCGGCTCCGGCGTCTTCTTCTTGTGTTTCTTGACGTGCGGCGCGGGTGCCCCGGACTCGGGGGCGCTGGCCGGCGGCTCGGCCCCCTTCATGCTCGTGCCCATCGGGGCCTGCTGCGGCTGGATGGCCTTTTCGCGCCGTTGGCGCTCGGCGGCCAGGGCCTTGGCCTGCTGCTTGTCGGCTGACGCGGCAGCCCGCGCATCGGCGCGCTGTTCGGCGCTGCGGGCATCACTGGTGTTGATGGCCTGGCCGCTGGCCGCCGCGTCGGCCGCGCAAGGGACCTGCTGGTAGGTCTGGCCGCACCGGTAGACCTTGCTGTCGGCCGCCTGGGCCGCGCCGCCGATCAACCCGCACCCCAAGCACGCCAGAACCAAGGCACGGCAGTGGGCGGGGGTGGGCATGGCGGGGCTCCTTCAGGCGGGGGGATCGCCGCCCGGTGCGGCCGCAGGGGCTTCGGGCGGGCGCGGGGGCTTGGGCCGCGCGGGTTTGGCGTGGAGCTTCATGATCGCGCGATCCATCTCGCCGGCCAACATCAAATCGAGCACTTTCAGCGACTCTTCGATGTTGCGTTCGATCGCCTCGCGTTCGTCGGCCGGCGGCCTGCGCAGCACGTAGTTGGCGACCTCGGCCTTGACGCCCGGGTGGCCGATGCCCAAGCGCAGGCGCCAGAAGTCGCCGGCGCCGAGCTGGGCCTGGATGTCCTTCAGCCCGTTGTGGCCGCCGTTGCCGCCGCCTTGCTTGAGCTTCATCTGGCCCGGCAACAGGTCGAGCTCGTCGTGCACGACCAGGATCTCGGCCGGCGTGATCTTGAAAAAGCGCGCCAGCGGCGCGACCGACTTGCCCGACAGGTTCATGTAGGTCATCGGTTGCAGCAGCCACAGCGGGCCACCCTGCTCGGGCGGGCGGTTCACCCGGGCGACGAGGCCGTGGTAGGCCCGGTCTGGCGCCAGCGAGGCCTTGAGCAGGCGTGCCGCTTCGTCCACCCACCAGAAGCCGGCGTTGTGGCGCGTGGCTTCGTATTCCGGGCCCGGGTTGCCCAGGCCGACGATCAAACGAATCATGATCCGGATTATCGAGCCGGGGCCCGGGCCGGGGGGCTGGCGCCCAGGGCGGCACGCGCGCCGGCAATCACCGCCTGGCCGATCTGCTCCATCAGCCCGGTGTGGGCGGGGGTGACGGCGCGCCCGCCGGCGGCCGGCGGGGCCGGGCGGGGCTCGTCCAGGCTCAGCTTCCACTGGTGCCAGTACAAGGCCACGTCGATCGTGATCTCGGGCTTCAGCGGCCTCAGCGCGCCGCTGGTGATGTCGGGCCGGGCCAGCAGCTCGGGCAGCACCGCCACGCCCCAGCCCATGGCCGCAGCGCGGGCGCCTGCTTCGCTGCTGGGCACGAAGCGCTCTTTCAGCCGCGGCGCGCGCACGCCGAAGGCCTTGGCCACCCACTGGGCCTGCATGTCGTCCTTGCGGTTGAAGACGATGAACGGCAGCTGCGGGAAATTCAGCGGCGTCAGCCCATCGGGCATGGCCCGCTCGATGAAACCCGGGCTCGCGACCGCGACATAGCGCATGTGGCCCAGGGCCTGGCATGAGCAGCCGCGCAGCGCCTGCGCCACGGTGCTGACGCAGCCGAGCACCTCGCCCTGGCGCAGCCAGTCGTGGGTGAAGTCCTGGTCGTCGACGATCAGCTCCAGGCCGTAGCCTTCGCGCTGGCCGGTGCGCACCAGCGGGTCCAGCGCCGGCAACACCCAGGTCGCCAGGCTGTCGGCGTTCACCGCGATCGGCAGCCGTTCGTCGCGCGCCAGCGTGGTGCCCAGCTCGCGCGCCGCATCCGCCCGCAGGGCCTGCATCTGGCGGGCGTAGCGCAGCAAGACCTTGCCGGGCTCGGTCAGCCGCAGCGGGCGGGCCCGCACCACCAGCAGGTGGCCGGCGCTGGCCTCCAGCGAGCGCAGGCGCTGTGAGACGGCCGACTGGGTGATCGACAACAACTGCGCCGCACGCTCGAAGCTGCCGGCTTCGGCCAGCGCCGCCAGGCAGTCCAGCCCCGCCGGGTCGAGTGCATTCATGGGTTAACGCTAATGAAATTCATCAGAATGGCTAATGTAGCCGCTGAGATGGCAATGCACCTTGGCCGCAGCGTCGGACCGTTCCAACATGGCCCTTCCATTTCAAAACCATACGGAGACTTCACCATGCGGATCGGCCTGCCCAAGGAAATCAAGAACCATGAATACCGCGTCGGCCTGACGCCTGCCAGCGTGCGCGAGTTCACCTCGCGGGGCCACGAGGTCTTCGTGCAAAGCGGCGCTGGCGCCGCGATCGGCCTGGCCGATGAGCAGTACGCCGCCTCGGGCGCGGTGCTGCTGAAGGATGCGGCCGAGGTCTTCGCCAAGGCCGAGATGATCGTCAAGGTCAAGGAGCCGCAGCCGCAAGAGTGCGCGATGCTGCGCGAAGGCCAGATCCTCTACACCTACCTGCACCTGGCGCCGGACCCGGAGCAGACCGCGGCGCTGGTCAAGTCGGGCGCGATCTGCGTGGCCTACGAAACCATCACCGGCCCGGGCGGCGGCTTGCCGCTGCTGGCGCCGATGAGCGAGGTGGCCGGCCGCATGAGCATCCAGGCCGGCGCGGCGCACCTGGAAAAGAGCAAGGGCGGCATGGGTGTGCTGCTGGGCGGCGTGCCGGGGGTCGAACCTGCCCACGTGCTGGTGATCGGCGCCGGCGTGGTCGGCACGCACGCGATGCAGATGGCGATCGGCATGGGCGCGCGGGTGACGGTGCTGGACAAGAACGTCGACCGCCTGCGCCAGATCGACATGGTCTTCGGCAACCGCGTGAAGACGCTGTTCTCGAATGCGCAGACGCTGGAAGAGAAGGTGCTCGAGTCAGACCTCGTGATCGGCGGCGTGCTGGTGCCGGGGGCCGCGGCGCCGAAGCTGGTGACGCGCTCGATGGTGCGCTGCATGAAGAAGGGCGCGGTGCTGGTCGACGTGGCGATCGACCAGGGCGGCTGCTTCGAGACCTCGCGCGCGACGACGCACGCCGAGCCCACCTACGTGATCGACGACGTGGTGCACTACTGCGTCGCCAACATGCCGGGCGCGGTGGCGCGCACGTCGACGTTCGCCTTGAACAACGCGACGCTGGCCCACGGCCTGGCGCTGGCCGACAAGGGCTGGAAGCAGGCGATGAAGGACAACCCGCACCTGAAGGCCGGCTTGAACGTTGCCGCCGGCAAGGTCACCTACGAAGCGGTGGCCAAGGACCTGGGCTACGCCTACGTGCCGGCGGAAAGCCTGATCGGCTGATCGACAACGCACCCATGAAAAAGGCGGCGTCGCCCGAAAGGGCGCGCCGCCTTGCTGCTTCTGGTGCGGGCGATCAGGGCGCCGGAACGGTGCCGGTGATCGCGTATTGGCCCAGGCTGCCGTAGTCGCTGTAGCCGGTGGTCGGCGTGGCGTGGCCGACGCCGTCGACGACGACGTAGTACTTGCCGGCGCTGGGCAGCGTGAAGGTCACGGTGGCGGCCAGCGTGGTGTCGGGCTTGGCCTTGGCGAGCACGGTGCCGTCGGCCTTCAGGATCTTGACCAGCACGTCGAGGTTGGCCGAGCGGGTGTCCGGCGTGACGGTGACCGAGCCGGCACCGGCCTTGGCCGAGAACGAGAACGCGTCCTTGTCCTTGCGGCGCTCGATCACGCCCTTGCCCGACAGGTTGATGTTCTGGCCGTTGGGCGAGGTGGTCAGCGCGGTGGCTTTGGCGATGCCGTTGCCGTGGTCGTCCTTGCGCAGGATGCCGCCGTTGCTGCCGATCACGACGATGTCGTCTTCCTTGTTGTTGGCGTCGGTGTACTCGCCCTGGCTCCACTGGACCGTGTTCTTGTAGTAGCCCACGCCCATGATCGGTGCCCAGCCGGTCTCGCCGTCGCCGTGGCCGCCGTAGTAGCCGACCTGCGAGGTGCCGTCGTGGCTCAGGCCCAGGTTGTGGCCCACCTCGTGCGAGGTGGCCTCGGCCACGTACTTCTCGTTGCCGGTGCCCAGCATGTCCCAGAACACCAGCGCCGGCTTGTAGTAGTCGCCCACGTTGTCGTACACGCCGACATAGGCCACGCCGCCGCACGAGCAGTTGTAGACGCCGTTGTGGTTGGTGATCACCGCGGTGGTGCCGTAGACGTCGTCGGCATCGCTGGCGCGGGTCAGCTTGTCGGCCGGCGGCTGCTCGGTCGTCACGTCGATGTCGAAGGGCGAATAGTCTTCGGCCACGCGCTGCCAGATGTACTGGATGCGCTCCAGCTCGGCAGCCGAGAAGGCATTGACGTTGCCATCGAAGTCGAAGGCCTGGGCGTTGATCGTGTTGCCGTTGCTGTTCCAGGCGGTGTTCTGGATCACGGCGCCGTTGAAGTCGAGGTAGATCGTGCGCTTGGCGCCGGGGCGGCTGTGCAGCAGGAAGGTGTTGTCCAGCGGAGCCGGGGCCGCGCCTTCGACGAAGTTCTTCGAATCGTCGCTCGGCAGCGGGTGATCGAGTTCTTCCACCACGTACAAGCGGCCGCTGCGGTCCAGACGCACCAGCGGGTCACGCAGCAGCATGTCGCGCAAGGCTTGCGGGCTGCGCTTGTAGAACTTGGCGACTGCTTCGAGCTTGTCGCCGAGCAAATCGATGGCGCGTTGACCGGATGCGCCGGCTTCGGCCAACCGCAGCTCGGGGAAAGCTGCGCGTTCGGTCTGGGCCAGTGCGGGCACGCTGGCGAAGGCGAGGGCAGCCGCCGCTGCGGCAGCGCGAAGAAGGAATCGTGACATGGGTGCTCCTGTTTTGGGAGATCGATGCTAGCGAGTGGCGTTTGCAGCCAGCCCTCTGGCTAGTCCCAAAAATTGAATGCAATCGCAACAAAGAAAAAACCCCGCCGAGGCGGGGTTTGTTTCGAGGCAAAAGGTCGCGAACGACTTACTTCTTGCCCTTGCCCTTCTTCTTGTCGTCGACCGGCGCAGCGGGCGCGGCCACGACTTCTTCTTCGACCTTCGGCTCGGTCACGGCCACGACCACCGGGTTCTGGGTGCCGTGCTTGACCGCCTTGATGCCTTCGGGCAGCGTCAGGTCCGACACGTGCAGGCTCTTGCCCTTGATCAGGCCCGACAGGTCGACCGACACGAACTCGGGCAGCTGAACTGCCAGGCATTCGATCTCGATTTCGGTCGCCACGTGGCTGACCAGGCACTTGTCGGTCTTCACGGCGATCGAGTTCTCTTCGCCCGAGAAGTGCAGCGGCACCTTCTTGCGCAGACGGGTGGTTTCGTCGACGCGCTGGAAGTCGACGTGCAGCACTTGCTGCTTCCACGGGTGCATCTGGAAGTCACGCAGCAGCACCTTCTGCTTCTTGCCGGCCAGTTCCATCTCGAGGATGGACGAGTGGAAGGCTTCCTTCTTCAGGGCGAAGTACAGCGCGTTGTGATCCAGCTCGATCATTGCGGGTTGGCCGGCACCGAAAACGATGCCAGGCACCTTGCCCGAATGACGCAGGCGGCGGCTCGCTCCGGTCCCCTGCTTGCTGCGCTCGAAAGCGACGAATTCCATGACACTCTCCAATGAGTCGGGGCGTCCGCGACCAGATGCGCCCCATTTGAATGACGGCTCGCGCCGTCGACGAAAAAGACCGTCGAGCCCGAGGGCCCGGCGGTCTTCAGAAGTTGTTGTTCTGCTCGGCGAACATCGAGGTCACCGATTCACCGTCCGAGATGCGGCGGATGGTCTCGGCGAACAGGAAGGCGACCGACAGCTGGCGGATCTTCGGGCAGGCCTTGCCGGCGTCCGACAGCGGAATCGTGTTGGTGATGACGACCTCGTCCAGGTGCGAGCTCTTGATGCGCTCGATCGCTGGGCCCGAGAACACCGCATGCGTGCAATAGGCGTAGACGCTCTTGGCGCCGCGGTCCTTCAGCACTTCGGCGGCTTTGACCAGCGTGCCGGCGGTGTCGATCATGTCGTCCATGATCACGCAGTTGCGGCCGTCGATCTCGCCGATCACGTGCATCACTTCGGACACGTTGGCCTTCGGGCGCCGCTTGTCGATGATCGCCAGGTCGCAGCCCAGCTGCTTGGCCAGCGCGCGGGCGCGCACCACGCCGCCCACGTCGGGGCTGACGACCACCAGGTCGCGGTAGGCCTTGGCCTTCAGGTCGGTCAGCAGCACCGGCGAGGCGTAGATGTTGTCGACCGGGATGTCGAAGAAGCCCTGGATCTGGTCGGCGTGCAGGTCCATCGTCAGCACGCGCTCGACGCCGACGGTTTCGAGCAGGTTGGCCACGACCTTGGCCGAGATCGGCACACGGGTCGAACGCGGGCGGCGGTCTTGCCGCGCGTAGCCGAAGTAGGGGATCACGGCGGTGATGCGGCGCGCGCTGGCGCGCTTCAACGCATCGACCATGATCAGCAGCTCCATCAGGTTCTCGTTCGTCGGCGCGCAGGTCGACTGGACGACGAAGACGTCGCGGGCGCGGACGTTCTGCTGGATCTCGACGGTGACCTCACCATCGGAGAAGCGCCCGACGGATGCCTTGCCAAGCTCGGCACCGAGGTGGGTCGCCATCTCCTGGGCCAGCACCGGGTTGGCATTGCCGGTGAAGAGCACGGTGTTGAACAGCACGGGGGAACTCCGGTGGGCAGGCGGCTTGGGAGAAGAGACGAAGGCGGGTGCGCGATCTTCAGACGAGGACGGCGTGTCGATCAACACGCCGTCTCAGAGCAAGAAATTTGGCAGGGGAGGAAGGACTCGAACCCTCGCATGTCGGAATCAAAATCCGATGCCTTAACCAACTTGGCGACTCCCCTACACAGGACCCGGCCTGACGGCCACGCCCTTGAAACCTTTCAGCCCAGCCACCCGGCCAACGGGTGCACATCCAGGCTCCGGCACATTCGCCCGACCCAGCCCTCGGGCCAACCTTCGGTTCGGCCCTCGTGCATGGTCGCCACAGGCCGTTCGCCTGCGCCGGCTCTTGCATACACCGCGCTGCCCGAGCCCGTCATCCGGCTGTTGCCGAACCGGGCTTGAAGCCAGCGACCCACTTCGGCGACCTCCGGGCACAAAGCCTCGGCGGCGCGTTGCAGGTCATTGTGGCCCGGGAAACTGGCCAGGGTTTTTGCCCCGCCAACCTCGCTACGAACCAATGCTTCAGCGTCTGCAAGAAAGCCCGTGACTATAGCAGCTTCGGTATCACGTGTCAGCAGCGGGCTGGAAAAAATTCCTGCGGTCGGGATCGCCGCGGCCGGCTTCAGCACCGCGTAGTGCTGGGGCGTCATCGACACAGGGCTCAGTTGCTCGCCAATGCCTTCGACAAAGGCGGTATGGCCGCCGATGAAGAACGGCACGTCGGCCCCCAGGCGCTCGCCCAGCGCGAGCAGGCGCTGCCGTGACCAGCCCAGGCCCCACAGGCGGTTCAGGCCGATCAGCACGGTGGCCGCGTCGGAGCTGCCGCCGCCCAGGCCGGCACCCCAGGGCACCGCCTTGTCGATCGAGATGTCGGCGCCGAGGGTGCAGCCGCTTTCGGCCTGCAAGGCGCGGGCGGCCTTGAGGCACAGGTCGTCGGGCGGCAGCGCCGGGCCCAGGTCGTGCCGATGCAACTGGCCATCGGCACGACGCTCGAGGTGCAGCGTGTCGGCCCAGTCGATCAGCGTGAAGACCGATTGCAGCAGGTGGTAGCCGTCGGCACGGCGGCCGACGACATGCAGGAACAGGTTCAGCTTGGCCGGTGCCTGCAGGTCATACAGCGCGTTCAGGGGCATGGTGTCACGGGGTGCGGTCGAGCTTGGCGCGGACGACGACGCCGGGCGGGTCGATCCGCGTGGCCTCGACCAGCGCGTCGTCGGCCCACCGGGCCAGGTCGACCGACCAGCCGAGCTGGACGAAGCCCGGCGTGGCCGAGGCCAACGGTCGGTGCGGGGCTCCGTCCCACGGCCGGCCCTGCAGCCATTGCATCAAGGCAGCGAGCGGGATCGGCTCCCCCAGCGCTTCGCCGGTCATCGTGGCCAGGTCGGGAAAGTCGCGGCCACCCTGGCTGTCTTGCAACGAGGCACCGTGTTCGTTCCAGTGCGCCAGCGCGACCTGGGCGCCCAAGGGCCCGAGCAGGCGCATCTGGCCCTGGCGCTCGTCGCCGCTCAGCTCGAAGGCGGCGTTGTGCGACTGCGCCGGCTGGTCGCCGAGTGCGGCAACCTTGACCAGCAGCCGGCCGCTCAGCACGGGGGCCGTGCCGGGCTGCGGCGGCGCGCTGGCGCAGCCGGCCAGCACGGCGGCCGCGATCATGCCGGCCACGGCCCGCGCCCAACCGCGCAGCGTCACAGCTTGACCTTCAACCGGGTCAGCGTTTCCTGCAGCACGTCGTTGTCGGCCTCGCGGGCGCGGCCCTCGCGCCAGATGCGCAAGGCTTCTTCGCGTTGACCGGTGACCCACAGCAGCTCGCCCAGGTGGGCCGCCACCTCGACGTGGGGGCGTGCCTGGTGCGAGCGGCGCAGCAGCTTGATCGCTTCGTCGCGGTGGCCCAGCCGGTACTCGACCCAGCCCAGGCTGTCGACGATGAACGGGTCGTGCGGCGCCAGCGCGGCCGCCTTCTGCACCAGCCCCAGCGCTTCTTCGAGGCGGATGTTGCGATCGGCCAGCGAGTAGCCGAGCGCGTTGTGCGCGTGGTGGTCGTCGGGCTTGAGGGTGATCACGCGGCGCAGCAGCGCCTCCATGTCGTCGAAGCGGTTCAGCCGGTCGGCCACCATCGCCAGCTCGTACATCAGCGTGGTGTCTTCGGGCTCTTGCCGCAGGCCGCCCAGCAGCAGCTCGTAGGCCTCGGCCCAGTGGCGCTGGTCGCGCAGCACCTGGGCCTCGGCCAGCAGCCGGGTGCGTGCGTCGGGCTGGTCGCGCGCCGGTGCCTCGCGCACCAAGGCGCGGGCCTGTGCCAGCTGGCCGGCGCGGGCCATCAGGCTGGCGCGGCGGGTCAGCGTGGACATGTCCACGCGCGAGGGCTCGATCTTGTCCAGCCACTGGCCGGCGGCGCGCACGTCGCCGCGCTGCTCTTGCGCCTGCGATTGCAGCAGGTAGGCCAGTTCGATCATGCCTTGAAGGTCGTGCTTGTCGTCGCCTTCATCGCCGTCCTTGTCGGCCTTGTCGCTCGCCTGCGCGAGGTTGCGCGTCAGGTTCAGAAACTGGTCGAGCGCGCGGATGGCTTCGTCGGGCTCGCGCAGGTCGACCATGTAGGCGCCCAGGCTCAGCCACGCGGCCGCCTGGTCGGGTTGCTTGGCGACGACCTCACGCAACTGCACCGCGGCCTCGCCGATGCGCTGCTGCTGGTCCAGCGCGCGGGCATACGCCAAGCGCACGGGCGGCAGCGCATCGTCGCGCGCCAGATAGCCCTGCACCAGCGCTTCGGCGGCGGCGTCCTTGGGCATCAGCTCCAGTGCCAGCAGCGCCGGGCCGGGGGCCGAGGGTTCTTCTGCCAGGGCACGGCGGGCGCGCGAGAGTGCGACATCGGGCTGATCGGCCGCCAGCGCCATGCGGCCCAGCGCGGTGTGCACGGCGGTGCGCGTCGGTGCCGTATTGGCAAAGGGCGACAGCGCCTGCTCGGTGACGGCCAGCGTGCGGCGCTTGTCGGGGATCGAGCTCAAGAAACGCGGCAACGAGGCGATGGTGCCGGGCCGGTCCATCACCGGTTCGCGCTCGACCAAGGTGCGGATCGGCTCGCTCAGCTCGCCGGGCTTGTCCAGCGCCACCAGCAATTGCAGCTGCGTGCGCAGCGCGCTGGGCGAATCGGGCAGGGCGCTGCGCCACAGCTTGACGGCCGCCAGCGCTTTGTCCCCCGCGCGCGCCTGCGCCGCGAGCTCGACTGCGCGCTGGAACAGCCCCTCGTCGCGGGTGCGGCGGGCGGTGACCAGCATGCGGCCGAAGGCTTCGCCCAGGTCGCCGTTCTGGGCCTCCATCTCGGCGGCCAGCACGTCCAGGAACACCGACCCGTCCATCGCCGAATTGACGGCGGGAGCCTCGGCCTCCTTGGTTTCAGCGGTGGCGGGTGCCGCCTCGGGCTCGGCAGCCAGCACCGTGGTGCTCAGCAGGCCAGCCAGCGCAGCGGCCACGGCCAACCGGGTCGGGTGAAAAGGGGACGACAGCGGGGCGGAACGGCGCAGCTGGGCACGGGCAAAACGAGGCAGCATCGAATCTCCGGGAGGGCGTGGTCGATTCTAGGAGGCTGTCGGGCTCTGGGATGGGCTCGCGCCGAGGCGAGTTGCGCTGCGAGGCGAGGCGCCGGTGAGGCTGTGTGGCTCGGCCACACAACGAGTCGGCAACGAAGCATGGCGGCGCAATTCGCCTCGGCCCTTCGGGTTGGGCCTGAAAGGGGGGCCAATTCCGCGTAGCAAATGCTCGCCGGGTATCGAACCCGGCTGCGCTTTGCGCCTTGCCTGGACCCCCTTTCAGGCCCAACGCGAGCCCATCCCAGAGCCCGACAGCCTCCTAGGAGTGCCGCCCGCCCGGATAATTCCCCGATGCCCGAACTGCCTGAGGTCGAAGTCACACGCCGCAGCGTCGGCGGCATCGAGGGCGCGCGGGTGCTGGCGTTGCGCATGGGCAAGGCGTTGCGCTGGCCCTTGGGCATCGAGCCCGAATCGCTGGTCGGCCTGCAGGTCGGCCCGGTCGGTCGGCGCGGCAAGTACCTCTGGTTGCCGATGTTGCAGGCCTCGGGCCAGGCCGTCGGCGGGTTGCTGTGGCACCTGGGCATGTCCGGCTCGCTGGCATTCGGCGCCAGCCTGGGGCCCAGCGGCAAGCACGACCACGCCGAGCTGGTGACCGACCGGGGCCTGCTGCGCCTGACCGACCCGCGCCGTTTTGGTGCGGTGGTCTGGTCTGACGGGCTGGATGTGCTGCCGGCGTCGAAACTGCTGGCCAAGCTCGGGCCCGAGCCGTTCGACCCGGCCTGGACCGCCGAGGCCCTGCACGCCGCACTGCACGGCCGCCGCACCGCGGTGAAGCTGGCGCTGCTGTCGGGCGAGCTGGTCGTCGGCGCGGGCAACATCTACGCCAGCGACGCCTTGTGGCAGGCCGGCATCGACCCGCGCACGCCTTGCACCCGCATCGGCCCGGCGCGCGCCGCCAAGCTGCATGCCGCCGTGCAACAGGTGCTGACCGAGGCGATCGAGGCCGGCGGCTCGACATTGCGCGATTTCCGCAACGCGCACGGCGAAGTAGGTCAATATCAGGGTCTGGCGCGTGTGTACGGCCGGGCCGGCGAGGCCTGTGCGCGGTGTGGTGGCACCATCCGCCGCATCGTGCAAGGGCAGCGTGCGACATATTTCTGCCCCGGCTGTCAGCGGCGCTGAAAAGCGTAACGGCGTGACCGAAGGGCTTTGCTAGGATTCCCGTCCGCCGCGCGCTGCCCTGGCAGAGCTGGCACATTCGCTTACATGTACCGCCCGATCTGAACGCGACCACCATGCACCTGACCAACGCGGCCGAGCGCCAGCTCGCGATGCAGCCCTTCCTGGTGCCCGGGTTGGACGCGCTCGCCGATTGGCGCCTCGCGCTCGAGCGCGACCTGGCCACGCTGGAAGACTTCTTGTCCCAGAGCGATCTGCTGGATCCGGCGGCCTCGGGTGCGTCGCAGGCATTGCGCCAGCGTCTGGCCAGCGACAAGCTGGTGATCGCCTTCGTCGCCGAGTTCTCGCGCGGCAAGAGCGAGCTGATCAACGCGATCTTCTTTGCCGACGCGGGCCGCCGTGTGCTGCCGGCCACGCCGGGCCGCACGACGATGTGCCCGGTCGAGTTGTCGTGGGACGCGCACGAGCTGCCGACGCTGGACCTGCTGCCGATCGCCACCCGCCGCGAGGCCGCGTCGCTGGCCGACTGGCGCGCCCAGCGTGAGCGCTGGAAGCGCCTGTCGCTCGACCCGAGCGACATGCCGGGCCTGGCGCGCTCGCTGAACGAAGTCACCGCCACGCAGTTGGTGACGATCGACGAGGCCCGCACCCTTGGCCTTTGGTCCGACAACAATGCCTCGGACAACCCGCCGGTGCAGCCCGACGGCCGCGTCGAGGTGCCCTCGTGGCGCCACGCGATCATCAACTACCCGCACCCGTTGCTGCAGCGCGGCCTGGTCGTCGTCGACACGCCGGGGCTGAACGCGATCGGTGCCGAGCCCGAGCTGACGCTGGGCTTGCTGCCCAGTGCGCATGCCGCGCTGTTCGTGCTCGGTGCGGACACCGGTGTCACCCGGTCGGACCTGGACATCTGGAACGACCACCTCGGCGGCCAGGGGCTGGCCAGTTTCGTGGTGCTGAACAAGGTCGACACGCTGGCCGACCCGCTGGCCACGCCAGCCGAGCGCGAGCGCGCGATCGAGCGCCAGTGCGTGGAGACCGCCAACACCCTGGGCGTGCCGCGCGAGCGGGTCTTCCCGGTTTCGGCGCGGCAAGCTCTGGCCGCGCGGCTGGCCGGCGACGAAGCCGGGCTGGCAGAGAGCCGGCTGCCGGCGCTCGAAGCCGCGTTGAACGCCGACCTGCTGCCGCAACGCCAGACGGTGCTGGCCAAGGCCGTGATCAGCGGCGTGCAGTCGCTGCTGGAACACGCCACCCGCCGCCTGCGCGACCAGCGCCGCGCCAACGCCGAGCAGATGCTCGAGCTGCGCAGCCTGCGCGGCAAGAGCGGCGGCCGCGTGACGCAGATGCTGACGCGTGTGCAGGCCGACTCGGTCGAGTTCGAGCGCTGCACCGCGCGCCTGGCTGCACTGCGCACCGTGCACCTGCGCATGCTGCGCGAGGCGCTGCACGCCCTGTCGACCGACCGCCTGCGCGAGGCCGTGGCCAGCCTGCAGGCCACGCTCGGCACGAGCTGGTTCAACCTGCGCGCACGCGCGGCATTCCAGGCCTTGTGCGACGGGTTGACCAGCCAGATCGACAAGGCGGCGCACCAATGCGCCGAGATCAACCAGATGCTGCAGGCGACCTTCAGCCAGCTCAACAGCGAGTTCGGCTTTTCGCTCGCATTGACGCCGTCACCCGACCTCGCGCCTTTCCGCGAAGAGCTGCAGCTGATCGAGCGGGGCTACAGCCGCTACTTCAGCGTGACGCGGGCGATCCGCATGAACAGCTCGGCGTTCTCCGAGCAGTTCCAGCGCATGCTGATGTCCAAGCTGCGCGTCGTGTTCGACAACGCCTGCACGGAGGTCGAGACCTGGAACCAGATGGCCTCGCAGCAGATCGACGGCCAGTTCCGCGACCGCCGCAAGAGCCTGAAGCGCCGCCGCGAAGCGCTCGAGCGCATCCAGCAGGCCACCGGCGAGCTCGAGCAGCGGCTGGCCGAGGTCGAGACGCAGGACGCGCGATTGATGGAGCTGATCGAGCGCGCCTATGTGCAGGCCGGCGAGTTGCGCCAGCGTGCCGAGCGCGGGCCGGAAACGGCCGAGCTGTCGCCCGACGCGGTCGACACCGTCTCTGGCGGCGAAGCAATGCTGCAAGGCGACGGCCTGGCGCTGCCGTGAGCGCTGGCCGCGGCAGCGGCGCGCCTGACACGACCGCCGCGCCGGCCCGGCCGCTGGCCGATCGGGTGGTCGCCTGGCAGCGGCGGCATGGCCGCCACGCGCTGCCATGGCAGCAAACCCGCGATCCCTACCGTGTCTGGCTGTCGGAGATCATGCTGCAGCAGACCCAGGTCAGCACGGTGCTGGGCTACTACCAGCGCTTTCTCGAGCGCTTTCCCGATGTGGCCGCGCTGGCTGCGGCGCCGGCCGACGATGTGCTGGCGCTGTGGGCGGGCCTGGGCTACTACAGCCGCGCGCGCAACCTGCACCGCTGTGCGCAGGCGGTGGTGGCCGAGCATGGCGGCGAATTCCCGCGCAGTGCGCAGCTGCTGGCCACCTTGCCCGGCATCGGCCGCTCGACCGCGGCAGCGATTGCCGCGTTCTGCTTCGACGAGCGGGTGGCGATCCTCGACGGCAACGTCAAGCGGGTGCTGACGCGCACGCTGGGTTTCGGCGACGACCTCGCCCAGGCGCGCCACGAGAAGGTGCTGTGGGCGCGGGCCGAGGCACTGCTGCCCGAACCCGCGAGCATGGTGGCCTACACGCAAGGCTTGATGGACCTGGGCGCCACGCTGTGCTCGCAACGCGCACCGCGTTGCAACGCCTGCCCGCTGACCGACGACTGCGTGGCCAGGCGCGAAGGCCGGCCCGAGGACTACCCCGTCAAGACCCGCAAGCTCAAGCGCAGCCAGCGTGCGATCACGCTGCTGTGGCTGACGCAGGGCGAACAGGTCTGGTTGGTGCGGCGCCCGGCGACGGGCATCTGGGCGGGCCTGTGGTCGTTGCCCGAATTCGGTTCCACCGACGAGCTGCAGCAGGCATCGAGCGATTGGCCCGGCGGCAGCGAGGTGCTGCCCGGCTTCACCCATGTGCTGACCCATCTGGACTTGCGGTTGCAGCCGGTGCAGCACCGCCTGCCGGCCGATGCGCGGGCCGACGCGATGCTGCAACAGCGTTGGCCAGAAGGCCGCTGGGTCGAGCGCCGCGAGTTGCCCGCCTTCGGCCTGCCGGCGCCGGTGACGAAACTGCTCGGCCGCTCAGATCAGCTGTTTGCTGCGCAAGAACTCGTCGACCAGGCCGAGTCGCTGTAGCGGGTCGGTCAGGGCCATCAACTGTTGGCGTGCGGCCAGCGGCACCGGCAGCAGCTCGCACCAGCGGTTGGCCACCCAGCCAGCATCGTCGAAATGCTGCTCGTCGGGCAGCTCGGCTTCGGGCCGCTGCGCGAGCGCCGCATACGCACGCTGCAACGCCTGCACGGCATCGGCAAAGCGCTCACCGGGTGGCTCGGCCGGGTCGTTTGGCAGCAGCGTCACGCCGCTGGCCTGCCACAGGCCGTCGCGGTTTTCCTGCAGCGTGGTCCATTGAAAACGCGCACCCCCTGCACAGCGCACTTTCAGCACACCGGGGCTCATCGCATCGACCTCCACCAGCTGCGCCAGCACGCCCATCGGCTCGAAGCGGGTGGTGACTGCGGCAGCGCCCGGCTTGCGCACCTTACCGCCTTGCAGCAGGCACACCACGCCGAACGGCTGTTGCTCGCGCATGCAGCTGGACACGAGGTCGAGGTAGCGCGCCTCGAACACCTTCAGCGACAGCCTGCCGCCAGGGAACAACACGGTGCGCAGCGGAAACAGCGCCAGCGTGTCAGGCGCGTGGGCAGCCAATGTCATGCGCGTTCATCCAGCTCGCGATGGCGGCGCAGCGTGGCCACGCGGCCCGCGAAGCGCTTGGCCAACTGCTCGACAAAATAGACCGATCGGTGCTGGCCGCCGGTGCAGCCGATGCATACCGTGAGGTAGCTGCGCTGGTCTTGCTCGAACGACGGCAGCCAGCGCCGCATGAAGCCTTCGATCTGGGTCAGCATCTCGCCGACCTCGGGCTGCTCTTGCAAGTAGGTGGCCACGGGCTCGTCGCGCCCGGTCAAGGGCCGCAGTTCGCGGATGTAGAAAGGGTTGGGCAGCACACGCACGTCGAACACCAGGTCGGCATCCAGCGGCACGCCTTGCTTGAAGGCGAACGATTCGAACACCAATGTCAGCCGGCTGCTGGTGGCGTTGACCAGCTCGCGCAGCCACAGCCGCAACTGGGCCGGGCGCAGCTGCGAGGTGTCCAGCACGGTCGAGCGTTCGCGCAGGTCGGCCATCAGCTGCTGCTCGAGCTCGATCGCGTCGACCAGCGCGCGGTGCGGGTCGCCCTCGTGGTTGGGCGCGCTCAAGGGGTGCGGGCGGCGAGTCTCCGAGAACCGCTTGACCAGCGCCTCGGTGCTGGCGTTGAGAAACACGCTGCGCACGTCGACACCTTCGGCGCGCAGCTGGTCCAGCACCGGCAGCAGGTGCGGCAAGGAGCCGGCGGTGCGCACATCGACCGCAATCGCCATGCGGCGCACGCCATGGCTGCTTTCGACGCGGATGAACTCGCGCAGCAGCTCGGGCGGCAGGTTGTCGACGCAGAAATAACCCGCGTCTTCCAGCGCATGTAACGCGACCGACTTGCCGGAGCCGGAGATGCCGGTGACCAACACGACCTCGCGCGTGACGGGCGTGGCGTCCGCCGGCGAAGGGTCGGGTGCGGGGCCTGTAGCGTCGCTCATGGCGATGGTTTCGCGCGGGCTGCGCGCGGCGTCTCGTGCACCGCGCGCTGGATCAGCTCTTGCGCATGGGCCAGGCTGGTGCCGGACTGGCGATCACCGCCCAGCATGCGCGCCACCTCGGCCACGCGGGCCTCGCCATGCACCGGTGCGATCTGGCTCAGCGTCTGGCCGCGCTCGGTGGCCTTGGCGACGACGAAGTGGCAATCGGCACAGGCGGCCACCTGCGGCAAATGGGTGACGGCCAGCACCTGAGCACTGCGGCCCAGCTGCTTCATCAGCCGGCCGACCGAGTCGGCCACGGTGCCGCCGACGCCGGTATCGATCTCGTCGAAGATCAGCGTGGCGGGGCTGCTGGACGCATGGGCGCCCGCCTGGCGCGATTGCGCGGTGGTCACGGCGATCGCCAGCGCGAGACGCGACAGCTCACCGCCCGATGCCACCTTGCCCAGCGGCCGCGGCGCGCTGCCGGCATGGCCGGCGACCAGGAACTCGACCGTCTCCAGTCCGAACGACTGCGGCTCGTCGATCGCGTTCAGCGCCACCTCGAAGCGTCCACCGGCCATGCCCAGCTGCTGCATCGCCTCGGTCACGCGCTGCGCCAACGGCTTGGCGGCCTTGTGGCGGGCGGTGCTGACGGCCTTGGCTTCTTTGTGCCAGGCAGCGCGCGCGTCGGCCACGCGTTGCTCCAGCCCGGCCAGGTCGGCGGCCTCGTCCAGCGCCTGCAGCGCCACGCGCCATTCAGCCAGCAGCGCGGCCAGCTCTTCGGGCGGGCGGCGGTAGCGCCGTGCCAGGCTCAGCCAGGCCGACATGCGGTTGTCCAGCTCGGCCAGGCGGGCCGGGTCCAGCTCGGTGCGTGACAGGTAGGCGTTCAGCGTGTGGGCGGCGTCTTCGAGCTGGGCCTGCGCGCCTTGCAGCACCTCGAGCACCGGCGCGAGGCGTGGGTCGAACTCGGCCACGTCTTCGAGCGCAGCCAGTGCGCGGGCGACGCGGCGCGACGCGTTGTCGTCATCGTCACCCGACACCGCACGCGCCGCCTGGCCGGCGCCGTCCATCAACGCCTGGGCGTGGGCCAGGCGCTGGTGCTCGGCGTTGAGCTCGGGCCACTCGTCTTCGCCCGGGGCCAGCTTGTCCAGCTCGCCGATCTGCCATTGCAGCCGCTCGCGCTCGCTGGCCAGCTCGCCCTGGCGGGTGCGGGCCGATTCCAGCGTCTGGCTGGCGGCGCGCCAGTGGTCGAAGGCGGTGCCCATCGGGCGCACGTCGACGCCGGCCTGCTCGTCCAGCAGCGCGCGCACCGAGGCTGGCCGCGTCAATCCCTGCCACGCGTGCTGGCCGTGGATGTCGATCAGGTGGTCGGCCACCTCGCGCAGCTGCGCAGCGGTGGCGGCGCTGCCGTTGATGAAGCCGCGGCTGCCGCCCTTGGCATCGACGATGCGGCGCAATAGCAGCGTGCTGTCGCTGGCATCGAAGCCGGCCTCGTCCAGCCAGCCCGACAGCGCGGGCGGCAGGTCGAACGCGGCGGTGATTTCGGCCCGCGCGGCGCCTTCACGCACGACATGGCTCTCGGCGCGGGCGCCGAGCGCGAGTTGCAGCGCGTCGATCAGGATCGACTTGCCGGCGCCGGTTTCACCGGTCAAGACCGAGAAGCCGGCGTCGAACTCGACGTCCAGCGTGCTGACGATGACGAAATCCTTGAGGGTGAGGCTCTTGAGCATGGTGAAGAAATTCAGACGGCGCCGGGCCGCCCCAAGGCGGCTGAGCACCCCCTCGGGGGGCGGGCGCGAAGCGACCTGGGGGCGAGCCAGACGGCGCCGGGCCGCCCCAAGGCGGCTGAGCACCCCCTCGGGGGGCGGGCGC
>NZ_JAYSDQ010000031.1:30938-36777 GCF_041914305.1 Ideonella sp.
GAAGCGACCTGGGGGTGAGCATCACACGCCTTCGTACCACCGCAGCTTGCGCCGCAGGGTGGCGTAGTAGCTCCAGCCGCGCGGGTGCAGAAAGCGCACGCTCTGCGCCGAGCGGCGCACGCGCACCTGGTCGCCGTGCAGCAGGCTGGCCAGGCGGTGCATGTCGAAGTTGGCGCTGCAGTCGCGGCCGGCGACGATGGTGACGGTCACGTCCTGCCCGTCGGGCAGCACGATCGGCCGGTTGGACAAGGTGTGCGAGGCGATCGGCAGCATCACCCAGCCGGCGATCGCGGGGTGCAGGATCGGGCCACCGGCCGACAGCGCGTAGGCCGTGGAGCCGGTCGGCGACGCGATGATCAGGCCGTCGGCGCGGATGTTGGCAACGAACTCGTCACCCACGTCGATGCGCAGCTCGACCATGCTCGCGGTGTTGCCGCGGCTGACCACCACGTCGTTGAGCGACAGGCCCTCGAAGATGTTCTCGCCGTCGCGCCAGACCTCGCCTTCGATCATCGCGCGGCGCTCTTCCTCGTAGTCGCCTTGCATCATCGGCCCCAGCGCCTCGGCCCAGTCGACCGCGCGGATGTCGGTGATGAAGCCGAGCCGGCCCTGGTTGATGCCCACCAATGGCAGGTTATAGAAGGCCAGTTCGCGCGCGATGCCCAGCATCGTGCCGTCGCCGCCGACGACCACCGCGATGTCGCAGCGCTCGCCCAGCTCGGCGGGGGTGAACGCGCCATGGTCGGACCAGTCGGTGTTCAAGGCGGTTTCGCGCTCGATCGACACATCCATGCCTTGACGGAGCAAGAACTCGGCGAGGCTTTGCAGCATCGGCCGTATGCCCTGGGCCTGGTATTTGCCAATCAACGCAGCGTGGCGAAAGCGGTTGGGCATGGCCCTGGTCTATTCCAAAAGGGTGCGAGGAATTACACCACAGGGGCTTTCACGCAACGGGGTGACCAAGGGCCAGTCCGTACAATGATTTCATGCTCGACGAGCGCTCACGATCGCTGCTGAAGACCCTGGTCGAACGCTACATTGCCGACGGACAGCCGGTGGGCTCGCGCACGCTGTCCAAGGCCTCGGGGCTGGAGCTGTCGCCGGCAACCATCCGCAACGTGATGGCCGACCTCGAAGAGCTGGGCCTGATCGTCAGCCCGCACACCTCGGCCGGCCGCATCCCCACCGCGCGTGGCTACCGGCTGTTCGTCGACACGATGCTGACGACCCGCGCGCTCGATTTGAGCCAGACGCCGCCCGACCTGGTGGCCGCGCGCGACCAACTGCACCCCGACCAGCCGCAGCGGGTGATCGCGCAGGCGGCGCAGCTGCTGTCCAACCTGTCCAGCTTCGTTGGCGTGGTCACTGCGCCAAAAAAACCGAGCGTCTTTCGCCACATCGAGTTTCTTCGCCTGGGTGAAAAGCGCGTGCTGGTGATCCTTGTGGCGCCCGACGGCGACGTGCAGAACCGCGTGATCTTCACCGCCCACGACCCCACCCAGAGCGAGCTGGTCGAGGCCAGCAACTACCTGAACGCCCACTACGCCGGCCTGACGATCGAAGAGGTGCGCGAGCGGCTCAAAGGCGAGATCGACGCGTTGCGCGGCGAGATCGCCGGCCTGATGCAGGCCGCGGTGCAACTGGGCACCGACGCGATGGAAGAAAACCAGGACCAGGTCATCGTCAGCGGCGAGCGCAACCTGCTGGGTGTGCAGGACTTTGGCAACGACATGGGCAGCCTGCGCAAGCTCTTCGACCTGTTCGAGCAGAAGACGCAGCTGATGCGCCTGCTCGACACCTCCAGCCGCGCCGAGGGCGTGCGCATCTTCATCGGCGGCGAAAGCCGCGTCGTGCCGTTCGAGGAACTGTCGGTCGTCTCGGCACCGTACGAGGTCGACGGCCAGGTCGTCGGCACGCTGGGCGTCGTCGGCCCGACGCGCATGGCCTATGACCGCATGATCCAGATCGTCGACATCACGTCGCGGTTGGTCGGGCACGCGTTGTCTCAGCGCTAGGCGGTGCCCGCGCCACCTAGAATCACGCCCTTGCGTCAGCAACGGGCCGTTAGCTCAGTTGGTTAGAGCAGAGGACTCATAATCCAACGGCATGAACCCTCGGCGTGAGCAAATCTTGCGCTGTCTACGAGGGAAGAGGGCACTCAAGAAGTCCTTTGTCTGGCCGAAAACCCGCTCTGGCGTATCAACGTGAGCAGGGCGTGAGCAAATGGCCAGCGTAGCGATGTTGCCTTCCGGCAGGTTCCGAGGGTTTGCACGACACAAGGACATGAAAGAGGCCAAGGTCTTCGACCGCGAGGCGCAGGCGAGGTCTTGGGCTGAGGCTACCGAAAAGCGGATGAAGTCCGGCAAGTGGTCGCCGCCGGACAAGACGGCCAGCAGCGATGTGATGACGCTGCGGCGTGCGGCTGAGTTGTACAAGCAGAGCGAGGCCTGGGCGGCGCTGGGCGAACGGACTCGCCTAACCGAGCCGTCGAAGCAGAAGAGGCCGCTCGAGGTCCTCGGCGACCGTGATGTCCGCGACATCACGAGCGACGACGTGCGCTCCTACATCAAGCAGCGCAAAGCCGAGCGTCCGTCGCGGGGAGACAACGACACGATGTCGGCCCACGCTGTACGTCTGGAAGTGGCAGCGCTTAGCGGCATCCTCCGGTTCTGCGTCGAAGAACTTAAGGTGCTGGACACAAACCCCGTGCGCGGCGTGAAGCGCCCCAAGGGCAACGGTCGCAACAGACGACTGTCAGATGCTGAGATTGGGTTGCTGTTCGACCACTGGAACACTGCAGGGGACGGCAAGGCGTACGTCTTCTTCAGAATCTTGTTTTCGTCGCTGTGCCGGCCCGGCGAGTTGGCCGGGGCACTCAAAGGGTGGCTGCGTGATGACCCGCCGCAGGTCAATCTGCCGCGTACGAAGAACGAGGACCCCCGGAATGTGCTTCTGACGGCCGCCAACTATCGGATGTTGATGCGGCACCTTGACGAACAGCCCACGGACTGCCCGTACCTGTTCGGCACGCCAAAGCGTGCGGGAGAGGGCTGGAGCCCTTACAACTACCGCGTGCCCTGGGATAAGGCTGTGGAGGCCTGCGGGCTCAAGGGCGTCGTGCCCCACCTGTCGCGGCACGAAGGCGTCAGCCGCCTGTTTGAGCGTACGAGTCTCAGCGACGGTCAGATTGCAGGGCTCACGGGCCATCGAAGCCCGCAGGCACTATGGAACTACCGTCACCTTCGCAACGAGCACCAGCGCGGAATCGTGAATGCGCTGGACCTTGAGGTGAGCCATGCCATCGACCGGGCTGCTGCAGGGGCGGCGCATCCGTCGGAGTCGCTGAGGCCTGGTGAGATGCTGCTGCCCATCAGCGACGAAGAACTGGCCAAGATGCAACTGGTGCCGTCGGCCAAGGCGCGCAAGCGCGCGAAGGCCAATGCGGCACCGGCAGCGAGGTAGGCCGGCCGCTTTCGGAGGGCCGGCAGCTCATAGACGCCACTTTCCGCAGACTTTCCCTCTGGTGGGCCTTCGTATTGACCGCCTGTAGGGGGAAAGAACGTGCAAGGTATCATCGACGCGAAGGGCCGGTAGCTTAGTTGGTCAAAGCAGCGGACTCATAGCGCAAGTTGTGCACCCGGGTCGGAAACGCCCGGTGTGAATGGCGTCAAATTCGGTGGAACCTGACGGCCGCAAGGCACAAGGCAACGCCGAGCCAAGCCCCGCGAGGGGAAGGTGTAGAGACTAGACGGCGCCCGCCTAAACGCAGTGATGCGCATGGTGAAGGCATAGTCCAGCGCGCAGCGAAAGCTGCACAACGCTGAATCCGTGGACCGCCGGTTCGAGCCCGGCCCGGCCTACCAAGACAAAGGGCCCCTCTTGGGGCCCTTCGTGCTTGAACGCAGGCCTTCGTTCAAGCTTGGCGCTTAAGCAGCTTCAGCGCATGGGTGTGACGAGCGCCGCATTCGGCCTGGTAAGTGTTGAAGAACTTGGTCGACGCTCCGACCCAGGTTTCACCTCGTTCGAACAGCCGGTTGGCGTTGGTGAGGCACTCAGCAGCGAAGGTGGCATGCGCTTTGGCTGCGAGCTCAAACCCCGCGAGCACAAGCTCTTGCGCTAGCTCAGTCTCATAGTGCGCCGCCCCCAGCCACTGTGCCGCTGCGTCTTGGAGCACCCGAGGGGAGCGCGGGGTGTTGTAGGCCACGGTAGCGCTCTGAGCGATGCCGCTCATGCCTTGACCGCCTTCTTCTTGGGCTTCGCAGCGGCCTTCTTGGTAGCGGCTGCAGCGGCCTTCTTGGCAGCCGCCACGCGCGCTGCACGTGCCTTGGCCTCATCGGCCTGTTTAGCCTGGTGTTGCTTGTAGTGCGCCTGCCACCGTTCATGCGAGTCGGCCCGATACGCCGGGAAGTGCGTCTCGGGGTTCTCTGGGCCGTCGTCCTGGTCGAACATGTAGTCGAACAGCAGTCCCTCCGGGGCGTTGCACATGAACATCGCTTCGTACTCGTCGCCCATCTTGACTACGACGAAGGTCGGTTCGGCTATCGCGTCTTCATCGTTGAAGAAGCGGTGCCACTCGCGGTCCTCAGCTCTGTTGAAGCGGGGGTCATCCTCAAGCAGGTTGTCGTTGTCGTGCCAGCCGATGAGCTGTGCACCGCGCACGATGTCGTCGCGGTAGTCCCCTGCAAACTCGTACACCTCACTGTATTCGGACCGATAGGGGCGGCTGGCAATTTCGAACCAGCCCTGCTTCTTCGGGACCGGCGTCACTTTAAACATCACCGGGTACGTCAGCCACATCGTCATGAGAGAACGCCTTTCCAGGGTTGAAAGAAACCCTCCTCTCATCGGCTTGTCGCGCCCCAACTTGAGCCCAAAGAAACAGGCCCCCGAAGGGGCCTTGCGCTGGGTCAGCCGCGACTCACTGGCCGCCGCTCTTCTTCGTGGCCTTCTCCTCGGCGTCGAGCTCGCGCTCAACGGCCGCGGACTCGGTCTCGCTCAGGCCAGAGATGTACGCCTGCAGGTCCTTGTCTTGCTTGACCCACGCGAGGAACAGCTGCTCGAGCAGGTCGCCATCCGCCGGCTCGTAATCGTGCGCCGACTTGTAGAAGTGCCGCAGCTGAGCGAACACGCGCCGACCTTCTCGGCCCACGGACACACCGATTCGCGCCTTCGGATTGACTTTGTGGAAGGGGTTGAGAGAAGCCATACTCTTGTCTCCTTTGCATGACTGGTTGTCGAAAATGGCTTCCTGTTTAGCAACTGCTCTGCATGAATGGCGTGCGCATATAGACATTGCAGCTACAATGAAATGACCAATTCCGGTTCGATTTATATGAGCATCAACGAACTCATCGTCGCGTACCTCGTCATCTGCGCTGCCGCGCCGTGGGTGTTCCCGAAGACCTTCCGCTGACGAAGAAAAGCCGCCCCACGAAGGAGGCGGCTGTGAATCACGAATCAGGCAAAGCGGCGTTGATGACGCTGGCGGCGCTCGTTGCGAAGCACCAAGTTCAGGTTCCTCACGGCATCGTCGCGCTCGCTCATCTCGTCTGAGAAGCAAGCCAGGTCGCGACCCTGTTTGCACACAAACGTCGTGATGCCACCAACCGCACCGATGCCCAGAGCAGTGATGGCCGGTAGGCCAGCTGCAATGAACAGCGCCGTGCCCATCAGTCCCATAGCCGCATAGGGCCAGGTCCTGAAGTCGGGCTCCGCACCGACGAGCCACGCATTCAGCTGATGAAATATCAGGCTCCGGCTCATGTAGGTTCGCTGCAGCGACAGCGTGAGCTGTTCTGGCGTGCGGGGAGCGGCTTTGCGGTCGATGTAAAGCCGTCCG
>NZ_JAYSDQ010000032.1:0-35807 GCF_041914305.1 Ideonella sp.
GCTGACCTCTTGCATGCCATGCAAGCGCTCTCCCAGCTGAGCTATACCCCCGTTTTCGCTTCGGCAGCTATCTGAACCTTTCGGTGGATAACTGCGTCGCTTGTTCGGTAACGCCGTTGAGCGAAGACCAAGAGTATATACCGCTTTTTAAACAGTGCGCAAGCGGGTGAGCACATCGTTGCGATCAAACAGCGACAACACCGCGTCGATCGACGGCGTTTGCGCGCGGCCGCAGACCAGCACCCGCAGCGGAACCGCCAGTTGCGGCATCTTCAGCTGGTGGGCGCCGATGGTGTCCTTGATCGCCTGCTGGATCGAGGCCTTGTCCCACGCCACGGCGACTAGGCGCTCGGCCAGCGCGGCGATCGCCGGCTTCACGGCGTCGGTCACATGGGTGGCCCGGTCTTCGGCACTCGGCGTGACCGGCGTGAAGTACATCGACAGCCAGTCCGCCAGCTCCACCGTGGTGCTGCAGCGGTCCTTGAACAATGCGCACATCGGCACCAGCACCGACTGGTCGCCGACGGCGATGCCACGGCGGCCCAATTGCGCCGCCACCAGCGCGGCCAAACGCGCGTCGTCGGCCCGCTTGATGTACTGCGCATTGACCCACGCGAGCTTGGCCGCATCCCACTGCGCGGGGCTCTTGTTCATGTGCGTGCCGTCGAACCAGCTCACCAGTTGTTCGCGCGTGAACAGCTCGTCGTCGCCATGGCTCCAGCCCAGGCGCGCGAGGTAGTTCAGCATCGCCTCGGGCAGGTAGCCGTTCTCTTCGTAGGCGGTCACGCTGACGGCGCCGCGGCGCTTGGACAGCTTCTGGCCGTCGTCACCCAGGATCACCGGGCAGTGGCCGAACAGTGGCAGCGGCGCGCCGAGCGCCTTGAAGATGTTGATCTGCCACGGCGTGTTGTTGACGTGTTCGTCACCGCGGAAGACATGCGTGATGCCCATGTCCCAGTCGTCGACCACGACCGCGAAGTTGTAGGTCGGCACACCATCGGGCCGCTGGATGATCAGGTCGTCGATCTCGCGGTTGTTGATCGTGATCGGGCCCTTGACGAGGTCGTCCCAGGTCACGTCGCCATCGGGCGGGTTGCAGAAGCGCACCGCCGGCTTCACGCCCTCGGGCACCGGCGGCAGCACCTTGCCAGGCGCCGGCCGCCAGGTGCCGTCGTAGCGGCGCTTCTCGCCTCGCGCCTCCTGGCCGGCCTTCATCGCCTCCAGCTCTTCGGGCGTGCAGTAGCAGCGGTAGGCCGTGCCGGCCGCGATCATCTGCTCGACGACCGCGTGGTAGCGGTCCAGCCGCTGCATCTGGTAGATCGGGCCTTCGTCGTAGTCCAGGCCCAGCCAGTTCATCGACGCGATGATCTGGTCGACCGAATCCTGTGTCGAGCGCGCGACGTCGGTGTCTTCGATGCGCAGCACGAACTGGCCGCCGTGGTGGCGCGCATAGGCCCACGAGTACAGCGCGGTGCGGGCGGTGCCCAGGTGCAAAAAGCCGGTGGGCGACGGGGCGATGCGGGTGCGAACAGCGGTCATGAAGTCAGGTGGAGAGTGTGGCCAGGCCGCGTTGCAGGTCGGCCTTCAAGTCGTCGATGTGGTCCAGGCCCACCGCCACGCGGATCAGGCCCTGGCCGATGCCGGCGGCCTGGCGCTGCGCTTCGGTCAGGCGCCCATGCGAGGTGGTCGCCGGGTGGCTGATGGTGGTCTTGGTGTCACCCAGGTTGGTGGTGAGCGAACAGACCGTCGTGGCGTCCATCAACGAGAACGCGCGCTCGCGCAGCGCCTGGGCGCCCTCGCCGGTCACGTCGAACGACACCACCGCCGCGCCGCTGCCCGATTGCTGCGCCATCGCCAGCGCATGCTGCGGGTGCGACTCGAGGCCCGGGTAGTAGACACGGCCGATGGCCGGCTGGGTGGCCAACCATTGCGCCAGCGCCAGCGCGTTGTCGCTTTGCGCCTTCATGCGGATGGCCAGCGTCTCCATGCCCTTCAGCACGACCCAGGCGTTGAACGGTGACAGCGTCATGCCGGCCGAGCGCAGCACCGGCACCAGCTTGCCTTGCAGCAGGTCTTCGGGGCCGCAGACGGCGCCGGCGATCACGCGGCCCTGGCCGTCCAGGTACTTGGTGCCGGAGTGGATGATGAAGTCGGCGCCGAACTTGACCGGCTGCTGCAGCGCGGGCGAGCAGAAGCAGTTGTCGACCGCCAGCCAGGCACCGGCGCGATGGGCGATGTCGGCCAGCGCGGCGATGTCGCAAATCTCGGTCAACGGGTTCGTCGGCGATTCGGCGAACAGCAGCTTGGTGTTGGGCTTGAGCGCCGCGCGCCATTCATCGACATTGGTCTGCGAGACGAACGTGGCCTCGAGCCCGAAGCGGCCCATGATGTCTTGCAGCAGCTTGATCGTCGAGCCGAACACGCTCTGCGAGCAGATCACGTGGTCGCCGGCCTTCAGCAGCCCCATCACCAGCAGCAGGATGGCCGACATGCCGCTGGCCGTGCCGATGCAGCCGCTGGTGCCTTCGAGCGCGGCGAGCCGGCGCTCCATCATCGTCACTGTCGGGTTCGAAAAGCGGCTGTAGGTGAACGACTCTTCTTCGTCCGCGAAGCGCCGCGCCGCGGTGGCCGCGTCGGGGTGGACGAAGCTGCTGGTCAGGAACAGCGCCTCGGAGTTCTCGCCCCATTGCGAAGGCGGCAGGCCCTCGCGCAGTGCCAGCGTGGCCAACCGCGCATCGGCGGGCAGTTCGACGCGTGGCAGTCGTTTCTTGCCTTGAGCCATCAGGAGTTCCCTTCACCGCTTTGCAGCGCCAGGCGGCTGCGCTCGGGGGCATCTTCGTCGTCGGGTTGCGACGCACGCTGCGCCTGCATCGCATCGAAATCGGCGGCCGAGACGTCGCCGGTGATGTAGACGCCGTCGAAGCACGATGCTTCGAACCCCGCCAGGTTCTTGTTCAGAGCACCGACAACGCGTTTCATCGCGTCCACGTCTTGGTAGATCAACGCGTCGGCGCCGATGAACTGGCGGATCTCTTCCATCGACCGGTTGTGCGCGATCAGCTCTTCCTTGGTCGGCATGTCGATGCCGTAGACGTTGGGAAAGCGCACCGGCGGCGCCGCCGAGGCCATGTAGACCTTGTTGGCACCAGCCTCGCGGGCCATCTGCACGATTTCTTTGCTGGTCGTGCCGCGCACGATCGAATCGTCGACCAGCAGCACGTTGCGGCCCTTGAACTCGACGCCGATCGCGTTGAGCTTCTGGCGCACGCTCTTCTTGCGCACCGCCTGGCCCGGCATGATGAAGGTGCGGCCCACGTAGCGGTTCTTCACGAAGCCTTCGCGGTAGGGCTTGCCGATCTTCTGCGCCAGCTGCATCGCACTCGGGCGGCTCGACTCGGGGATCGGGATCACGACATCGATCTGCGACGGCGGCATGGTCGAGATCACGCGCTGCGCCAGCGTCTCGCCCATGTTCAGGCGCGCCTGGTAGACCGAGATGCCGTCCATCACCGAGTCGGGCCGCGCGAGGTAGACGAACTCGAACATGCAGGGGTTCAGCGTCGGCGATTCTGCGCATTGCTGGGCATGCACCTGGCCCTCCAGGTCGATGAAGATCGCCTCGCCGGGCGCCACGTCGCGCACGAACTGGTGGCCAGTGCCTTCGAGCGCCACCGATTCGCTGGCGACCATCACCTCCTGGCCGTCGGCCGTGGCCAGCGTGCCGTAGCACAGCGGGCGAATGCCGAACGGGTCGCGGAAGGCCAGCAGGCCATAACCCGCGATCAGCGCCACCACCGCATACGAGCCCTTGATGCGCTTGTGCACGGCGCTGACGGCCTTGAACACCAGCTCGGGCGTCAGCGCCAGGTCGCGGCCGGCGCGCTCGAGCTCGTGCGCCAGCACGTTGATCAGCACCTCGGTGTCGCTCTCGGTGTTGATGTGGCGGCGGTCGATGTCGAACAGCTCGTCTTTCAGCGCATGGGCGTTGGTCAGGTTGCCGTTGTGAACCAGCACGATGCCGAACGGCGCGTTGACATAGAAGGGCTGGGCCTCTTCTTCGCTGTAGGCGTTGCCGGCCGTCGGGTAGCGCACCTGGCCCAGGCCCACCGTGCCCGGCAACGCGCGCATGTTGCGGGTGCGGAACACGTCTTTCACCATGCCGCGGGCCTTGTGCATGAAGCACTTGGTGCCCAGCATCGTGACGATGCCTGCGGCGTCCTGGCCGCGGTGCTGCAACAGCAGCAGGGCGTCATAGATCAGCTGGTTGACCGGCTGTTTGGAGATCACGCCTACGATGCCGCACATGGGGAGGTCCGTTCGTATCTAGAAGATGAGAAATATCGTGGTCGCGGGGCGCGGGCTCAGGCGTCTCGCGTGGCGGCCCGCTCGCGCGCGGGCCACAGCGGTTTCAGGTCATGCAGCATCGCGGCCAGCCAAGCGGCCCCGACCGAGCCTTTCCAGGCCGCCGAATTCGACGCCGGCGGGATCAGCGGCACGACCATCGCCACCGTCAACAGGATCAACACGCCACGCGCCAGGCCGAAGCCCGCCCCCAGCGCCCGGTCGAGCACGGTCAAGGGCGTGGCCGAGATCATCATGCGCACCAGCTTGGCCATCAAGGTCCACGCGATCAGCACGGCGAAGAAGGTCGCGGCATAGGCCAGCACCAGGCGCAGCGAACTGCCGGCCGCGCCCACTGGCAGCCATTGCGCCGTGCTGGCGCCGTACCACTTGGCCACGGCAAAGGCGACCACCCAGCCGACCAGCGCCAGCAGCTCGTAGACCAGCCCGCGCCACAGGCCGATCGTGACCGACAGCACCAGCACGATGGCCAGCGCCCAATCGACCCAGCTGAAGCCCGCGACCATGGCCGTCAGAGCTTCAACACCGCGGCCTGCAGACCGCTGGACTTGATCTTCGCCGCGGCCTTGTCGGCCTCGGCCTTGGTGGCATAGGGGCCGACACGCACGCGGATGCGCCGGCCCGAATCGGACTCGATCACCTGCGTGTAGGTCTTCAGGCCCAGGCCCTCGACCTTCATCCGAGCCTCCCGCGCGCTGGCCACCTCGGCGAAGGCGCCGATCTGCACGACGTAGCGACCCTCGTCGTCCTTGGCGTCGCCGTTCCGGGCAGCCTCGGTGGGCTTGGGCGCTTCGGCCGGCTTGGTGGCCGGCTTCGGCTCGGGCTTGGGCTCGGGTTTCGGTGGCTCCGGCGGCTTGGCCGCGGGCTTGGCGTCCGGCTTGGGCTCGGGGGGTTTGGGCGTGGCCACCGGCTTGGGCTCGGGGGCGAGCGCCGGTTTCGGCGTGCTGTCGGGCGCCGGGGCAGTCGACACGGTCGACGCGGGCAGCGGCTCGACCGGCGGCCTGGCCACCGGCTGGCTGCGGGCGGGCCGCGAAGGCGGCGGCACCAGCGCGGGCGCGTTCTCGCGCGACGGGATCTCGATCGGGATGTCGACCGCGATCGGCCGAGGCTGGGTCTCGAACAGCAGCGGGAAGCCGATGATGCCCACGCCCAGCAGCAACGCGGCGCCGATCAGGCGGCGGCGGGCCTTGGCGCGCGCATCGCGCACGATTTCATTTGCATCGGCGGTGGACGACGCGCCAGCGCGAGCGTCCTTGGAGCTGGATTTGAATTTCGACAGCAGACCCATGCGTGGCGGCGGCGAGTGGCGACCGGGGCGGTCGGGAAGGCACCCGTCGGGCGCTTGGCGCGTCAACCAAGCCGGCCCTTGCGGGCCATCAACACCGGTTTCAGGCTTGGTGCGGCGCGCTCAGCCGGGGCAAGCCTTGCTTCAGCACGCCGCCCACGGTATAGAACGAGCCGAAGACCACGATTCTATCAGTGGGGTTTGCCCCAGCCAGGGCCGCGGCGAGCGCGTCCGAGGGCGATGCGTGGGTACTGCACGAGGCCTTGTCGCCCTGCACCGTGCGCAGCTGCGCTGCCAGCTCGTCGGCCGTGGCGGCGCGCGGCAGCGGCAGGTCGGTCAGATGCCAGTGGTCGACCAAGGGCGCGATGCGCGCCATCACGCCGGCCAGGTCTTTGTCGCGCATCGCGCCGAACACCGCCAGCGTGCGCGGGAAGAAGCCCATCTGGTCCAGGTTCAGGGCCAGCGCAGACACCGCTTGCGGGTTGTGCGCCACGTCCAGCACCAGCGCGGGCTGGCCAGGCACGATCTGGAACCGGCCTTGAAGATCGACGCTCGCCAGGCCGAGGCGCACGGCCTGGGCGGTGCTCGGCAGGCGCTCGCGCAGCGACTCCAGCGCCGCGATCGCGCCCGACGCGTTCAGCAGCTGGTTGGCGCCGCGCAGCGCGGGGTAGGCCAGCGCGTGGTAGCGGCGGCCACGGCCGCTCCAGGCCCATTGCTGGCGATCGCCCTGGTGGTTGAAGTCGCGGCCGTTCAGCCACAGGTCGGCGCCCACTTCCAGGGCCGTGTCGAGAACGCTCTGCGGCGGCATCGGGTCGGACACGATGCCCGGCCGCCCGGTGCGCAGGATGCCGGCTTTCTCGCGCCCGATGCTTTCGCGGTCGGGGCCCAGGAACTCGGTGTGGTCGAGGTCGATGCTGGTGATCACCGCGCAGTCGGGGTCGATCGCATTGACCGCGTCATAGCGACCGCCCAGCCCCACTTCGAGGATCACCAGGTCCAGCGGCTCGCGCGCCAAGCGCTGCATGATCGCCAGCGTGCTGAACTCGAAGGTCGTCAAGGCGACGTCGCCGCGCGCCCGCTCGACCACCTCGAAGTCTTCGCAGAGCGAGTCCGCACTCACCGGCACACCGTTGACGCGGCAGCGCTCTTCGAAATGAACCAGGTGCGGCTTGATGTACAGGCCAACGCGGTAACCGGCCGCACGCGCGATCGACTCGATCAACGAGCAGGTCGAGCCCTTGCCGTTGGTGCCCGCCACGGTGATGACCGGCACCGAGAACGTCAGGCCCATCGCGTCACGCACCTGCTGCACGCGCTCGAGCGACAGGTCCATCGTCTTCGGGTGCAGGCTTTCGCTGTGGACCAGCCACTCGGTAAGCGTCTTCATGGTGCGGTCCGTCTAAGAGCGGCGCGCCTTCTGGCGACGCCGCGCTTCAAGTGGCGTGCGCGGAGCCGGCTTTGCCGGTCCACTGCGCGAGCCCCTCGGGGGGCCGAGGTCGGACATGAACAGTCCTGAGGACTGTTCGTGCCTACCGAGGGGCCGAGCCTCTGGCTCGGCGCGGCCTGCAAGGTAGCGTCCCGGAGGGGGCGTGGGGGCCTAAGCGACCGCGTCAGCGTTTTGTCGCTGCAGCATCGCGAGCTGGCGCGCAATCATCGGCCGCAGCTGGCGACGGTCGACGATCATGTCGATCGCGCCCTTTTGCATCAGGAACTCGGCGCGCTGGAAGCCCTCGGGCAGTTCTTCGCGCACGGTGTTCTTGATCACACGCTGGCCGGCAAAGCCGACCAAGGCCTTCGGCTCGGCGATCACGACATCGCCCACGAAGGCGAAACTGGCCGACACGCCGCCCATCGTCGGGTCGGTCAGCACGCTGATGTAGGGCAGGCGCGCCTTGGCCAGGTAGGTCAACGCGGCGTTGGTCTTGGCCATCTGGAACAGGCTGAACAAGCCTTCTTGCATGCGCGCGCCACCGGTAGCGGTGAAGCAGATGAACGGCACCTTCTGCTCGATCGCGGCTTCGACCCCGCGCACGAAGCGCTCGCCGACCACCGAGCCCATCGAGCCGCCCATGAAGTCGAACTCGAAGCAGGCCGCCACCGCCGGCACGCTCATCACCGCACCGCCGATCACGACCAGCGCGTCGGTTTCGCCGGTGGTCTCGAGCGCGCCCTTCAGCCGCTCGGGGTACTTCTTGCTGTCCTTGAACTTCAGCGGGTCGATCGGCAGCACCTCGTGGCCGATCTCGTAGCGGCCTTCGGGATCGAGGAAGGCGTTCAGGCGATCCCGCGCGCCGATGCGGTGGTGGTGATCGCACTTGGGGCAGACATTGATGTTCTGCTCCAGGTCGGTCTTGTACAGCACCGACTCGCACGAAGGGCACTTGATCCACAGCCCCTCCGGCACCGAGCGGCGTTCGCTCGGGTCGGTCTGCTGAATTTTCGGGGGCAGCAGTTTTTCAAGCCAGCTCATGGATCAAGGCTCCTTCTCGTCGTCAGAACATCAGCCGATGCGATGGGTCACAAGGCATCGAGCGCGGCACGGATCTCGCTGATGAAGCGGCGCGCCGCCGAACCGGCATTGTCGCGCGTTTCGTTTTCGAGGATTTGTATCAGCCGGGAGCCGATCACGACCCCGTCGGACACCCGACCCACGGCCTGCGCAGACGTGGCGTCGCGGATGCCGAAGCCCACGCCGACCGGCACCTTCACATGGCGGCGGATGCGCGGCACGGCCTCGGCCACCGCGGCGGTGTCCAGGTGCCCGGCCCCGGTCACGCCCTTGAGCGACACGTAGTAGACGTAGCCGCTGGCCAGCGCCCCCACCTGCGCCATGCGCGCCTCGGTGCTGGTGGGTGCCAGCAGGAAGATCAGGTCCAGCCCATGGGCCTTCAGGGTGGCGGCGAATTCGCCGCACTCCTCGGGTGGGTAGTCGACGATCAGCACCCCGTCGACACCGGCCTCGGCCGCCGCCTTGACAAAGGCGTTGGGGCCGTGGCGCTGGTCGTAGCGCTCGACCGGGTTGGCGTAGCCCATCAGCACGACCGGCGTGGTGGTGTTGCGGGCCCGGAAGCCTCGCACCATGTCCAGCACCTGCGACATGCCGATGCCTTTGGCCAGCGCCCGTTCGGAGGCCTTCTGGATCACCGGGCCATCGGCCATCGGGTCAGAGAACGGCACACCCAACTCGATCACGTCGGCGCCACCATCGGCCAGCGCCAGCATGATGTCGACCGTGGCGTCGGCGAACGGGTCGCCGGCCGTCACGTAGGGGATCAGCGCCTTGCGGCCGTCGCGCTTCAGCGCGTCGAAGGTGGTGGCAATTCGGCTCTGGGTCGGGCTCATCGCACACCTCCCTTCACCGTCTGGCCCTTGCATGACGGGCGGCAATAGAACTCTGCGCCGGACAGGTCGGCCACCGTGCCGATGTCCTTGTCCCCACGGCCCGACAGGTTGACCAGCAGGTGCTGGTCGGGCTTCATCGTCGCGGCGAGCTTCATCGCATAGGCCACCGCGTGGCTCGACTCGAGCGCTGGGATGATGCCTTCGGTGCGGCACAGGCGGTGGAAGGCGGCCAGCGCTTCGTCGTCAGTGATGCCGACGTATTCGGCGCGGCCGATGTCCTTGAGGTAGGCGTGCTCGGGGCCGACGCCGGGGTAGTCCAGGCCGGCCGAGATCGAGTGCGTCTCGGTGATCTGGCCGTTGTCGTCTTGCAGCAGGTAGGTGCGGTTGCCGTGCAACACACCGGGTGAGCCGGCGCTCAGGCTCGCGGCGTGCTTGCCGGTGTCCAGGCCCAACCCGGCCGCTTCGACACCGATCAGGCGCACGCCTTCGTGCGGAATGTAGGGGTAGAAGATGCCCATCGCGTTGCTGCCGCCGCCGACGCAGGCGATCACCGCATCGGGCTGCGCGCCCGGGCGGCCGATCATCTCGGGCATCTGCGCGGTGCATTCGTCGCCGATCACGCGCTGGAAGTCGCGCACCATCATCGGGTAGGGGTGCGGGCCGGCCACGGTGCCGATGATGTAGAAGGTGTTCTCGACGTTGGTGACCCAGTCGCGCAGCGCTTCGTTCAGCGCATCTTTCAGCGTCTTGCTGCCCGATTCGACCGGCACCACCTTCGCGCCGAGCAGGTGCATGCGGTAGACGTTGGGGCTTTGGCGCTTGACGTCTTCCGAGCCCATGTAGACCACGCATTCGAGGCCGTAGCGGGCGCAGATGGTGGCGGTGGCCACGCCGTGCTGGCCGGCGCCGGTTTCGGCGATCACGCGCGGCTTGCCCATACGCTTGGCGAGCAGGGCTTGGCCGATGGTGTTGTTGACCTTGTGCGCGCCGGTGTGGTTGAGGTCTTCGCGCTTCAGGTAGATCTGGGCGCCGCCGATCTCATTGCTCAGCCGGTCGGCGTGGTAGACCGGGCTGGGCCTGCCGACGAAGTGCTTCAGCTCGCGCTTGAACTCGGCGATGAAGGCCGGATCGCCGCGGTAGTGCGCGTAGGCGGCTTTCAGCTCGTCCAGCGCGTGGACGAGTGTCTCTGACACAAAGCTGCCGCCATAGGGGCCGAAATGGCCCGACACATCGGGCTGCTGGTAACTTGGCATGATGGAAATCTCGCTGTTCAGGATGCCTGAGGCGGCGAGCGGCGCGGCGTTCAAGTCAGGCGACTGTCGGCTTCGCGCACCGCCTCGCAGAACCGGCGCATCAGCGCGGCGTCCTTGACGCCTTTTGCGCTCTCCACGCCGGAGCTCACGTCAACGGCCCAGGGCCGGACGCGAAGCACCCCATCGATCACGCTTGCAGGATTCAACCCACCAGACAAAACGACCGGACAGGGGACGTTGGCGGGAATGAGAGACCAATCGAACGCCTTTCCACCACCGCCATAGCCCTCGACATAGGCGTCGAGCAAGAGGCCGGCGGCCTCTGGGTGGCGGGAGGCCAAGTCTAGCAAATCGAAACCCGGCGCCATGCGGGCCGCGCGCAGGTAGGGCCGGCCCGGTGCGGCGCACTGGCCGGGTGTCTCGTCGCCGTGGAACTGCAGCAGCGCGTTCGGCACGGCCTGCACTGCGGCGACGATCTCGGCCGGCGTGGCGTTGACGAACAACAGCACCGGCGTCACGAAGGGCGGCAGGCGGCGCGCCAGCTCGCGGGCGTGAGCGGCATCAACGTGGCGCGGGCTCTTGGCGTAAAGCACGAAGCCGATCGCGTCGGCGCCGGCTTCCACGGCGTCGTCGACATCGCCGTCGCGGGTCAGGCCACAGATCTTGATTCGCGTCCGGTGGGTCATCGTTGCGTCGGGCTCAAGGGAGCCAGTCCATCGCCGCCGTCGAATCGGGCAGCCCCAGCTCGGCATCGTAGACCGGCCCGACGAAATACAGCCCTTCGGGGGCAAAGGTCGGCGCGGCCGCGTCGCGGCTGCGGGCGGCCAGCACCTCGGCCATCCAGCCGGGCGCGCGGCTGCCCTGCCCCACCGCCACCAGGCAGCCCATGATGTTGCGCACCATGTGGTGCAGGAACGCACTGGCCTCGAAGTCGAACCGCCAGTAGGCGCCGTGGCGGTGAATGTCGATGCGCCGCACCTGCTTCACCGGCGACAACGCCTGGCAATCGGACGAGCGGAACGAGCTGAAATCGTGCTCGCCGATCAGTAGCGCGGCGGCAGCGCGCATCGCGTCACCGTCGAGCGGGCGAAAGACCCAGCCGCAGCCGCCCAGTTCGATCGCCGGGCGCACGGCGGACTCGAGCAGCAGATAGCGGTAGCGTCGACCGCGCGCGCTGTTGCGGGCGTGGAAGTGCGACGGCACGGGCTTGCACCACTGGACCGCAATGTCCTTGGGCAGGTAGCGGTTGGTGCCACGGATCCACGAGAACTCGGGCCGGTCGAGCGGGGAATCGAAGTGCACGACCTGGTTGAGGCCGTGCACACCGGTGTCGGTGCGGCCGGCGCACAGCGTGCCGACCGGCATCGCCGCGAACTCGCTCAGCGCCGCTTCGAGCTTGTCCTGCACGGTGCGGCCACTGGGCTGGCTTTGCCAGCCGTGGTAGTGGTCACCTCGGTAGGCCACGCCCAGCGCCTGGCGGCGCAGCGCCAAGCCCGGGCCCAAAAGCGAGGGGCCCTCGACGGGCCCCTCGCCCGCCTCGATCGGCAGGCCTGCGCGAGCGGTGGCCCCAGGGGCCCGGCCGCTGGCGCTCACTCCAGTTCGTCGAGCATCGCCTGGGCACGCGAGCGCAGGGCGCCATCGGCCTTGCCGACGACCTCTTCGAGCAGGTCGCGCGCGCCTTCCATGTCGCCGATGCGGCGGAACTCGTCAGCGAGTTCCAGCTTGCGGGCCAGCGGGTCCGACTCGTCGATCTCTTCGGTCTGCAGCGCACCACGCACCGTGCTTTCCTCTTCCTTGGTTTCGCCCAGGTCGAGCGACAGCTCGCCGAAATCGAACGAGGATGGCGAGGTGGGCTGGATGCTGTCGCCGTCGGTCTCGCCTTCAGGCATGTCGATCATCGGCAGATCGAGAATGCTGTCTTCCGGCTCCAGCGGGGCCTTGGGGGCCGGCTGCTTGGGCGGCGGCGAACGCAGGTCACCCCGCAGGTCGCCCGGGCGGCTGTCGAGCATGCCCGAAGCGGTCTCGAGCGGCCGGGTCGGCTCGACGCCGGCCAGCGACGACGGTGCGCCGAGGTCGATGTCGAGGTTGCCAGGCGCCGTGTCGAGCAGCACCTCGCCGACGAACGGCTGGGTCTTCTCGACCGGCGACTCGTCTTCCACCCGTGCCGGGCGATAGTCTTCGCGCAGGTCGGGCGGCGGCTCGGTGGAGGTGTCGATGTCGACCGCCATCACCGCGCCAGCGCCGCCATACAGCGGGTTCGCCGGGTCGATGCTGTGACCCAGCTCGATCGCCTTTTCCCATTCTTCGCCGACACCACCCGTCTGTTCCAGCATCTGACGCGCCTGGGCGTCGAAGGCCTTCACATCGGCACGCTTGGCATACACCTCGAGCAGCTTGCTGCGAATGGCCACGCGGCCCGGGTCGCTGCGCAGCGCTTCCTTCAGGATCTCTTCGGCCTGCAGGTCGCGGCCATAGGCCAGGTAAACGTCGGCCTCGGCCACCGGGTCCACGTCACCGATCGCGTCGAGCTGGCTCAGCGAGTAGCTCAACGACGAGCTGCTGTTGGCGCCATCACGCGTGTCGACACGCTGGCCACCGCTGACACCGAAGAACGAATCCGGCTGCAGCTTGCTTTCGATGAACGACGTTTCGGCGGCACCGTCTTGCTGGCGGCGGCGCAAGCGCATCACGCCCAGGCCGGCCAGCAGTGCGACGAGGCCTGCGGCACCCGGCAGCACCCAGGGGTTGCCGGTGAGCGACTCGAAGAAGCTCGGTTCGGGCGCCGGCGGCGGCGGGGCCACGCGCTTGCGCGGTGCCGGCGCCGAAGCGCGCACCGGCGGGGCGGCCGGCACGGAAGCCGCCGGCATCTCGCCGGGGGCGGACGCCGACAAGGAGGGCACAGAGGCCGCAGGCGCGGGCGCCGGAGGGGGCGGAGCCGGCGGCGGCGGCGCGACGGCCTTGGCCGGGGCCGGCGCGGGGGGCGGCGGTGCAGGCGGCGGGGGCGCCACCGGCTTGGTCGGCACGGGCACCGGCGTCGGCGCGGCCGCGATCGGCAAGCCCGGCTTGGCCGGCGTCGTGGTGGGCGCAGCGGCCACGGCCGGCGCCGGGGCGGCGGGCTTGGACGCGGCCTTGGTCGCGTCGGACAGCTGCTTCAACTCTTGCACGTTGCGCGACAGCTCGGCCACGCGGGTTTCGGCAGCCTTGCGCTCGGATTCTTTCGAGACCTTGGCTTCGGCACCCGACTTGGCGCTGCCTTGCGACAGCGTCAGCTTGTCCGGAGAGATGGCGGAGTTGTCGGTCTTGCGGTCTTTGACCGCAGCCTGCACCTGGCCGGTGGCCTGGCGCTCGGGCTCGCTGCCCTTGACCATCGGCGCGGCGCCGGCCAGGCGCTGGCGGAAGGTCGCGAAGTCGGCGCTGTGGGCCTGGATGACCTTCTTGGCCTCGTCGGGCGTCACGTCCTTCGCGGCAGACGCATCGGGCACGCTCAGCACCACGCCGGACTTGAGCCGGTTCATGTTGCTGTCGATGAAGGCCTGCGGGTTGCCGCGGTACAGCGACACCAGCATCTGGTCGAGCGACACGCCGCTGCGCGGGTGCGCCGATGCGATCGACGACAAGGTGTCGCCAGCGCGGACCTTGTAGCTGTCGGCGCCGCTGTCGGTGGCCGACGCGGACGGCGGCGAAGGCGGTGGCGGCGCAACCGACTTGGGCGCGGGCGACGGGGCCGCCGGCCGACTGGCACGCGGTGAAGCGGCCGGTGGCGCCACTGGGGTGGTCTGCACCGGCGCGGCCGACATCGCCGGCGCGGTGGTCGCCGCGGCAGGCGGCGGCGCAGCCGGTTTGGTGACCGGCGGGTCGATCAGCAGCGTGTAGGCACGTTGCAGTCGGCCGCTGGACCAGGCGAAGTCGATGATCACATCGACAAACGGCTCGGACACCGAGCGCTCGCCGGTGACGCGGATGTAGGCCCGGCCGTCCGGGCGCCGCGCCAGCGACAGCTGGGCCCCCGTCAACACCGGGTTGAAATCGACCCCTGCGGCGCGGAACGCCTCAGGCGAGGCCAGCGTGGTCCGCAGCGATGCGGCCTCGTCCGGGCTCATGTTCGTGATGTCGATCTCAGCGCGCAGTGCCTCGCCAAGAGCCGACTGAACGGTCAAGCGGCCCAGCGACAACGCCGATGCGCCACCCGAGTGCAACAGCAGCAGAGCCGCGGTTGCGAGGGTGGTGAGCGATGCGCCTTTGGCCATGAATGAAGGGTTCTTCAAAGCGTCTCCCGAAACGCCATCGGCGAGCCTGCGCACAGGCCCGCCGTCAACGACCGTTCTCTCCAAAGCAGTTTCCGGCGTCAACCGGCCCGAATACGAGAAAACACCATAGCATCAAGCATATAGGCTTACAAGCTCATCCAAAACCTAACATCCAGAAGTTTTCGCGTTTTCACCGAGCCTGCTTGTAAGCCGCTGTTGCCCATGGGCAACGTGGCGAACGGTACAAACCCTGAGGTTTGCGCTTACTCAGGCAGCCAGCAAGATGCGCAGCATGCGGCGCAGCGGCTCGGCGGCGCCCCACAAGAGCTGGTCGCCGATCGTGAAGGCGCCCAGGTAGTCCGGCCCCATCGCCAGCTTGCGCAGGCGGCCCACGGGGATCGTCATCGTGCCGGTCACGGCCACCGGCGTCAGGTCGCGGATCGTCGCTTCGCGGGTGTTGGGCACGACTTTCACCCATTCGTTGTCGGCGGCGATCATCGCTTCGATGTCGGCCAGCGGCACGTTTTTCTTCAGCTTGAAGGTCAGCGCCTGGCTGTGGCAGCGCATCGCACCGACGCGCACGCAAAAGCCGTCCACCGGCACCGCCGGGCTGCCGAAGCCTTCGCCCTGGCCGAGGATCTTGTTGGTCTCGGCCATGCCCTTCCACTCTTCCTTCGACTGGCCGTCGCCCAGGTCGCGGTCGATCCAGGGGATGAGCGAGCCACCCAGCGGCACGCCGAAGTTGGCCGTCTCTTCGGCTGACAGGCTGCGCTGCTTGGCGATGACCTTGCGGTCGATCTCGAGGATCGCGCTCTTCGGGTCGTCCAGCAGGGCCTTGACCTCACCGTACAGCGTGCCGTACTGGGTCAGCAGCTCGCGCATGTGCTGGGCACCGCCGCCCGAGGCCGCCTGGTAGGTCTGGGTGCTCATCCACTCGACCAGGCCGGCCTTGTACAGCGCGCCCACGCCCATCAGCATGCAGCTCACCGTGCAGTTGCCGCCGATCCAGTCCTTCTGGCCCTTGGCCACCGCGTTCTTGATCACCGGCATGTTGACCGGGTCGAGCACGATGACCGCGTCGTCCTTCATGCGCAGCGACGAGGCCGCGTCGATCCAGTGGCCGTTCCAGCCGGCTGCGCGCAGCTTCGGGAAGACTTCGTTGGTGTAGTCGCCGCCCTGGGCGGTGATGACGATGTCGCAGCGCTTGAGCGCGTCGATGTCGAACGCGTCCTGCAGCTTGGTCTCGTTCTTCGCCATCGACGGGGCCGCGCCGCCCTTGTTCGAGGTGGAGAAGAACAGCGGTTCGATCAGATCAAAGTCGCGCTCCGCGACCATGCGGTCCATCAGCACGGAGCCGACCATGCCCCGCCATCCAACCAGCCCTACGAGTGCCTGTGCCATTTTCAGTTTCGCCTTTGCCTGTGAGTGAGAGTCCGTGAGGTTCCAGGTTCCCCGGCTCGCATCGCCGGGGTCTGGGTCACAGGGGCGAAACGAGACGGAGCTTGCTAGCTCTTGGTAATGGTTTTGATCGTGGTTTTGCCAGTGATGGCGGCCACGACCGCATCGCCCATCTCGCGCGTGCCCACCTTCTGGGTGCCCTCGCTCCAGATGTCGGGCGTGCGGTAGCCCGAAGCCAGCACCGAACGGACGGCCGACTCGATACGGTCGGCAGCCTCGGGCTGTTGGAGTGAGAAACGGAGCATCATGGCGGCAGACAATATTGTAGCCAGAGGGTTTGCAATTCCCTTACCGGCGATGTCCGGCGCGCTGCCGTGGCTGGGTTCGTACAGGCCCTGGTTCTTCGCGTTCAGCGAGGCCGAGGGCAGCATGCCGATCGAGCCGGTCAGCATCGCGGCCTCGTCCGACAGGATGTCGCCGAACATGTTGCCGGTGACGATGACGTCGAATTTCTTCGGCGCCTTAACCAGTTGCATCGCGGCGTTGTCGACGTACATGTGGTCCAGCGCCACGTCCGGGTACTGGGCCGAGACCTCGGTGACGATGTCTTTCCAGAACTGGAAGGTCTCCAGCACGTTGGCCTTGTCAACGCTGGTCACGCGCTTGCTGCGCTTGCGCGCGGCCTGGAACGCGACGTGGGCGATGCGCTCGATCTCGGGCCGGCTGTAGCGCATCGTGTCGAAGGCTTCTTCGGCACCGGGGAAATGCCCGTCCACCGCCGTGCGGCGGCCGCGCGGCTGGCCGAAGTAGATGTCGCCGGTCAGCTCGCGGATCAGCAGGATGTCCAGCCCCGCCACCAACTCGGGCTTCAGGCTCGACGCGTGCGTCAGCTGCTCGTAGCAGATGGCCGGGCGGAAGTTGGCGAACAGGCCCAGGTGCTTGCGCAGGCCGAGGATGGCCTGCTCGGGGCGCAGCGAGCGCTCCAGCGTGTCGTATTTCCAGTCGCCAACAGCACCGAACAGCACCGCGTCGGCCGCCTGCGCCAGCTTCAGCGTCGCCTCGGGCAGCGGGTGGCCATGGGCCTCGTAGGCGGCACCGCCGACCTTGGCCTCTTCCATCTCGAACGGCAGGTCGAGCACGTTCAGCACGCGCACGGCTTCTGCAACGATCTCGGTGCCAATGCCGTCACCGGGCAGGATGGCGATTTTCATGCTCAGAACTCCTTGAAGAAGAAATCTTGTTCGTGCGCGTGGCAGCGCAGGTCAATGTGCATCGGTCCCAGCCCCGTGGTCTTTGGGTGGGTCGCCCAGCCAGTGGGCGAGCCGGTATTCACAGGCCTTGAACACCACGTAGGCGGCCATCGACAGGTAGCCGGTGAGCAGCAACTCCAGCAGTTGCTCGGCGCCGCCGTCGGCCAGTGCCATCCAGCCGTTCTCGAGCACCAGGTTGGTGTTGGCGCGCAGCAGGTAGAACAGGTTGAGCGAGCCGACGCCGAAGGCGAAGAAGCTCAGGCCCAGCACCACGAAGCTCAGCCAGACGCGGCTGAGCACCAGACGCTGGAACCAGCGCGGCAACATCGGCGACCGGCGGAGGCCCAAGCTCAGAGCACGCGCTGGTTCAGCCAGGGCATGCGCGCCAGGCGCTCGGCCTCGAACGCACGGATCTTGTCGGCGTGGCGCAGCGTCAGCCCGATGTCGTCGAAGCCATTGACCAGGCAGTACTTGCGGAAAGGTTGCACGTCGAACGGCAGCTCGCTGCCATCGGGCTTGACCACCACCTGGCGCGGCAGGTCGATCGTCAACTGGTAGCCCGCAAAGGCATGGACCTCGTCGAACAGCCGCGCTACCTGCGACTCGGGCAGCACGATCGGCAGGATGCCGTTCTTGAAGCAGTTGTTGAAGAAGATGTCGGCAAAGCTCGGCGCGATCAGCGCGCGAAAGCCGTATTGCTCAAGCGCCCACGGCGCGTGCTCGCGGCTGGAGCCGCAGCCGAAGTTGTCGCGCGCCAGCAGCACCGACGCGCCGGCATAGCGCGGCTGGTTCAGCACGAAATCCGGGTTGGGCTTGCGCGTGGCCGGGTCCTGGCCCGGCTCGCCCTGGTCCAGGTAGCGCCATTCGTCGAACAGGTTCGGGCCGAAGCCGGTGCGCTTGATCGACTTCAGAAACTGCTTCGGGATGATCGCGTCGGTGTCGACATTGGCGCGGTCCATCGGGGCCACGAGGCCCTTGTGAAGGGTGAAGGCTTGCATCGCTCGGTTCCTACTTTTTCTTCGCCGCGTCTTCGATCTTTTCGCCGGCTTTCTGCATGTCCTTGCCAAAGCCTTCCATCGTGTTGCAGCCGGACAGCCAGCCCAGCCACGCCAAGGTCATCAGGGTGATCCACCACTTCTTCATGATCCCCACTCCTTCGTCAGGACACGCGGCGCACGTCCACGAAATGCCCCGCCATCGCGGCTGCGGCAGCCATCGCCGGGCTGACGAGGTGGGTGCGGCCGCCGGCGCCCTGGCGGCCTTCGAAATTGCGGTTGCTGGTCGACGCGCAGCGCTCGCCCGGCTCAAGCCGGTCGGCGTTCATCGCCAGGCACATGCTGCAGCCCGGCTCGCGCCATTCGAAGCCAGCCGCCTTGAAGACCTTGTCCAGCCCTTCGGCCTCGGCCTGCGCCTTGACCAGGCCCGAGCCCGGCACCACCAGCGCCAGCCTGACGTTGCCGGCGATGCGGCCACCCACGCGCTGCACCACCGCGGCGGCTTCGCGCATGTCTTCGATGCGGCTGTTGGTGCACGAGCCGATGAAGACCTTGTCGATGCGGATGTCGGCGATCGGCTTGTTCGGCTCGAGCGCCATGTACTGCAGCGCACGCTCGATCGCGCCGCGCTTGACGCTGTCTTTTTCCTTGTCGGGGTCGGGCACGCGGTCTTCGATCGACAGCACCATCTCGGGCGAGGTGCCCCAGGTGACCTGCGGCCGCAGCTGCGTCGCGTCGATCTCGACCACCTTGTCGAAATGCGCGCCGGCATCGGTGTGCAGCGTGCGCCAGTGGCGAATGGCCTGCTCCAGCTCGACACCCTTGGGCGAGAACGGCCGGCCCTTCACATACTCGATCGTGGTGTCGTCCACGCCGACCAGGCCGGCGCGTGCGCCCGCCTCGATCGCCATGTTGCACACCGTCATGCGGCCTTCCATGCTCAAGGCCCGGATGGTCGAGCCGGCGAACTCGATCGTGTAGCCGGTGCCACCTGCGGTGCCGATCTTGCCGATGATGGCCAGCACCACGTCTTTCGCGCCGCAGCCGCGGGGCAATGCGCCCTCGACCTTGACGAGCATGTTCTGGGCCTTCTTGGCCAGCAGCGTCTGCGTGGCCAGCACATGCTCGACCTCGCTGGTGCCGATGCCGTGCGCCAGCGCGCCGAAGGCCCCGTGGGTGCTGGTGTGGCTGTCGCCGCAGACCACCGTCATGCCCGGCAGCGTGGCGCCCTGCTCGGGCCCGATCACGTGCACGATGCCCTGGCGCTTGTCGCTCATCTTGAACTGCGTGATGCCGAAGCGGTCGCAGTTCGCATCGAGCGTGTCGACCTGCAGCTTCGAGATCGGGTCGGCTATGCCGTGCGAGCGGTCGGTCGTGGGCACGTTGTGGTCGCTGACCGCCAGGTTGGCCGACAGGCGCCAGACCTTGCGGCCCGCGATGTCGAGCCCCTCGAAGGCCTGCGGGCTGGTCACCTCGTGCACCAGGTGGCGGTCGATGTAGAGGGTGGCGGTGCCGTCTTCTTCGGTGTGGACGACGTGTTCGTCCCACAGCTTGTCGTACAGGGTGCGTGCGGTCATGGCAGGCTTTTCATTCAGGCGGCCGCCGGGTGCGCGGCCAGAAGGTGAATTGTCAGGGATTCGGGGCGGTGTGGGCGGCGCCGGCTTCGGCCGCCGCCGCCAGCCCGGCCAGGCGATCGACGAAGCGCTGCACCACCGTCGGCAGCACCTCTTGGGCCTGCGCCGCCAGCAGGTAGCGCCGGCGCGCCCAGGGCTCGGCCAGCGGCCGCACGCTGATCGCGAACAGCTTGGCAAAACGTTCGGCCACCACGGCCGGCAACACAGCCACCCCCAGGCCCTCGCCCACCAGCTGGGCGATGGCATCGAAGCCTCGCACCTGCAGCCGGGCGTTGAGCGTGCGGCCCCGCTCCAGCGCCCGCTGCAGCATCATCTCGTGCACCGAGGCGCCGATGTGCAGGCCGACCATGTCGTAGTCGAGCAGCGCATCGAAGCGCAGGCCGCCGCGCCCGCGGGCCAAGGCATGCCCTTTCGGCAGCACCACCGCCAGCTCGCCGGCCCGGTAAGGCCAGGTGGCCAGGCGCTGGTCGGTCAACGGCGGCGCGAACACGCCCACGTCGGCGCGCCCCTCGGCCACGGCCTGTTGCACGTTTGCGCTGGTCATGTCTTCAAGGCTGATGCGGATCTGCGGGTGCTCGCGCGAAAACGCCGCCAAGTCGGCCGGCAGCGCCTCGGCAATCGCCGCCGCGTTGGCGGCGATGCGCAAGTGCCCCTTGATGCCACGGCTGAACTCGACCACCTCGCTTTCCAGCGCATGCAGTGACGCGTTCAAGCTGCGGATGTGGCGCACCAGCGCCCGGCCCGCCTCGGTGGGCTCGACGCCCCGGGCGCGCCGCTCGAACAGCTGCACGCCCAGGCGCGTCTCCAGGTCTTTCAGCCGCTTGCTCGCAGCGGCCAGCGCCAAGTGCTCACGCTCCGCCGCCCGCGTGATGCTGTGGGTTTCGGCGATCGCAAGCACGAGGTTCAGGGTGACGAGGTCGAAGCGCATGACAAACGGAAATCGGGGGTGCGACAGCCCGCCTTCACCCGCACCGAACAGGCCCGTGTCAGGCCGACGGTCGGGGCTGGCGCCCAACCGGTAAGCCCGGCGCCAGCAGCCCATCGCGGTATCAATGGTGAACGAAGGCTTGGCCTTGCGTGCACGGAAGTGGCCAAGCAAGGCTTCGCGGTTCACGAAGGATAGCGCCGCTTTCGCCTCGCGCGTTGGTCGGCCACGCATGGGCGTTCTTACGGCGTTCGCGCCTGCGCAAACCCACCCCTAGTCTCAGCCCCCGCGCTCCCTACTCGAAGGGATGAGCGCGCCGAGGCCCTCGACCTACAGTTCTTTTCACGGGGCGTTGCTGTCTTCACCGCCCCGCACCTCGTCAGCGTCGAGGACGCAACGGCCTTCGGGAAGAAGCCGTCTGCAGCCGTACCTCGAGTCGCTGACAAGGCCTTCACTGCCTTGCAACCCGATGCGGGCAATTCATTTCCTCCAGGGAGAAATTCCATGTTGAACCGAGGTCGTCCCCTCTCGGCGCTTGCCGTCGCCTGTCTGTTGACCGGTGGCATCGCCGCTTCTGCGCCCGCCGCGGCTGCAGATCTCAATGAACTGGCCGCTGCGTCGCGCTTCATCGTGCACAGCCGCGTCAGCAAGGTCGAATACGCGCAGTCCGAGGCCGTCAAAGGTCAGACCGGCGTGCCGCACACGATCGTCACCTTCGATGTCGTGAAGCCCTTGCAGGGCAGCGTCGGCGCGGCGTCGTTCACCCTGCGCTTCGTTGGCGGCCCGGATGGCCGCGGCCGCTTCATGCAGGCGTCCAACGTGCCGGTGTTCCAGCTGGGCGACGAAGACATCCTGTTCGTGCGCGACAACGGCAGCAAGGGTTGCGCGCTGGCCGGCTGCGCAGACGGGCGCTTCCGGGTGCTGAACGGGCTGGTGTACGACGGCACCGGCGTCCCGGTGCTGCGTGTCGAGTCGGACCGCGTCGTCGCCAGCGGCGAAACGCCGGCCGAGCTGAGCACCATCCGCTTCCCGCGGCCGTCGTTCGACGCGCTGATGAAGAACGCACAGGCGCGCCAGGCCATCGCCAGCCAGGGCCTGTCCGTCGCCGAGGCACGCCAGCGCTACGAAGCGCAGGCGCCGGCCATGATCGAGATGTCGACGATCGACGGCGGCCGCTCGGCGGCTGACCGTGGCGGCCACGGGCCAGGCCAGCAAAGCGGCACGGCGGCACCAACCACCGGCCGCACGATGTCGGCCGACAGCTTCGTCTCGAAACTGGCTGGCCTGCACGTGGCCAGCGCCGAAGGCAGTGCGGCATTCGAAAGCATCGACGCGCAAGCCCGCATCGCGGCGCCGTCCACGCAGGCCGCCGTCCCGCCGAAGGTGCGCGCCACCCGCGCCACCCCGGCCCGCAGCGCGGCAGAAGACGCCGAAGCCCTCACCCAACTCAAGCAGCAGTGAGCACCGCTCGAGCCTTTGCCTTGAAACCACATTCGAAAGCACTGTCATGAAAGCAAGACTGACACTCGCTGCGGCCGCCTTGGCGTGCCTCAGCGCCTCTTCCGCCTTCGCCTACCGCGTCAATTCCTGCATGGGCGTGCCCGTCAAGTGGCCCACCAACGGCCCGCAGGTGCGCGTCAGCCCAGTGAGCTTCCCCGACGGCTACTGGCGCAACGGCCTGCAGCGCGCGGTCAACCTGACCAACCAGAACCCGACGCCGTTCTACTTCTCCACCACCACCGACACCGACGGGCTGGGGTTGGGCAACGGCCAGAGCGAAACCTGGGGCACCACCGACGCCGGCATCCTGAACGGCTCGCCCGCCATCACCTATTGGTACGACACCTGCTACTGGTTCTTCGGCGTGGTCTCGCACCGCGACGAAGCCGACGTGATCTTCGACTACAACTCGCCCTTCCAATGGACGGCCGACGAGTGGAAGTACAGCCTGATCAGGTACGGCGGCGGTGGCCGCCAGTTGCAAGGCACCGGCGTCCACGAGTTCGGCCACGCGCTCGGCCTGCTGCACGTGAACACCGAATACAACGTGATGGGCGCCGACTTCGAGCACATCTGGGCCAACGGCTCCGCGGCGCACGGCTACCTGGGCGAAGACGCCGCCGACGGCGCAACCTACCTCTACGGCCCCTGGTCGTACAGCTGGCAAGACCTGGGCGTCGCGCACTGGAAGTATTCGTACGCCAGCGGCGAATACTCGCGCCACGTCAGGACCGCCGTCTATGACGCTTCAGGCGTCGTGCTGCCAACGGTCACGGTCGGCACTGAGACCGGCTACCGCGTCAACAAGGGCCAGGTGGTCCAGGTCGAGTTCACCTACGAGAACAACGGCCGCGACACCCAGACCGTGGACACCAGCTGGTACCTGTCATCGGACGACTACATCACGACCGGTGACCGCTGGCTGGGCACGAACTACGGCATGACGCTCTCGCGCGGCGACGTGCTGACCTACCGCCGGGCCGTGACGATCCCGAGTGACCTGGTCAGCGGCGGGAACTACTGGGTCGGCACCGTCGTGGACAGCGGCAACATCGTGCCCGATGCTTTGCGTGAGAACAACGCGACCTACATCCCCATCCGCGTCAACTGAGCACGCGCTTGTTCAAGCGCAGCATGGGCCCTCGCGCCGGGAGGCATCGGGGCCCATGCGTCTCAAGAGGCCATCAGGTCCTTCACCTGCTGCAGCGCTGCCGGGTCTTCCATCGTGGTCAGGTCACCGGGGTCACGCCCCTCGCAGACCGCCTGGATCGCCCGGCGCAACAGCTTGCCCGAGCGCGTCTTGGGCAGCACCGAGACAAAGCGCACGCGCGCCGGCCGGGCGACCGCGCCGAGCTGCTCGTCGACGACCTTCATGACCTCGCCTTCGAGCTTCAGCGCGCCGGCCGCGTCGGCGGCCCGGGCCGGGTCTTTCAGCACCACGAAGGCAATCGCCACCTGCCCCTTCAGCTGGTCGGCCACGCCGACCACCGCCACCTCGGCCACGTTCGGGTGGCTGGAGATGCTCTCTTCGATCTCGCGCGTGCCCAGCCGGTGGCCGGCCACGTTGATCACGTCGTCGGTGCGGCCCAGGATGAAGAAGTAGCCGTCCTCGTCGCGAATGCCCCAGTCGAAGGTCGAGTACAACTGCTGGCCCGGGATGCTGGACCAGTAGGTCTTGACGAAGCGTGCATCGTCGCGCCACACCGTCTGCATGCAGCCCGGCGGCAGCGGGCCGGCGATCGCGACCACGCCCTTCTGGTTCGGCGCCTTCAGCTCTTCGCCGGTCGCCTCGTCGATCAGCTTCACGTCGTAGCCGTAGACCGCCTTGCCGGGCGAGCCGAACTTGCTCGGCGCTTTTTCAACCCCGTTGCAGATCGTCAGGATCGGCCAGCCGGTTTCGGTCTGCCAGTAGTTGTCGATGATCGGTTTGCCCAGCGCCTCGGCGATCCACGTGGCGGTCGGCTCGTCCAGCGGCTCGCCGGCCAGGTACAGCGCCCGCAGCGACGACAGGTCGTGCTTGCGCAGCGCCTCGGGGTCCTGCTTCTTCAACACGCGCACGGCCGTGGGTGCGCTGAACATCGCCGTCACCTTGTACTTCTCGACCAGGCTCCACCAGATAGCGGCGTCGGGGCCGTCCATGCCGCGCGTGGGCAAGCCTTCGTACATGATCGTCGCCATGCCGGCGATCAGCGGGCCATAGACGATGTAGCTGTGGCCGACGACCCAGCCGATGTCACTGGTCGAAAAATAGGTCTCGCCCGGCTGGCCGCAGAAGATGTGCTTCATGCTGGCCGCCAGCGCCACCGCGTAGCCGCCAATGTCGCGCTGCACCCCTTTGGGCTTGCCGGTCGTGCCCGAGGTGTAGAGCGTGTAGCTGGGCTCGGTCGACGCCAGCCAGGTGCAGGGCACCTGGGCGTCGCGGTGCTGCTCGCGCAGGCTGGCGTAGTCTTCGTCGCGCCCGGCCACCTTGCTGAACGGCGTGAGCCCGCGGTCGACCATCAGCACCTTGGCCGGCTTGTGCTTGGCCAGCGCAATCGCCTCGTCCAGCAGCGGCTTGTAGGCCACCACCTTGCCGCCGCGCGAGCCGGCATCGGCGCTGACCACCAGCACCGGCTCGGCATCGTCGATGCGATCGGCCAGGCTGACGCTGGCAAAGCCGCCGAACACCACCGAATGGATCGCGCCGATGCGCGCGCAGGCCAGCATTGCGAACGCGGCCTCGGGGATCATCGGCATGTAGACCAGCACCCGGTCGCCTTGCTTGACGCCCAACGCCTGCAGGCTCGCCGCCATGCGCTGCACCTCGGTGTGCAGCTCGGCGTAGCTGTAGACGCGCTCCTGCCGGGTCTCGGTGGAGACGAAGATCAGCGCGTTCTGGCCCGCCCTGTCCTTCAGGTGCCGGTCGACCGCGTTGTGGCAGAGGTTGGTGGTGCCCCCGACGAACCAGCGGGCGAACGGCGGGTTGCTGAAGTCGCAGACCTGGTCGAACGGCTGGTGCCAGTCGATCAACGCCGCCTGCTCACGCCAGAAACCGTCGCGATCATCGATCGAGCGGCGGTAGAAATCGGCGTAGGTCGTGCTCATCCCATGCTCCTGTCGGCGGTGTGGTCGTGAATTTCATCGCAGCAGGCTGACATGCTTCTGTCAGGCTCGACATGGGCGTCGCATCCAGGCTGCGTGAGCCGAAGAAAATAGCAGGTTCACCGAGGGAGAAGAATGTTCCACGTCAATTCAGCCTTGCCAGCCCCCACGGCCAAGGCGGCGACCGCGGCCACCACGGTCATCGGCCGGCTGGTCGCCGGTGTCGCAGCGTTGCTGGCCGTCGCCGTCGCGCGAGCGGCACCGCCCAGCGTCGACGAGTTCGTCAAACCGTCGGCCATCGGCCATGTGCAGCTGTCGCCGTCCGGCCGGCGCCTGGCGTTGCTGATCCCGTCACCCGAAGGGCACAACCGCCTGGCGGTCATGGACCTGCCGCCCAGCCAGCCACCCCGCGTGGTGGCCGCCTTCAGCGATGCCGACATCACCCGATACGGCTGGGTCAACGACAACCGCCTGATCTACGAGGCGTTCGATTTCGACGACGGTGTGGAGGTGCGGGCCAACCGCGCCGGCACTTTCGCGGTCAACCACGATGGGCGCGAGTCGCGCCAGCTGATCGCGTGGCGCGGTTTCCACGTCAAGGAGGCAACGCACATCACCTCGCGCGTGCTCGACATCAACTGGGACTGGGACCGCACCATCGACGATGGCAGCGACGACGTCTGGGTCCACGAGACCAAGCGCAACAGCCAACGCGAACCGACAGGCCAGACGCTGGCGCGCCTGAACACCAGCACCGGCGCGTTGAAGGCGTTCCCGCTGAGCGGGCTCGACCACGTGGTCAGCTGGCTTCGCGGCGCCAACGGCGACCCGGCCGTCGTGCGCACGGATTGGGACGGCCGCTCGAAGCTCTACTGGCGCGAATCGCCCGAGCGCCCCTGGGCCTTGCTGCAAGACGAAGATGCGCTGAGCAGCGCCGTCTACCTCCCCCGCTCGCTCGAGCCCGGCCGGCTGATCGTGTCCACCCACCACGGCGCCGGCGAGGCGGCGCTGTACGCGCTGGACCTGAAGACCGGCCGCCTGGGTGCCGAGCCCCTGGTGGCGGTCAAGGGCTTCGATCTGGTCGCAACATTCGAAGGCGACAGCAAGACCGGGCACCTGTCGGGCATCCACTTTCTCACCGACCGGCCGCAAAGCTACTGGTTCGACGACGAGATGCACCGCCTGCAGCAGGGGCTGGACGCCGCCCTGCCCCCCGGCCGCTTCAACCAGATCTCCTGCGGCCGTTGCGACTCGAGCCGCTTTCTCGTCGTCCATTCGTGGTCCGACAGTTTTCCCGGTGAGTACTACCTGTACGACCGAGAGCAGCGCAAGGTCGAGCCGATCGGCGCGGCCCGGCCCTGGTTGAGCGAGGCGTCGCAAGGCCGGCGCAGCTTCCATCGTTTTGCGGCCCGCGACGGGCTGGACATCCCCGTCTACGTCACCCACCCGGCCGGCACCAAGCCGACCGACAAACTGCCCGCGGTGCTGCTCGTTCACGGCGGGCCCTGGGTGCGCGGCAGCGACCTGGGGTGGGACCAGGAGGCGCAGTTCCTGGCCTCACGCGGCTACCGGGTCATCGAGCCCGAATTCCGCGGCAGCGCCGGCTACGGCGACAAGCTCTTCGGTGCCGGCATCAAGCAATGGGGCCAGGCGATGCAGGACGACCTGGCCGACGCCGTGCAATGGGCCGCCAAGCAAGGCCTGGTCGACGACAAGCGGGTCTGCATCATGGGTGCCAGCTATGGCGGCTACGCGGCGCTGATGGGCCCGATCCGCCACCCGGGCGCCTACCGCTGTGCCATCAGCTTCGCCGGCGTGACCGACATCGAGCTGCGCTACAACGCCTGGGGCAGCGACCTGAGCAACCAGACCCGACACTACACGCTGCCCGTGCTCATGGGCGACCCCGAGGCCGATCGGGACGTGCTGCGCACCGTGTCACCGCTGCTGCGCGCCGGCGAGATCAAGGTGCCGGTGCTGCTGGCCCAGGGCGCGAAGGACCGCCGAGTGCCGATCGAGCACGCCGAGAAGTTCGTCAAGGCGGCCAAGGCGGCTGGCGTCAACGTCGACTACAAGGTCTACGAGCTCGAAGGGCACGGCTTTGTCATCCCCGCCGATCGGGCCGACTACTACCGCCGCGTCGAGGCTTTCCTGGCCCGCCATCTGGCGCCGGCTCCATGAAAACGCCGAGCCAATTGCGCCCGGTTACTTCTTGCTACTTCGGTTTGGGCCGCCAAGGCGAGGACAATGCCCCGCCGGCCAACTGCTGTGGCGCCCGCCCGGCCCGAGCTGGACCAACTCTTGCGTATGGCGGCGCATGAGAAGCGAACATCGCCAGCCATCCCCTGTCATCACCGAAGGAGTCACTGAATTGAAGCCCTCTGAAATCATTGCGGCCGTGCGTGCCAAAGACGCCAAGATCATCGGCGAGCTGGCCGACAAGAAGGCCGAGCAAATCGTCAAGGCCGTGCTGACGGTCATCCGCGAAAACGTGACCGCGGTCGAGAAGGGTGACCTGACCGTGCCGATGCTGGGCCGCTTCAAGGTCAACGAAGTCACCAAGGGCGAAGGCGCCGAAGCCAAGGTCGTCCGCAAGGTGACCTACATCGCCGCCAAGCCGGCCCCGAAGGAAGTGCCGCCGAACGGCAAGGCCAAGGCCAAGGGCGCCAAGGCCAAGGCCGAGGCCTGATTCGCCGCCGGCGCTCAGCCGGCCGGCCGCAGCGCAGCCACCACCTCGGGTGGCGCCTGCACCAGTTCGATCAGAACGCCTTCTCCCCCCAACGGAAACTCGTCGTTGCCCTTGGGGTGGATGAAGCAGATGTCGTGACCGGCCGCACCCTTGCGGATCCCGCCCGGCGCAAAGCGAACCCCGTTCGCCGTCATCCATTCCACCGCTTTCGGCAGATCGTCGACCCACAGCCCCACGTGGTTCAGCGGCGTGGTGTGCACGGCCGGCTTCTTGTCCGGGTCCAGCGGCTGCATCAGGTCGACCTCGACCGCATGAACGCCCTCGCCCATCGCGCAGATGTCCTCGTCGACGTTCTCGCGCTCGCTGACGAACGTGCTCTTGACCGTCAGGCCAAGCATGTCGACCCACAGGGCCTTGAGCTTGTCCTTGCTGGGGCCGCCGATCGCGATCTGCTGGATGCCCAGGATCCGGAACGGTTTGGTGTTGCTCATGGTGCCGACCCTCAGGCAAACGCGATGATCGGCTGATCGACGGTCAGGCTCTCGCCCTTCTTCGCCAGCACCTCGCCCACCACGCCGTCCTGCACCGCGACGAGGATGTTCTCCATCTTCATCGCCTCGATCACCGCCAGCTTCTCGCCGGCCAGCACCTTCTGCCCCGGCGCCACGGCCACATCGACCAACAGGCCCGGCATCGGCGACAGCAGGAACTTGCTCAGGTCCGGCGGCGCCTTGTAGGGCATCAGCTTCATCAGCTCGGCCGCGCGCGGCAGCAGCACCAGCGTGTCGATCTGCGTGCCGTTGTGGGCCAGGCGCATCGCCAAGGGCTGCTTGGCCGACCCCCGCTCGACCTGGGCCGAGAACGGCTGGCCGTTGCAGCGGCCGCTCATCAGCACCTCACCCAGCTTGGTGTGGCTTTGGATCGCGTAGTGGCGGCCGCCCACATGCACGTCGGCCGAGCCGCCCGCGGCGTCGAAATTACTTACCTTCACCGCGTGGTGCTGGTGCTGGCCCTGGGCGCCCAGCACCACGACCACCAGGTCTGGCGCATGCTCGACCCCGTGGCCGGGCAACTGCCCGCTGATGCCGGCCGCACGCTCGCGCGCCTTGCGCCGTACGAAAGCCGCCAGCGCCACCAGGAACAGCGGGTCGTCGTGCGGCACGTCTTCGGCCCGGAAGCCCTGGCCATAGTGCTCGGCGATGAAGCCGGTGTTGAAATCGCCCGAGACGAACCTCGGGTGCGCCAGCAGCGCCGCCTGGAACGGGATGTTGCTCGAGATGCCGCGGATCACGAAGCCGTTCAGTGCCTCGCGCATGCGGCGGATCGCGTCGTTGCGGTCTTTGCCGTGCACGATGAGCTTGGCGATCATCGAGTCGTAGAACATCGGGATCTCGCCGCCTTCGTAGACGCCGGTGTCCACCCGCACGCCACCGATCGGCGCCTCGCCCTGCAGCGTCGGCACCGAGGCTTCCAGCGTCTGTGCCGGCGGCTGGTACTTCACCAGCCGGCCGGTCGACGGCAGGAAGTTGCGGAACGGGTCTTCCGCATTGATGCGGCACTCGATCGCCCAGCCCTCGCGCTTGATCTGCTGTTGGGTGAAGCCGAGCTTCTCGCCCGCTGCCACGCGGATCATCTGCTCGACCAGGTCCAGCCCGGTGATGCACTCGGTGACCGGGTGCTCCACCTGCAGCCGGGTGTTCATCTCGAGGAAGTAGAAGCTCTGGTCCTTGCCGACCACGAACTCGACCGTGCCCGCGCTCTGGTACTTCACCGCCTTGGCCAGCGCCACCGCCTGCTCACCCATCGCCTTGCGCGTCGCGTCGCTGATGAACGGCGACGGCGCCTCTTCGATCACCTTCTGGTGACGGCGCTGGATCGAGCATTCACGCTCGTGCAGGTAGACCACGTTGCCATGCCCGTCGCCCAGCACCTGGATCTCGATGTGGCGCGGCTCCTCGACGAACTTCTCGATGAAGACGCGGTCGTCGCCAAAGCTGTTGCGCGCCTCGTTGCGGCACGACGAGAAGCCCTCGAAAGCCTCCTTGTCGTTGAACGCAACGCGCAGGCCCTTGCCGCCGCCACCGGCGCTGGCCTTGATCATCACCGGGTAGCCGATGCCCTTGGCAATCTCCACCGCCTGCTCGGGCGTGGCGATCGCATCGTTGTAGCCGGGGATGGTGTTGACCTTGGCCTCGTTCGCAAGCTTCTTCGACGCGATCTTGTCGCCCATCGCCGCGATCGAATAGTGCTTCGGTCCGATGAAGACCATGCCCTCTTCTTCGACGCGCTTGGCAAACGCTTCGTTCTCGGACAGGAAGCCGTAGCCCGGGTGGATCGCCTCGGCGCCGGTCTGCTTGGCCGCGGCAATGATCTTGTCGGCCACGAGGTACGACTCACGGCTGGGCGCGGCACCCAGCAGCACCGACTCATCGGCCAGCTCAACGTGGCGGGCGTCCTTGTCGGCCTCGGAGTAGACCGCCACGGTCTTGATGCCCATCTTGCGGGCCGTCTTGATAACGCGGCAGGCGATTTCGCCCCGATTGGCGATGAGGATCTTCTTAAACATAGGCCTTCTCCATCGGGTCGACATCGCCTGCGTGCGCTTCGCGCACCGTGCCATTTGGCTTCACCGAAACGCCCGCTTCGCGGACCTTGTCGCCGCGGTTGGCGATGAGGATCTTCTTGAACATCATGGCTCCAATGTTTTCTTGAATCTTTGCGCTCAGAACTCGCGCAACACGAACCCGCTGACGAAGGCGAAATACTCGCGCAGCCAGGCGTTGTAGCGGACGTACAGCGGCGTCGGCGCGCCCACCGCCTGCACGCGGGCGTAGCCGGCGCGGCGGGCGATCCAGCGTGCCCGAATGGTGTGAAAGTCGCTGGTCACCAGCCGCACCGGCGCATCGGCGTCGATGCCGCGGGCGGCCAGCAAGGGCTGGGTGAACCGCAGGTTCTCTTCGGTGCTGGTGCTGCGTTCTTCTTGCACGATGCGATCAGGCGCTAGGCCCTTGGCCCGCAGGTAGTCGCCCATCACCTTGGCCTCGCTGATGCGCCCGCTGAAATCGAGCCCGCCACTGACGACCACCGGCGCCTCGGGAAAGCGCGCAGCCTGGGCCAGCGCCACGTCCAGCCGTGCCAGCAGGGTCGGCGATGGCCGCCCGTTCGGCGCGCCGGCACCCAGCACGACGATCGCCGCCGGTGCGTCGGCCGTCACTACATCGGTCGCCGAACGCGCCAGCACCACCCAGAAGACGGCAACGCTCGCCGCCCACGCACCAATCACCGCCCAGCCCCAGCGCCATGCGCGGCGCCGGCCGGGTTGCCTGGACAACCACGGCTGCACGCGCGGCCAGCGCCAAGCCAGCGCCACCAGCACCACGCCGAACATCAACGGCAAGGTCACGCCCAGGCTGAAAAGCCCGTCGGCCATCAGCAGCAGCGCGTCGGCCACCAGCAGCGCACCCAACGCACCGCCGATCCACCGCCAGTTGTTCGCTCGCCGGTCCATCAACAGATCACAGAGGGATGTTGCCGTGCTTGCGCCACGGGTTCTCGAGCTTCTTGTCCTTGAGCATCATCAGCGAGCGGCAGATGCGCTTGCGGGTCTCGTGCGGCTGGATCACGTCGTCGATGTAGCCGCGGCTGCCGGCCACGAACGGGTTGGCGAAGCGGGCCTTGTATTCGGCCTCCTTCGCGGCCAGCTTGGCCGGGTCGCCCTTGTCTTCGCGGAAGATGATTTCCACGGCGCCCTTGGCGCCCATCACCGCGATTTCGGCGTTGGGCCAGGCGAAGTTGACGTCGCCGCGCAGGTGCTTGGAGGCCATCACGTCGTAGGCGCCGCCATAGGCCTTGCGGGTGATGACGGTGACCTTGGGCACCGTGCACTCGGCATAGGCGTAGAGCAGCTTGGCGCCGTGCTTGATGATGCCGCCGTATTCCTGCGCCGTGCCGGGCATGAAGCCGGGCACGTCGACGAAGGTGATCACCGGGATGTTGAAGGCATCGCAGAAGCGCACGAAGCGCGCCGCCTTGATCGAGCTCTTGATGTCCAGGCAGCCGGCCAGCACCATCGGGTTGTTGGCCACCACGCCCACCGTGGCGCCTTCCATGCGGGCGAAGCCGATGACGATGTTCTGCGCGTAGTCGGGCTGGATCTCGAAGAAGTCGCCGTCGTCGACCACCTTCAGGATCAGCTCCTTCATGTCGTAGGGCTTGTTGGCGTTGTCGGGCACCAGCGTGTCGAGCGATTCGTCCACGCGGCTGGCGGGGTCGCCGCTCGGGCGCACCGGCGGCTTGTCCTTGTTGTTCAGCGGCAGGTAGTTGAAGAAGCGGCGCAGCATCAGCAGCGCCTCGACGTCGTTCTCGAATGCCAGGTCGGCCACGCCGCTGCGGCCGGTGTGGGTGACGGCGCCGCCCAGTTCCTCGGCCGTCACCTCCTCGTGCGTCACGGTCTTCACCACCTCGGGGCCGGTGACGAACATGTACGACGAGTCTTTCACCATGAAGATGAAGTCGGTCATCGCCGGCGAATACACGGCGCCGCCGGCACACGGGCCCATGATCATGCTGATCTGTGGGATCACGCCCGAGGCCAGCACGTTCTTCTGGAACACGTCGGCATAACCACCGAGTGACGCGACACCTTCCTGGATGCGCGCACCGCCCGAATCGTTCAGGCCGATCACCGGCGCGCCGACCTTCATCGCCTGGTCCATCACCTTGCAGATCTTCTCGGCGTGGGCCTCGCTCAAGGCGCCGCCGAACACGGTGAAGTCCTGGCTGAAGACGAAGACCAGGCGGCCGTTGATCATGCCGTAGCCGGTGACCACGCCGTCGCCCGGGATCTTGTTGTCGGCCATGCCGAAGTCGGCGCAGCGGTGTTCGACGAACATGTCCCACTCTTCGAAGCTGCCTTCGTCGAGCAGCAGCTCGAGCCGCTCACGTGCCGTCAGCTTGCCCTTGGCATGCTGGGCGGCAATGCGTTTCTCGCCGCCGCCCAGGCGTGCCTTGGCGCGCATCTGTTCGAGCATCTGCTGGATGTCGTGCATGTCGAAAGTTCTCCTCGGAAACTATTGAAAGAGGTCGAGCAGGCGGCGTGCCGCCACCGATGCGGCCAAGGTGCCCTCGCGCACCTCGGTGCGCAGGCCGGCCAGTTGCTCGCGCACGGCCGGGTGGGCGCGAAAGCGGCTTTTCAGGCCGGCGTCGATGCGCTCCCACATCCACGCTTCGTCTTGCGCGTGGCGGCGCCTGGCCAGGCGCCCGCTGCTGGTTTGCACCTGCCGGTAGCCGCTGACGGTCTGCCAGAACTCGGCCAGCCCGGTGGACTTCAGCGCGCTCAGTTGAATGACCTTGGGGTGCCAGACGTTGGCATCGTGGTGGGCATGATCGGGGTGGCCATGCAGCCCGAACAGCCGCAGCGCCGAGGTGATCTGCGCCCGTGCGCGCGTCGCCGCGGCTTCGTCGATGTCGGCCTTGTTGATCACCACCAGGTCGGCCAGCTCCATCACGCCCTTCTTGATCGCCTGCAGGTCGTCGCCGGCATTGGGCAGCTGCATCAGCACGAACATGTCGGTCATGCCGGCCACCGCGGTTTCGCTCTGGCCAACGCCCACCGTCTCGACGATCACGATGTCGTAGCCCGCCGCTTCGCAGACCAGCAGGCTCTCGCGCGTGCGTTCGGCCACGCCGCCCAGCGTGCCGCTCGATGGGCTGGGCCGGATGTAGGCCGACTCGTGCACCGACAGGCGCTCCATGCGCGTCTTGTCGCCGAGGATCGAGCCGCCCGACACGCTGGACGACGGGTCGACCGCCAGCACCGCCACGCGGTGGCCTTGGCCGATCAGGTACAGGCCCAACGCCTCGATGAAGGTGCTCTTGCCGACCCCGGGCACGCCCGAGATGCCCAGGCGGAACGATCGACCGGTCGACGGCAGCAGCGCGTTCAACAGCTCGTCGGCGCGCAGCCGGTGGTCCGCGCGCGTCGATTCGAGCAGCGTGATGGTCTTGGCGATCGCGCGCCGGCGCGGCGCGGCCTCGCCGTGCAGCAGCTGTTCGAGCAACGCCTGGTCCGCGTCGGCCAGGCTCATCGCGCCCCCTTGGCCCTGCGGGCCATTCCCGAAAGGGGGAGCGATCGTTTTCGGAGCGGCCGTGCAACGCTCATCTCGCCGCCCGCAGGTAGAACCAGTCCCACTCGCCTTCGGCCTGCAGCTCGAAGCCATGGCGCTGGTAGAAACGGTTGGCGTCGCTGTACTTCAGTGCCGTCACCGACACCGGCATGTGCACGGCGTCGGCCTCGGCCAGCACCTGCTCCAGCACCCACGAGCCCACGCCTTCGCGCTGCGCACTGGGGTGCACGTAGAGGTGGTCGAGTTGCCAGCCATCTTCGCGCGGCACGACCACGACGAAGCCCACCAGCTCGCCCCCGCGCAGGATGTGGCGCGTGTGCGCCGGCTGGTAGCCACGCGACAGGCGCTCGCGGGCCCGCTGCGGGTCGAAGCGGCCCAGCCGCTCGAGGCTTTCGCGCATCGCGGCCAAGCGCAGCGACATCAGCGCTTCGAAGTCGCCATCGCCCGCGGGCGACAGGGCGAGTTCGGGCCGGTCAGGGGATGCGGACATCGGCGTGCTCAGGCCACGCCCTGTGCCTGGCGGATCTGCTCCAGCACGTCTTTCGCGCTGGCCGGTATCGGCGTGCCCGGGCCGTAGATGCCCTTCACGCCGGCTTCGTAGAGGAAGCGGTAGTCCTGCTGCGGGATCACGCCGCCGACGAAGACGATGATGTCGTCGGCGCCCTGCTTCTTCAGCGCCTCGATTATCGCCGGCACCAGCGTCTTGTGGCCCGCGGCCAGCGTGCTGATGCCGACCGCGTGCACGTCGTTCTCGATCGCCTGGCGCGCGCACTCTTCGGGCGTCTGGAACAGCGGGCCCATGTCGACGTCGAAGCCGAGATCGGCAAACGCCGTGGCCACCACCTTGGCGCCGCGGTCGTGGCCGTCCTGGCCCAGCTTGGCGATCATCACGCGCGGGCGGCGGCCGGCGGCGTCGGCAAAGGCCGCGATCTCGCCCTGAAGCTTTTCCCAACCTTCGGCAGAGTCGTAGGCAGCAGCGTACACACCGGTCACCTTTTGAATGTCGGCGCGGTGGCGGCCATAGACCACCTCCAGCGCGTCGCTCACCTCGCCCACGGTCGCCCGCAGGCGGATGGCCTGGATGCTCAGGTCCAGCAGGTTACCTTGGCCGGACTGTGCCGCCTTGGTCAACGCCGCCAGCGCGCACTGGACCTTGGCGGTGTCACGCGACGACTTGATCTGCTGCAAGCGCGCCACCTGCTGCTCGCGCACCATCACGTTGTCGACTTCGAGGATGTCGACCGGGTCTTCCTTGGCCAATCGGTACTTGTTGACGCCGACGATCACGTCTTTGCCCGAGTCGATGCGGGCCTGCTTCTCGGCTGCGCTGGCCTCGATCTTCAGCTTGGCCCAGCCGGAGTCGACCGCCTTGGTCATGCCGCCCATCGCCTCGACCTCTTCGATGATCGACCACGCCTTGTCGGCCATCTCCTGGGTCAGGCTTTCCATCAGGTAGCTGCCGGCCCACGGGTCGACCACGTTGGTGATGTGGGTCTCTTCCTGGATGATCAGCTGCGTGTTGCGCGCGATGCGGGCGCTGAACTCGGTCGGCAGCGCGATCGCCTCGTCGAACGAGTTGGTGTGCAGCGACTGGGTGCCGCCGAACACCGCGGCCATCGCCTCGATCGTCGTGCGCACCACGTTGTTGTAGGGGTCTTGCTCGGTCAGGCTCCAGCCCGAGGTCTGGCAGTGCGTGCGCAGCATCAGGCTCTTGGGGTTCT
>NZ_JAYSDQ010000033.1:0-27948 GCF_041914305.1 Ideonella sp.
CTGTTCATCGAGAAGGACTCGTCGATCAACGAGCACATCGAGCAGATGCGGCTGTCCGCCACCAAGAGCGTGCTGGAGCGGCGTGACACGGTGATCGTGGCCTCGGTCAGCGCGATCTACGGCATCGGCAAGCCCGAGGACTACACGCAGATGCGCTTCATCGTGCGGGTGGGCGACAAGATCGGCCAGCGTGACGTGATCGCCCAACTGATCCGCATGCAGTACACCCGCAACGAGACCGACTTCTCGCGCGGCACCTTTCGCGTGCGCGGCGACACGATCGACGTGTTCCCCGCCGAGCACTCCGAGCTTGCCGTGCGCCTGGAACTGTTCGACGACGAGGTCGAGAGCCTGAGCCTGCTGGACCCGCTGACCGGGCGCATCCGGCAGAAGGTGCCGCGCTTCACGATCTACCCATCCAGCCACTACGTGACGCCGCGCGACCGTGTGGTGGCGGCGATCGAAACGATCAAGGCCGAGTTGCGCGAGCGGCTCGACTTCTTCATCAAGGAGGGCAAGCTGGTCGAGGCGCAGCGGCTGGAGCAGCGCACGCGCTTCGACCTCGAGATGCTGCAGGAGGTGGGCCACTGCAAGGGCATCGAGAACTACACGCGGCACTTGTCCGGTGCCGCGCCGGGTGACCCGCCGCCGACGATGGTCGACTACATGCCCAAGGACGCGTTGATGTTCCTGGACGAAAGCCATGTGCTGATCGGCCAGTTCGGCGGCATGTACAACGGCGACCGGGCGCGCAAGAGTGTGCTGGTCGACTACGGCTTCCGCCTGCCCAGCGCGCTGGACAACCGGCCGCTGAAGTTCGAGGAATTCGAGACCAAGATGCGCCAGGCGATCTTCGTCTCGGCGACGCCAGCGGCCTATGAGCAGCAGCATGCCGGCCAGGTGGTCGAACAGCTGGTGCGGCCGACCGGCCTGGTCGACCCGATCGTCGAGGTGCGGCCGGCCACGCACCAGGTCGACGACGTGCTGCAGGAGATCCGTCACACGGTCGAGGCTGGCGAGCGCGTGCTGATCACCACGCTGACCAAGCGCATGGCCGAGCAGCTGACCGACTACCTGAGCGACAACGGCGTGAAGGTGCGCTACCTGCACTCGGACATCGACACGGTCGAGCGCGTCGAGATCCTGCGCGACCTGCGGCTGGGCACCTTCGACGTGCTGGTCGGCATCAACCTGCTGCGCGAGGGGCTCGACATCCCCGAGGTGTCGCTGGTGGCGATCCTCGATGCCGACAAAGAGGGCTTCCTGCGCGCCGAGCGCAGCCTGGTGCAGACGATCGGCCGCGCCGCGCGCAACGTGAATGGCCGCGCGATCCTCTACGCCGACAAGATCACCGACTCGATGCGCAAGGCCATGGACGAGACCGAGCGCCGGCGCAACAAGCAGATCGCCTTCAACGCCGAGATGGGCATCGTGCCGCGAGGCATCCGCAAGCAGGTCAAGGAGCTGATCGACGGCGTGGTGGCCGAGAAGTCGGGCAAGGACGATCTGCGCCTGGCGCAGCAGGCGGCCGAGGTCGAGGCGCTGAGCGAGAAAGACCTGGGCAAGCGCATCAAGGCGCTGGAAAAGCAGATGCTCGAATTCGCCAAGAGCCTCGAGTTCGAGAAGGCGGCCCGCGTGCGCGACCAGTTGGCGCTGCTGCGCGAGCAGGCCTTCGGTGCCGGCGCGGCGCACGATTCGAACGTCGTGCCGGTGGTCAGCGGGCGCTGAGCGGTTGCGCGGGCCAACTAACGCGCCAGTTGCGGGCAGCCGTTGGGCCAGCCCTTGCAGCCGGGCAGGTAGCGCTCGAGCAGGCGCTGCGGCAAGCCTTTGTCCTTGACCTCGGCAAAGCCGCGGCGCAGCCGGGCCACCAGCGTGGGGTCGGCCCCCTTGCCGAAGGCGAAGTAGTAGCCGCCGTTGTCGACCAGCATCACCGTGCGTTCGACCTCGGTGCCCGACAGGCCGTGCAGCTTCATGCGCCAGGCCATGCCGATCTCGTTGGCGATCACCAGGTCGACCCGCCCGGCCAGCAGCAGGCGGATCGTGGTGTCACCATCGCTGACCAGCTGCAGCAGGTTCTGGTCGACGATGTCGAGCTTGAGCATCAGGTCGGTCTGCGCGTCGCCGCGCACGGTGGCGACGCGGTACTTGCGCACGTCTTGCAGGCTGTCGAGCCGCATGTCGCTGCGGTTGCTGAGCTTGTAGAAGAAGCCCTGGTGCCGCGCGAACGGGCCGATCCATTCGAACTGGTCTTCTCTCTCGGGGGTGCGCGAGATCGTGTAGATCAGCGTGTTCGGGTCTTCCTTGACGCGCAGCAAGGCGCGCGGCCAGGGCAGGAACTCGATGTGGGGCTCCAGGCCGGCATGCTGCATCGACTCGCGCAAGATGTCGGTCGCGAAGCCGGACGGGTACTGGCCGTCGAGCATGTTGAAGGGTGGGGCGTCGGTGGTGACGACCTCGACGGGCGCCGCCTGCACGAAGCCGTACAACAACACCAACAGCAGGCAGGTGAGGCGGCGAATCATCGTGGACTGCAGGGCGCCCAGACTCGACACTGGACAGTGCCAGTTTAGGGCGGCCGTGGGCGCCGACAATGACAGCGCAGCAACGTACCCCTTGAATGAATACCGGCGACACCGCGAACGATCATGAATGAGGAGCACAGCGCATGACGGCCGACCCGCCGATCCACGTGGTGATGGTCTGCACCGGCAACATCTGTCGCTCGCCCACGGCCGAGGCGGTGCTGCGCGCCTTGGCCGAGAAGCAGGGCGTGGCCGACCGCCTGCTGATCGATTCGGCCGGCATCGAGGCTTACCATGTCGGCGCACCACCCGATGTGCGCTCGCAAGACCATGCCCGCCGCCGAGGTTATGAGCTGGGCGCCTTGCGGGCGCGCCAGGTGGGTGCCGCCGATTTCGAACGAGTCGACTGGTTGCTGGCGATGGACCGCTGGCACCTGGCCGCCTTGAAGCGCCGTGTCGCGCCGAGCCGGCAGGGGGCGCTGCGTTTGCTGATGGACTTTTCCCCTCAACCCGGCACCGAGGTGCCTGACCCTTACTATGGCGGCCCGGCCGACTTCGAGCGGGTGCTCGATCTCGTCGAGGCCGGCTGTAAAGGTTTGCTCGAGCACTTGTTCGGGCGGTAAGCCGGCCTCATCTGACCGTTTCCGGCAGCTTCGTGCTGCCAACGCCGTCAACTCGGCGTTCACGCGGCGTTGGCAAACTGATACTCGACAAAAACGCTCGGCCTCGGCTATAATTGAGCAAAACAGTCGGACTCTGCCGCGGGTAAACCCGGGCCGTCCGGTACGGTTCCAACCCATTTGGCCATTTGGCCGCAAAGAGTTTCGAAGTCGTCGCGCGAGGGTGGCGATGGAGATCTCTCAGCAGGAGAACCCTATGCGATTGACCACCAAGGGCCGCTTTGCGGTCACCGCCATGATTGATCTGGCGCTGCGCTCGAACAACGGGCCCGTGGCGCTGGCGGCGATCAGCCAGCGTCAACAGATTTCCCTGTCGTACCTTGAGCAGCTGTTCGGCAAGCTGCGCCGGCACGAGCTGGTCGAAAGCACCCGTGGCCCGGGCGGCGGCTACTCGCTCGGCCGCAAGGCCGAGGAGATCAGCGTGGCCGACATCATCGTCGCGGTCGATGAACCGATCGATGCCACCGGCTGCGCCGGCAAAGAAAACTGCATGGGCGATGACGCCGGCCGTTGCATGACCCACGAGCTGTGGGCCAGCCTGAACACCAAGATGATCGAATTCCTCGACTCGATCACCTTGCGCAAGCTGGTCGACGATCAACTCGCCAAGGGCGTGTCGATCGAAGAAGCGCCGATCAAGCGCGCGATTTCCAGCCAGCCTGTCGTCAAGCCGATCAAGATCACCGCACCGAACTCGGTGTTTGCGCTCGGCAACGCGTTCTCGAAGTAAGGAAGCCAGAAGCCTTTCGCCATGGACATGACCCCGCATTTCCCGATCTACATGGACTACGGCGCCACCACGCCGGTCGACAACCGCGTGGTGGACGCGATGGTGCCCTGGTTGCGCGAGCACTTCGGCAACCCGGCATCCCGCAGCCACGCCTGGGGTTGGGAGGCGGAAGAGGCCGTGGAGAAGGCCCGTGGCGAGGTGGCGGCCCTGATCAACGCCGACCCGCGCGAGATCGTCTGGACCTCGGGTGCCACCGAGTCCAACAACCTGGCGATCAAGGGCGCGGCGCACTTCTACGCGCAGACCAAGGGCAAGCACATCATCACCGTGAAGACCGAGCACAAGGCCGTGCTCGACACGGTGCGTGAGCTCGAGCGCCAGGGCTTCGAGGCGACCTACCTCGATGTGCAACCCGACGGGCTGGTCGATTTCGAGGCCTTCAAGGCCGCGATCCGGCCCGACACGGTGCTGGCCTCGGTGATGTTCGTCAACAACGAGATCGGCGTCATCCAGGACGTGGTCGCGTTGGGCAAACTGTGCCGCGAGAACGGCGTGATCTTCCACGTCGATGCGGCACAGGCCACCGGCAAGGTCGAGATCGACATGACCAAGCTGCCGATCGACCTGATGAGCCTGGCCTCGCACAAGACCTACGGCCCGAAGGGCATCGGTGCGCTTTACGTGCGCCGCAAGCCGCGCGTGCGCCTCGAAGCGCAGATGCACGGCGGCGGCCATGAGCGTGGCCTGCGCTCGGGCACGCTGCCCACGCACCAGATCGTCGGCATGGGCGAGGCTTTTCGCATTGCCCGCGAGGAGATGGCGGCCGAGTTGCCACGCATCCGTGCGTTGCACCAGCGCCTGATCGATGGCCTGTCGGGCATCGAGCAGACCTTCATCAACGGCCACCTCGAAAAGCGGGTGCCGCACAACCTGAACATCTCGTTCAACTACGTCGAAGGCGAGTCGTTGATCATGGGTGTCAAGGGCCTGGCGGTGTCGTCGGGCTCGGCCTGCACCTCGGCCAGCCTGGAGCCCAGCTATGTGCTGCGCGCCCTGGGCCGCAGCGACGAGCTGGCGCATTCGAGCCTGCGCATCACGATCGGCCGGTTCACGACCGAAGACGAGATCGACTACGCCGTAGCGACGCTGAAAGACCGCGTTGCCAAGCTGCGTGAGCTGTCTCCGCTGTGGGACATGTACCGCGACGGCGTCGACATCTCTGCCATTCAATGGGCCGCGCATTGAGGGAAAGCGCGCCCCGCGACTACTGATTCAGGAGTACCACGATGTCTTACAGCCAGAAGGTCATCGACCATTACGAGAACCCGCGCAACGTCGGCAACTTCGACAAGGGTGACGACTCCGTCGGCACCGGCATGGTCGGTGCGCCGGCCTGCGGCGATGTGATGAAGCTGCAGATCAAGGTCAACCCGGCCACCGGCTTGATCGAGGACGCGCGCTTCAAGACCTACGGCTGCGGCTCTGCGATCGCGTCGAGCTCGCTGGTCACCGAGTGGGTCAAGGGCAAGACGCTGGACCAGGCGCTGACGATCAAGAACACCCACATCGCCGAAGAGCTGGCGCTGCCGCCGGTGAAGATCCATTGCTCGATCCTGGCCGAAGATGCGATCAAGGCGGCGGTGGACGACTACCGCTCGCGCCACGACGCCACGCAAGCCGCCGAAGCCACCAGCGAACAGGCGAGCTGAGCCGATGGCGGTCACCCTGACTGAGGCGGCGGCCCGCCACGTCACGCGTTACCTGAGCCGCCGCGGCAAGGGCGTGGGCGTGCGCCTGGGCGTGAAGACCACCGGCTGTTCCGGCCTGGCCTACAAGCTGGAATACGCCGACGACGTGGCGCCCGAAGACGTGGTCTTCGAAGGCCACGGCGTGAAGGTGCTGGTCGATCCGAAGAGCCTGCCCTACCTCGATGGCACCGAGCTCGACTTCGTTCGCGAAGGCCTGAACGAGGGCTTCAAGTTCCACAACCCGCGCGAGAAAGACCGTTGCGGGTGTGGTGAGTCGTTCCGCGTCTGACGAGGGTCGAAACGCTTCGTCGACAATGGCTCTCTCTGACCGGGCGCGGCGCTGAACAGGCCGCGCCTTTTTCATGTTCTGCCTGCCCCCATGTCTTCTCGCGAGATCCTGATTCGCCCCGAGCGCCCCGACCACCCGCAGGTGGTGGCGATGCTGGCTGAGCTGGACGCCTACCTGGCGTCGCTCTATGAGCCCGAGGACAACCACATCCTCGACGTGCAGGCGTTGCTCGCGCCCGAGATCGACTTTCTGGTGGCCCAGGAGCAGGGTGGGTTGATCGGTTGCGGCGCCACCCGCCGCATGCCCGGCGAGCCCGACACGGCCGACCAGCCCTACGGCGAGATCAAGCGCATGTTCGTGCACCCGGCCGCGCGCGGCCAGCGGGTCGCGCAGCGCCTGCTGGCGCAGCTGGAAGAGCGGTTGAAGGCGGGCGGCGTTTCGCTGGCACTGCTCGAAACCGGGCGCGATCAGCTCGAAGCGGTGCGCCTGTACGAGCGCAGCGGCTACGTGTTGCGGGGCGCCTTCGGCGGCTACCCCGACAACGGCCTGTCGCTCTTCTACGAAAAGCGCCTGTGAACGCCAGCGAGCCCATGCAGACGGCCATGAAGCTCGACGATGACGACTTCACGCTGTTCGGCCTGCCGCAGCGGTTCACGCTCGACCGTGCCGAGATCGACCAGCGCTGGCGCTCGTTGCAGGCCCGGGTGCATCCCGACCGCTTCAGTGCCGAGGGGGCCGCGTCCCAGCGCCTGGCGATGCAGTGGGCGGTGCGGGTGAACCAGGCCCACCAGCGCCTGAAAGACCCGCTGGCCCGCGCCGCCTACCTGTGCGAGCTGCGTGGCGCGCCGATCAACGCCGAGCGCAACACGGCGATGCCGGTCAGCTTCCTGGCCCAGCAGATGCACTGGCGTGAAGCGTTGGACGAAGCCGAGGACGAGTCGGCCGTGCAGGCGCTGGACGATTCCGTGGCGGCGCGTGAGGCCGAGCTGCTCGACGACGTGGCCCGCGCGCTGGACGAGCGCCACGATGCGGCAGCGGCCGCCGACAAGGTGCGCGCGCTGATGTTCGTGCACCGCTTTCGCGCCGACGTGAACCGCCGGCTCGAACAATTCGATTCTTGAACCCATGGCATTGCTGCAGATTTCAGAACCCGGCCAGTCGCCCGATCCGCACCAGCGGCGCATCGCGGTGGGCATCGACCTGGGCACCACCAATTCGCTCGTCGCGGCCGTGCGCCACGGCGTGGTCGAGTGCCTGCCCGACGCGCAGGGCCGCACGATGCTGCCGTCGATCGTTCGCTACCTCGAAAGCGGCAAGCGCCAGATCGGCTACGACGCCGCGGCCACCCAGGCCGACGACCCCGAGCACACGATCGTTTCGGTCAAGCGCCTGATGGGCCGGGGCCTGGCCGACGTGACCGGCCGCGCCAAGCTGCCGTACCGCTTTGTCGACCACCCGGGCATGGTGGCGATCGAGACGCGCCAGGGTGTGAAGACGCCGGTCGAGGTGTCGGCCGAGATCCTGGCCACGCTGCGCCAGCGCGCCGAAGACAGTTTCGACGACGACCTGTTCGGTGCAGTGATCACCGTGCCGGCCTATTTCGACGACGCGCAGCGCCAGGCCACCAAGGACGCGGCGCAGCTGGCCGGCATCAACGTGCTGCGGCTGATCAACGAACCCACCGCGGCTGCCGTGGCCTATGGGCTGGAGAACGGCAGCGAAGGGCTGTACGCCGTCTATGACCTGGGGGGCGGCACCTTCGACATCTCGCTGCTGCGCTTGCAGCGCGGCGTGTTCGAGGTGGTGGCCACCGGTGGCGACGCGGCGCTGGGCGGCGACGACTTCGACCACGCGCTGGCCGATTGGGTGGCGGCGCAAGCCGGCGTCGAGCCGCAGTCGCCGCACGAGCGCCGCGCGCTGCTGGTGGCCGCGCGGGCAACCAAAGAGGCATTGACCGACGCACCGCAAGCCACGCTGCGCTGCCAGGTGGCCGGGCGCGATCTGGCCCAGGCGGTGACGCGCGAGCAGTTCGACACGGTGACGCAAGCGCTGCTGCAGCGCACGCTGGCTGCGGTGCGCAAGGTCTTGCGCGATGCCAAGGTCAAGAAAGACGAGGTGAAGGGCGTGGTGCTGGTCGGTGGGTCGACCCGCATGCCGTCGGTGCGCCGCGCGGTCGGCGAATTGTTCGGCCACGAGCCGCTGACCAACCTGAACCCGGACGAGGTGGTGGCGATCGGCGCTGCCGTGCAAGCCAACGCGCTGGCCGGCAATGCCAAGGACGGCGAGCTGCTGCTGCTGGACGTGATCCCGCTGTCGCTGGGCCTGGAAACGATGGGGGGCCTGGTCGAGCGGGTGATCGAGCGCAACACGACCATCCCCGTGGCCAAGGCGCAAGACTTCACCACCTTCAAGGACGGCCAGACCGCGATGGTCATCCATGTGCTGCAGGGCGAACGCGAGCTGGTCAGCGACTGCCGCTCGCTGGCGCGCTTCGAGCTGCGCGGGATCCCGCCAATGGTCGCCGGCGCGGCGCGTATCCGCGTCAGCTTCCAGGTCGATGCCGACGGCCTGCTGAGCGTCAGCGCCCGCGAGCTCACGTCGGGCGTCGAGGCGGCCGTGCAGGTCAAGCCCAGCTACGGGCTGGCCGACGACGACATCGCCCGGATGCTGAAAGAGAGCTTTTCGAGCGCCGAGGCCGACATGCAGGCCCGCGCGCTGCGCGAAGCCCGTGTCGAGGCCGAGCGCATGGACCTGGCCACCCAGGCGGCGCTGGCGGCCGATGGTGACTTGCTCGACGAGGCCGAGCGCCTGTCGATCGCCCAGCTGCTAGAGCGGGTGCGCGAGGCCGCCAAGGGCGACCAGCCCGACGCCATCAATCAAGCCGTGGAGGCCCTGGCCGGCGGCACCGAAAACTTTGCCGCGGCGCGCATGAACCGCGGCATTCGCACCGCGCTCACCGGGCGCGGGCTGGACGAGATCTGAGCCTTCACGACCCCATGCCTGTCATCAAGATTCTTCCCCACGCCCAGCTGTGCCCGCAGGGCGACGAGATCCAGGCCGAGCCCGGCGTGTCGATCTGCGAGGCCTTGCTTGAAAACGGTATCGCGATCGAGCACGCGTGCGAGATGAGCTGTGCCTGCACGACCTGCCACGTGATCATCAAGAAAGGCTTCGATTCGCTGGGCGAGCTCGACGAGATCGAGGAAGACCTGCTCGACAAGGCCTGGGGGCTGACGCCGACCTCGCGCTTGTCCTGCCAGGCCATCGTCAGCGACGAAGACGTGACGATCGAGCTGCCGAAGTACACGATCAACCACGCTCGCGAAAACCACTGAGCCGGGCCCCCACAAGCAGCTGAGCCAGGCATTGCCTGGCTCAGTGGGGGGAGGTGATCAGCGGCGACTGAGTCAGGCCGTCAAACGGCGGAACCAGCCGACGAGATTGGGCCGCCAGCGGCCGGCGCCCGGGGCGGCGGTGCGCACTTCGAGCACATTGCGAGAGGCCAGGAACTGCAGCAGCGCGCGCACCTCGGCGGGCTTGATGCCGTCGCGCTTGAGCAGCGACGCTTCGCTGATGTGGCGCTGAGACAGATCGCTCAGCAGCCGGCGAAAACCGGTGCGGCGAAACTCAGTCGGAAGGTCCGGCCAGGAAAGCAGTTTGTATTCTTTCATACCCAACGTTCGCTCAAATTTTTTGCCCAGCATCGCGAGGCTTTTGGCCACGTTAGCACGCTATTCTCCGTGAATGGCATTGTCCTGGCTCCGATTCAAATCCGGGTTGGCAAAGCACAGGAAGTCGTGTAGCAAGCCACGTTCCAGATTGACACATTCATGAACATTTTGGGTTTCGAATCGTCCTGCGACGAAACCGGCGTGGCGGTTGTCTCCTTCGAAGGCGCCGAGCCGCCGCGGCTGCGCGGCCAGGCCTTGCATAGTCAGGTGCAGATGCACGAGGCCTATGGCGGTGTGGTGCCCGAGTTGGCTTCGCGTGACCACGTGCGCCGGGCGCTGCCGCTGGCTGAGGCGGCGTTGGCCGAGGCGGGCGTGGCGCTGCGCGACATCGACCTGGTCGCCTTCACCCGCGGCCCCGGCTTGGCGGGGGCGTTGCTGGTCGGTGCCGGCGTTGCCTGCGGCCTGGCTGCGGCGCTGTGCCGGCCCACGCTGGGCATTCATCACCTCGAAGGCCACCTGCTGTCGCCGTTCCTGTCGGCCGACCCGCCGCAGTTTCCGTTTGCGGCGCTGCTCGTGTCCGGTGGCCACACCCAGCTGATGCGGGTCGACGGGGTGGGGCGCTACGAGTTGCTGGGCGAGACCATCGACGATGCGGCTGGCGAGGCGTTCGACAAGTCTGCCAAGTTGCTGGGCCTGGGTTACCCCGGCGGGCCGGCGCTGGCTCGGTTGGCCGAAAGCGGCAACGGACATGCGTTCGAGTTGCCGCGCCCATTGCTGCACCAGCCGAACCTCGATTTTTCGTTCGCCGGCTTGAAGACCGCGGTGATGACGACGCTCAAGCGGCTGGGCACAGAGGTGTCGCCCGAGCAGCGGGCCGATCTGGCGGCCAGCACGCAGGCTGCGATCGTCGAGGTGCTGGTGCGCAAGTCGATGCGAGCGCTGCGCGAGACAGGGTTGCGGCGCCTGGTCGTGGCAGGGGGCGTAGGGGCGAACGCGATGCTGCGGGGCGAGCTTGGTGCGGCCTGCGCCAGGCTGGGCGCCAAGGTGCACTACCCCGAGCTTCATCTGTGCACCGACAACGGCGCGATGATCGCGCTGGCGGCGGCCATGCGCTGTCAGGCGGGGTTGGCGGTCCTGAGCGATGAGCATCGTTTTTCGGTTCGGCCGCGTTGGGACCTGGCCGAGGCAGGGTAGAGCTGAACGTCAAGGAAAAAAGCCGGCCACGAAGGGCCGGCTTTCGCTCATCCGGCACAAGCCGGATCGGCCCGGATCAGGGCTGACGGTATTGCTGGTACAGCTGGTTCATGCGGGTGGTCTGGCCCGCGGTGAACTGGTTCATGCAGCTGTCGTCGGTGTAGTCCATGAAGTTGGTGATCGGGTCCAGACCCGCCTTCGTGCTGCAGCTGTCGCGGCCGGTCGGGCAGCCGAAGGCAGCCGACTTCTCAGCAGGCGTGTCCTTCACCGAGTCGCCCGGCTTGGCGCAGCCACCTTGGAAGGTGTGGTACAGGCCCAGCCAGTGGCCGATTTCGTGGGTGCCCGTGTCGCCTTCGTTGTAAGGTGCAGCGGTGCCGCCCGGGACGCTGGAGAACAGCACGACGACGCCGTCGTTCTTCGGCTTCGCGGCGTAGTCGCTCGGGAAGGTTGCCCAGCCCAGCAGGCCGCCGCCCGGGTTGGCGGTGTACAGGTTCAGCGCGTCGGCGCCGCCCTTGCGCAAGGCCGTCTTGGCGTTCTTCTCGGCAGAAGAGCCCGGGGCCATCGTGTACCAGGTGGCGTTGGTGGTGCGGTCAACGCCGGCCAGCGAGAACTTGAACGGGGTGCTGGCGTAGGCAGCGTTCAGCACGGCGATCTGGTCGTCGATCTGCGATTGCGGGATGTCGCCGTTCGACAGGCCGGTGCCCTTGTTGATGACGTGGAACCAGACCGGGATCGTCACGCTGGCGGCAGCGCGGTTGGTGTCGACACCGCGGGCGTTCTGCATGCGCAGGAAGGCGGTCAGGTTGTCGTCGATGCGGGCGCGCTCGCTGGCTTCGGGGGCCACGGTGTAGCAGCGGTGGCTCAGGTGGTCGTCCTTGGCGGCGAAAGCCAGGTTGGCGGTCGCCAGGGCCGCGATGGCGGTCAGCAGAGCGGTGGTCTTGAATCGCATGAGAGTCCTTCGTTCGATATCAAAGGGGTTGGGCAAGCCCTTCGGAGGCCTGGACTGTTGGGATCCAGGCGCCCGCTCCTCGTTGTGATGGGCCTGCTTGAGCGGCGCAGTATCTGGGCCGATGTCGAGCCGATCAAGGCGTTTAGCCCTCGGTTCGCGTGTTTTGCGACCCTTCGATGAAGCTTCATGATCTTCCCCGGCCGGGTGTGTCGCCCGGTAACCGATTTCAGGGCGCAAAGCGCCGATCGGCTATACTCTGCAGGTTTTGCATTCGGGCGCCTTGGCGCTTGATGCCGAAGCAGGCACGACTCGGGTCGGTTTCACCCGGGATCGCAAGTTAGAACCGGAAACCGTACGGCCCAGCCTGCGCCCTGCAGGCCGTCGGCGGCTTCCACACCTCACAAGGAAATCGCCATGTCCGTGGCTGACATCAACAAGGCCGACATCGTCAAGGCCCATGCCCGCGCTGCTGCCGATACCGGCTCGCCGGAAGTCCAGGTCGCTCTGCTGACCGCCCGCATCAACGAGCTGACCCCTCACTTCAAGGCCCACCTGAAGGACCACCACGGCCGCCGCGGCCTGCTGAAGATGGTCAACCAGCGCAAGCGCCTGCTGTCCTACCTGAAGGACAAGGACGCCGACCGCTACACCGCGCTGATCCAGAAGCTGGGCCTGCGCAAGTAAATCGCCGCCGAATGATCCCGACCGCCTCCAGGTCACCGCAAGCGATGCCCGCCCCCCGTGGGGGAGGGTGTTTCTTGGGGCGGCCCGGCGGTCGACCCAAGAGCCTGTCCGGGGTCCGCCCCGGCACAGGCTCTTTGTTTTTCGGTTCTTAAGGGGCAGGCTGCCACGGTTGTTGCTGTGTCATTCCAGGAGGCTGTCTTGCCGCCTGCTGGAATGGCATACGACCCGCCGCCGTCTCGCTCCCGGTTCCTCCAGGTGCCACCGCAAGTGCGCCGCAAAATCACCGGAGACTCTCCATGAGCATGTTCAACAAGGTCACCAAGACTTTCCAATGGGGCCCCCATCAGGTCGTGATGGAAACGGGCGAAGTGGCTCGCCAATCCAGCGGCGCGGTCATCGTCAATATCGAAGACACCGTGGTGCTCGCCACCGTGGTGGCCAAGAAAGAAGCCAAGCCCGGCCAAGATTTCTTCCCCTTGACGGTCGACTACATCGAGAAGACCTACGCCGCCGGCAAGATCCCCGGCAGCTTCTTCAAGCGTGAAGGCCGCCCGAGCGAGCTCGAGACGCTGACCAGCCGCCTGATCGACCGTCCGATCCGCCCGCTGTTCCCGGATGGCTTCTTCAATGAAGTCCAGGTCGTCATCCACGTGCTGAGCCTGAACCCCGAGATTCAAGCCGACATCGCCGCGATGATCGCCTCGAGCGCCGCGCTGGCGATCTCGGGCATCCCGTTCAACGGCCCGATCGGTGCCGCCCGCGTGGGCTACATCAACGGCGAATACGTGCTGAACCCGGGCAAGACCCAGCTGGCCGATTCGAAGATGGACCTGGTCGTCGCCGGCACCGAAGCGGCTGTGCTGATGGTCGAATCCGAAGCCGATCAACTGCCGGAAGACGTGATGCTGGGCGCCGTGGTCTTCGGCCACGACCAGGGCAAGATCGCGATCAACGCGATCCACGACCTGGTGCGCGACGCCGGCAAGCCGGTGTGGGAATGGCAGGCCCCCGCCAAGGACGAAGCCTTCATCGGCAAGGTCACCGCGCTGGCCGAGGGCCCGCTGCGTGCCGCCTACCAGATCCGCTCGAAGCAGGCCCGCACCCAGGCCTGCCGCGAAGCCACCGCCAACGTGATGGCCTCGCTGAAGGCCGAAGGCATCGAATTCGACAGCGTGGCTGTCGAAGGCCTGCTGTTCGAGATCGAAGCCCGCATCGTGCGTGGCCAGATCCTGGCCGGCGAGCCGCGCATCGACGGCCGCGACACGCGCACCGTGCGTGGCATCGAGATCCGCAACAGCGTGCTGCCGCGCGTGCACGGCTCGGCGCTGTTCACCCGTGGTGAAACGCAGGCGCTGGTCGCCGCCACCCTGGGCACCGAGCGCGACGCGCAGATGATCGACGCGCTGGCCGGCACCTACGACGAGCGCTTCATGCTGCACTACAACATGCCCCCGTTCGCCACCGGCGAAACCGGCCGCGTGGGCAGCCCGAAGCGCCGCGAAATCGGCCACGGCCGCCTGGCCAAGCGGGCGCTCGTTGCCGCGTTGCCGAGCAAGGAAGACTTCCCGTACACGATTCGCATCGTCTCGGAAATCACCGAGTCGAACGGCTCGTCGTCGATGGCCTCGGTGTGCGGCGGCTGCCTTGCGCTGATGGACGCCGGCGTGCCGATGAAGGCCCACGTGGCCGGCATCGCGATGGGCCTGATCAAGGAAGGCAGCCGCTTCGCGGTGCTGACCGACATCCTGGGTGACGAAGATCACCTGGGCGACATGGACTTCAAGGTGGCCGGCACCACCGCCGGCATCACCGCCCTGCAGATGGACATCAAGATCCAGGGCATCACCAAGGAGATCATGCAGGTCGCGCTGGCGCAAGCCAAGGAAGCGCGCATGCACATCCTGGGCAAGATGGTCGAGGCCATGGGCGAAGCGAAGACGGAAGTCAGCCAGTTCGCCCCGCGCCTGTACACGATGAAGATCAACCCGGAGAAGATCCGTGACGTGATCGGCAAGGGCGGCGCCACCATCCGTGCGCTGACCGAAGAGACCGGCACGACGATCGACATCGGCGAAGACGGCACCATCACGATCGCCTCGACCGACGCCGACAAGGCCGCGTTCGCGAAGAAGCGCATCGAAGAGATCACCGCCGAAGCCGAAGTGGGCAAGGTCTACGAAGGCCCGGTCACCAAGATCCTGGACTTCGGCGCCCTGGTCAACATCCTGCCCGGCAAGGACGGCCTGCTGCACATCAGCCAGATCGCGCACCAGCGCGTCGAGAAGGTCGAGGACTTCCTCAAGGAAGGCCAGATGGTCAAGGTCAAGGTGCTCGAGACCGACGAGAAGGGCCGCATCAAGCTGTCGATGAAGGCCCTGCTGGAGCGCCCTGAAGGCATGGAAGAAGAGCCGCGCTTCGAGCGTCCGCGCCGTGAGTACGGTGACCGCAACGACCGTGGCGACCGCGGTGGCCGTGGTGGCGAGCGTGGCGACCGGGGCGACCGCCCCCGCCGCGAGCGCGCCGAGCAGCGCCCGGAAGGTTCTGCCGCTGACGCGCCGGCCGAAGAAGGCCAGGCGCAACAGCAGCAAGACCAGCAGCAGCAATAACGCCTGGCTGAGCGACACCCATGCGAGCCATCACGATCCGCGAGTTCGGCGCCCCCGAGGTGCTGGTCGAGGCCGAGCGCCCCGACCCGCAGCCGGTGGCGGGCGAGTTGCTGATCCGCGTGGCCGCATCCGGCGTCAACCGGCCAGACGTGCTGCAGCGCAAGGGCGCCTATGCACCGCCGCCCGGTGCGTCGGACCTGCCGGGTCTGGAGATTGCGGGCGCCATCGTCGGCGGTGACGCCGGCGAGTTGGCGGCTGCGGGCTTCAAGCTCGGCGACCGCGTCTGCGCGCTGGTCGCCGGTGGCGGCTACGCGGCGCTGTGCGCGGCGCCGATCACGCAATGCCTGCCGGTGCCGGTGGGCTGGAGCGACATCGAAGCCGCCACGTTGCCCGAGACCTTCTTCACCGTCTGGTCGAACGTGTTCGACCGCGGCGGCCTGAAGGCGGGCGAGACGCTGCTGGTGCAGGGCGGCTCGTCCGGCATCGGCGTGACGGCCATTCAGCTCGGCAAGGCCATGGGCGCGACGGTGATCGTCACCGCGGGCAGCGATGAAAAATGCGCCGCCTGCGTGGCGCTCGGTGCCGACCATGCGATCAACTACCGCGCTGTCGACTTCGCCGCCGAAGTGAAGCGGCTGACCGACGGCCGCGGCGCCGACGTGGTGCTCGACATGGTCGCCGGCGACTACGTGGCGCGCGAGTTGAGTTGCCTGGCCGACGGCGGCCGGCTGGTCATCATCGCAGTGCAGGGTGGTGTGAAGAGCGAGATCAATGCGGGCGAGGTGCTGCGCCGGCGGCTGACGATCAGTGGCTCGACGCTGCGGCCGCGCCCGGTGGCCTTCAAGGCCGCGATCGCGAAGTCGCTGCGCGACAAGGTGTGGCCGTTGATCGAGGCCGGTCGCATCAAGCCGGTGATCGAGCGGGTGTTCGAGGCCGCTGACGCCGCGGCGGCCCATGCGCTGATGGAGTCGAGCCAGCATGTCGGCAAGATCGTGCTGCGCTGGCCCGGCGCCTGATCAACAAACAAAGAGTCAAAGAAGATGAGACGCAAACTGGTGGCAGGCAACTGGAAGATGCACGGCAACCACTCGGCCAATGCCGAGCTGTTGGCCGGCGTCGTGGCGGCCCGGCCTTTTGTCTGCGACGTGGCGGTCTGCGTGCCGTTCCCGTACCTGTCCGAGACAGCCGTCGCGCTGGCCGGCAGCGACATCCGCTGGGGTGCGCAAGACTGCTCGATGCACGAGCAGGGCGCCTACACCGGCGAAGTGTCGGCCGGCATGCTGCACGAGTTCGGCTGCCGCTACGTGATCGTCGGCCACTCCGAGCGCCGCGCCTACCATGCCGAGAGCGACCAGCTGGTGGCCGACAAGGCCAAGGCTGCGCTTGCCCGTGGCGTGACGCCCATCGTCTGCGTCGGTGAAACGTTGGCGCAGCGTGAGGCCGGCGAGACCGATGCAGTGGTCAAGCGCCAGCTGTCGGCCGTGATCCACACGCTGGGCCACTGCGTGGGCGAGATGGTCGTGGCCTATGAGCCGGTCTGGGCCATCGGCACCGGCCGCACCGCGACGCCCGAGCAGGCGCAGGCGGTGCATGCGCTGCTGCGCGCGCAACTGCACGCGGCCACGCCGCATGCCGAGTCGATGCCCATCCTCTACGGCGGCAGCGTCAAGCCCGACAACGCGGCCACCTTGTTCGCCCAGGCCGACATCGACGGTGGCCTGATCGGCGGTGCTTCCTTGAAGGCGGCGGATTTCGTCGCCATCTGCCGCGCGGCGGGCTGAACAGCCTTTCGTGTCGGCACATTGAATTTTTCGGAGTCTTCAGAACATGCAAATCTGGTTGAACCTGCTGGTGGTGGTGCAAATGCTGTCCGCCATCGCGATGATCGGGCTGGTGCTGGTGCAGCACGGCAAGGGTGCCGACATGGGCGCGTCGTTCGGCAGCGGTGCCTCGGGCAGCCTGTTCGGCGCCACCGGCAGCGCGAACTTCCTGTCGCGCTCGACGGCGGTCTGCGCGTCGGTGTTCTTCATTGCCACGCTGGGCCTGGCCTTCATGTCGAGCGGTGCCTCGCGCGAAGACGCCGGCAGCAGCGTGCTCGACCGTGCGACCCCGGCCGCCGTGGCGGCTTCGGGTGCTGCATCGGCCGCGGCTTCGGCACCGGCGCCTGCGGCTTCGTCGGCACCGGCCATCCCGACACAATGAGCGTGGTGCTTGCGTCACATCAGGAACGCATAAGTGTCCTGTCGTGAGGCGGCGAAACCCTGGGAAGGGCCTCACAATCAGGCTAGAATCCAAGGCTGTTCAGCAAGCCATCCTCAAGCAAGCTGAACAGTGACGCGAAGGTCTTTGTGATGCGCGCTAGAGCGCATGCAAAGTGGCTTCGCAGAGTGCACGTGCCGACGTGGTGAAATTGGTAGACACGCTATCTTGAGGGGGTAGTGGCGAAAGCTGTGCGAGTTCGAGTCTCGCCGTCGGCACCAGAGTTCAATCGTCCAGGCCCTCATCCGGCGCCTGGGCGGGCGCCCTGAATTGAGACAGGGAATGAGCTGGGCGCGCTAGGTTCGTCGATCGAACGGTGACTCGCCGGCGTTCGTCGGGCGGCGCGCCTTTCTCGTGGCCGGATGGGACAAACGACGCGACTGCTGGACACCCGACCATGGACCTGCAACCTTACCTCCCCGTCATCCTCTTCATCTTGGTCGGTGCGGCGGTCGGTGTGCTGCCCCAGATCATCGGCTTCGTCTTCGGCCCCAACCGGCCTGACGCCGAAAAGAACTCCCCTTACGAGTGCGGCTTCGAAGCGTTCGAAGACGCCCGCATGAAGTTTGACGTTCGCTACTACCTGGTAGCGATTCTGTTCATCCTGTTCGACCTCGAAATCGCCTTTCTGTTTCCGTGGGCGGTTTCGCTGAAAGACATCGGCGCATCGGGCTTCTGGGCCATGATGATTTTCCTCACCATCCTGGTGGTGGGGTTCGTCTACGAATGGAAGAAGGGCGCTCTCGACTGGGAGTGATCCCGGCCACGGGCTGTACGCCGAGCGGTTCTTGAGCTCGCTCGGCATCGAGAGGCACGCATCACATGGGTATCGAAGGCGTTCTGAAAGAGGGCTTTGTCACCACCTCGGTCGACAAGCTGGTGAACTGGTCGAAGACCGGTTCGTTGTGGCCGATGACATTTGGCCTGGCCTGCTGCGCGGTCGAGATGATGCATGCCGGTGCGGCGCGCTACGACATCGACCGCTTCGGCATGTTGTTCCGCCCCAGCCCGCGCCAGAGCGACCTGATGATCGTGGCCGGCACGCTGTGCAACAAGATGGCGCCGGCCTTGCGCAAGGTCTACGACCAGATGGCCGAGCCGCGCTGGGTGCTGTCGATGGGCTCTTGTGCCAATGGTGGTGGCTACTACCACTACAGCTACTCGGTGGTGCGCGGCTGCGACCGCATCGTGCCGGTCGATGTTTACGTGCCGGGCTGTCCGCCGACGGCCGAAGCGCTGCTCTACGGCATCCTGCAACTGCAGGCCAAGATCCGCCGCGAAAACACGATCGCCCGCTAAATCGCCCCTCAGGTCTTAGGCAAGCATGACGCAGAAACTCGACAACCTGCAGGCGGCGCTCGAAGCCGCGCTCGGCGGGCGCATCAAGCAATTCAAGCGCGACCGCGGCGAGATCACCATCACGGTGGCCGCGGCCGATTGGTCCGAGGTGGCCACGCAGCTGCGTGACGACTCGCGCCTGCGCTTCGAGCAGCTGATCGATCTGTGCGGCATGGACATGTCGGCCTACCGAGACGAGCCGAACGATCGCGCGCGTTATCTGGTCGTCTCGCACCTGCTGTCGGTCAGCCTGAACTGGCGCCTGCGCGTCAAGGTTTTTGCGCCCGACGACGACCTGCCGGTGGTGCCTTCGGTGACGCCGATCTGGAGCTCGGCCAACTGGTTCGAGCGCGAAGCCTTCGACCTGTACGGCATCATTTTCGAAGGCCATGCCGACCTGCGTCGCATCCTGACCGACTACGGCTTCATCGGCCACCCGATGCGCAAGGACTTCCCGGTCTCGGGTCACGTCGAGATGCGCTACGACGCTGAAACGCGGCGAGTCGTCTACCAACCGGTGACCATCGAGCCGCGCGAGATCACGCCACGTGTGATCCGCGAAGACAACTACGGTGGCCTGCACTGATCCGCAACCATGGCTGAAATCAAGAACTACACGCTGAACTTCGGTCCGCAGCACCCGGCCGCGCACGGCGTGCTGCGCCTGGTGCTCGAACTGGACGGCGAAGTCATCCAGCGCGCCGACCCGCACATCGGCCTGCTGCACCGCGCGACCGAGAAGCTGGCTGAGAGCAAGACCTTCATCCAGTCGCTGCCCTACATGGACCGCCTCGACTACGTGTCGATGATGTCCAACGAGCATGCGTACTGCCTGGCGATCGAGAAGCTGCTCGGCATCGAGGTGCCGCTGCGCGCGCAGTACATCCGCGTGATGTTCGACGAGATCACCCGGCTGCTGAACCACCTGCTGTGGCTCGGTGCGCACGGTCTCGACTGCGGCGCGATGAACATCCTGATCTACTGCTTCCGCGAGCGGGAAGATCTGTTCGACATGTACGAAGCGGTGTCGGGCGCGCGCATGCACGCGGCCTACTATCGCCCAGGTGGTGTCTACCGCGACCTGCCGGACGCGATGCCGCAGTACAAGGTCAGCAAGATCAAGAACGAGCGCGCGATCAGCAAGCTGAACGAGAACCGCCAGGGTTCGCTGCTCGACTTCATCGACGACTTCTGCGCGCGCTTCCCGAAGAACGTCGACGACTACGAGACGCTGCTGACCGACAACCGCATCTGGAAGCAGCGCACCGTCGGCATCGGCGTCGTGTCGCCCGAGCGTGCGTTGAACCTCGGCTTCAGTGGCCCGATGCTGCGTGGCTCCGGCATCGCATGGGACCTGCGCAAGACGCAGCCCTACGAGGTCTACGCCAACATGGACTTCGACGTGCCCGTCGGCGTCAACGGCGACACCTACGACCGCTACCTGGTCCGCATCGAAGAGCTGCGCCAGTCCAACCGCATCATCAAGCAGTGCGTCGACTGGCTGCGCAAGAACCCCGGCCCGGTCATCACCGACAACCACAAGGTGGCGCCGCCTTCGCGTGTGGACATGAAGTCCAGCATGGAAGAGCTGATCCACCACTTCAAGCTCTTCACCGAAGGCTTCCACGTGCCCGAAGGCGAAGCCTACGCGGCGGTGGAACACCCGAAGGGCGAGTTCGGCATCTACTTGGTCAGCGATGGTGCCAACAAGCCCTACCGCCTGAAGATCCGTGCCCCCGGCTTCCCGCACCTGGCGGCGCTGGACGAGATGGCGCGCGGCCACATGATCGCCGACGCCGTCGCGGTCATCGGCACCATGGACATCGTGTTTGGCGAGATCGATCGATGAGCTTGAGTGAACCCACCAAGGCGCCCGCGACGCCTCTGCCAGCGGCAACGCTGGAGCGTTTCGCGAAGGAAGTCGCCAAGTACCCCGCCGACCAGAAGCAGTCGGCGGTGATGGCCTGCCTGTCGATCGTCCAGCAGGAACAAGGTTGGGTGTCGATGCAGGCCGAGGCCGAGATCGCCGCATACCTGGGCATGGCGCCGATCGCCGTGCACGAGGTGACCACGTTCTACAACATGTACAACCAGCAGCCGGTCGGCAAGTACAAGCTGAACGTCTGCACCAACCTGCCTTGCCAGCTGCGCAACGGGCAGACCGCGCTCGAACACCTGTGCAGCAAGCTGGGTGTCGAAGACGGCGGCACCACGGCCGATGGCCTGTTCACGGTCGCCAAGTGCGAGTGCCTGGGTGCCTGCGCCGATGCCCCGGTGATGCTGGTCAACGACCGGCAGATGCTGAGCTACATGCAGCCCGAGAAGCTCGACGAGCTGGTCGCGCTGATTCGCGCTGAAGCTGGAAAGGCCGCCTGACGCCATGGCTCTCGATCTCTCGCGCTTCCAGGCCAGCGGCCTCGAAACCTGTTTCCACGATCGCCACATCGGCGCCCAGATCTACGCCGGCCTGGACGGCAAGAACTGGCGCCTGGCCGACTACCAGGCCCGCGGTGGCTACCAGGCCCTGCGCAAGGTGCTGGGCCTTGACGGCGGCGAGGCGATGACGCCCGACCAGGTGATCGCCGAGGTCAAGGGCTCGGGCTTGCGCGGCCGTGGCGGCGCGGGCTTCCCGACCGGCCTGAAGTGGAGCTTCATGCCGCGCGCGTTCCCGGGCCAGAAGTACCTCGTCTGCAACTCCGACGAAGGCGAACCGGGCACCTGCAAGGACCGCGACATCCTGCAGTACAACCCGCACATCGTGATCGAAGGCATGGCCATCGCCGCCTACGCGATGGGCATCTCGGTGGGCTACAACTACATCCACGGCGAGATCTTCGGCACTTACGAGCGCTTCGAGGCGGCATTGGAAGAAGCCCGTGCCGCGGGCCTGCTGGGCGACAAGATCCTGGGCAGCAACTTCAGCTTCCAGCTGCATGCCTTCCACGGCTTCGGCGCCTACATCTGCGGCGAAGAAACCGCGCTGCTCGAATCGCTCGAAGGCAAGAAGGGCCAGCCCCGCTTCAAGCCGCCGTTCCCGGCCAGCTTCGGCCTGTATGGCAAGCCGACCACGATCAACAACACCGAGACCTTCGCGGCGGTGCCCTGGATCATCCGCAACGGCGGCCAGGCCTACCTCGAATGCGGCAAGCCGAACAACGGCGGCACCAAGATCTTCTCGATGGTCGGCGACGTCGAGCGCCCAGGCAATTACGAGATCCCGATGGGCACGCCGTTCTCGAAGCTGCTCGAGCTCGCCGGTGGCGTGAAGGGCGGCAAGAAGCTGAAGGCGGTGATCCCGGGCGGCTCGTCTGCCCCGGTGCTGCCGGCCCACGTGATGATGGACTGCACGATGGACTATGACTCCATCGCCAAGGCCGGCTCGATGCTGGGCTCGGGCGCGGTCATCGTGATGGACGACACCCGCTGCATGGTGAACAGCCTGCTGCGCCTGTCGTACTTCTACATGCACGAATCCTGCGGCCAGTGCACGCCGTGCCGCGAAGGCACCGGCTGGTTGTGGCGCGTGGTCAACCGCATCGAGCACGGCGAAGGCCGCGCCGACGACCTGGCCCTGCTCGACAACGTGGCCGAGAACATCATGGGCCGCACGATCTGCGCGCTGGGCGACGCAGCGGCGATGCCGGTGCGCGGCATGCTCAAGCACTTCCGCGACGAGTTTGCTTACCACGTCGAGCACAAGACCTGCATGGTCGGTGGGGGTGCACGCCAGCACGCCCACGCTCACGCCACCGCCACGGCCTGACGACGAAACAACATGGTTGAAATCGAACTCGACGGCAAGAAGGTCAGCGTCATCGAAGGCAGCATGGTGATGCATGCGGCCGACGCCGCGGGCACCTACATCCCGCACTTCTGCTACCACAAGAAGCTCTCGATCGCGGCCAACTGCCGCATGTGCTTGGTCGAGGTGGAGAAGGCGCCCAAGCCGATGCCGGCCTGCGCCACGCCCGTCACGCAGGGCATGATCGTTCGCACCAAGAGCGACAAGGCGCTCAAGGCCCAGCAGTCGGTGATGGAGTTCCTGCTCATCAATCACCCGCTGGACTGCCCCATCTGCGACCAGGGCGGCGAGTGCCAGCTGCAGGATCTGGCCGTCGGCTACGGTGGCTCGTCGTCCCGCTACCAGGAAGAAAAGCGCGTCGTGTTCCACAAGGACGTCGGCCCGCTGATCTCGATGGAAGAGATGACGCGCTGCATCCACTGCACCCGCTGCGTGCGCTTCGGCCAAGAGGTGGCCGGCGTGATGGAGCTGGGCATGATCCACCGCGGCGAGCATTCCGAGATCACCACGGTGGTCGGCGAGACGGTCGATTCCGAGCTGTCGGGCAACATGATCGACATCTGCCCGGTCGGTGCGCTCACCAGCAAGCCTTTCCGCTACTCGGCCCGCACCTGGGAGCTGTCGCGCCGCAAGAGCGTCAGCCCGCACGATTCGACCGGCGCGAACCTGATTGTTCAGGTCAAGAACCACCAAGTGATGCGTGTCGTTCCGCTCGAAAACGAAGACGTCAACGAATGCTGGATCGCCGACCGCGATCGCTTCAGCTACGAGGCTGTCAACAGCCCGCAGCGGCTGACCCAGCCGATGATCAAGCAGGGCGGCCAGTGGCAGGCGGTGGACTGGAACACCGCACTCGGCTACGTGGCTGATGGCCTGAAGCGCGTGAAGGTCGAGTTCGGCGCCGAATCGATCGGCGCGCTCGGCAGCGTCGGCAGCACGGTCGAAGAGCTGCACCTGCTGGCCAAGCTGGTGCGCGGCCTGGGCAGCGACAACATCGACCACCGCCTGCGCCACGCCGACTTCACGGTGGGCGAGGGCGCCCAGTGGCTGGGCATGCCGATCGCAGCGCTGACCAAGCTCGACCGCGTCTTCGTCGTCGGCTCGTTCCTGCGCAAGGACCATCCGCTGTTCGCGCAGCGTATTCGCCAGGCCGCGCGCCATGGCGCCAAGGTGCTGAGCCTGAACGCCTCGCACGACGATTGGGCCATGCCCGTCGCCGCGCAGCTGACGGCGGCCCCGGGTTACTGGGCCCAGGCCTTGGCCGACGTGGCCGGCTACATTGCCAATGCGCGTGGCATCGCCGCGCCGGTGCAGGCCATGGTGTCGCCGCAAGCCGAGGTGGTGGCCAATGCCCTGCTGTCCGGCGAGCGCAAGGCCATCCTGCTGGGCAACGCGGCTGCGCAGCACCCGCAAGCCTCGACGCTGCTGGCGCTGGCCAACTGGATCGGTGAGCAGACCGGTGCCACCGTCGGCTTCCTGACCGATGGCGGCAACCGCGTCGGCGCCCAGCTCGTCGGTGCGCAACCGGCCAACGGCGGCTTGAACGCCGGCCAGATGCTGACCCGGCCGATGAAGGGCCTGCTGCTGCTGAACGTCGAGCCTACGCTCGACGCGGCCGATGCCGCGGCGGCGCGCGCTGCGCTGCAAGGGTCTGGCCTCTTGGTTGCACTGACCGCCTTCAAGGACGCCGCCGTCGACAACGCCGACGTGCTGCTGCCGATCGCGCCGTTCACCGAAACCGGTGGCAGCTTCGTGAACGCCGAAGGCCGCCTGCAGAGCTTCCATGGCGTCGTGCGCGCCATGGGCGACAGCCGCCCGGCCTGGAAGGTGCTGCGCGTGCTCGGCAACCTGTTGGGCTTGCAAGGCTTCAGCCAGGAGTCGGTCGAAGAAGTTCGCGCCGAAGCGCTGGGTGATGCCGGCACGCTGGCGCAACGCCTGTCGAACGTCACCAAGGTGGGCATGCAGCCGCCGGCGCCGGTGCAAGGCTTGCAGCGCCTGGCCGACGTGCCGATCTACGCCACCGACAGCCTGGTGCGCCGTGCCGTGTCGCTGCAACTGACCGCCGATGCCAGGGCACCGGTGGCCCGCTTGCCGCAAGCGCTGTGGGCCCAGCTGGGCTTGCAGGACGGCGCCAAGGTGCGCGTGTCCCAAGGCACCGCCAGCGCGGTGCTGCCGGCCTACCTGGACAACACCCTCGCCGCGAACGTGGTGCGTGTGCCCGCCGGGCATGCCGACACCGCCTCGCTGGGTGCGATGTTCGGCCCCATCACCGTGGAAGTGGCCTGAGGCCCGAGCAGGACGCAGGAATCCTCATGATCGATAGCTTCAATCAAGCCGGCCTGGCGCTGATGGGCGGCGTGCTGTGGCCGGTAGTCTGGTCGCTGATCAAGATCGTCGTCGTCGTCGCCCCGCTGATGGGTTGCGTGGCCTACCTGACGCTGTGGGAGCGCAAGGCCATCGGCTGGTCGCAGATCCGCCCGGGCCCGAACCGTGTCGGCCCGTTCGGCCTGCTGACGCCGATTGCCGATGCGGTCAAGCTGGTCTTCAAGGAGATCATCCGCCCGACCGCGGCGAACAAGGGCTTGTTCTTCCTCGGCCCGGTGATGACCATCATGCCGGCGCTGGCCGCCTGGGCGGTGGTGCCGTTCGGCCCCGAGGTCGCGCTGGCCGACGTCAATGCCGGCTTGCTGTTCCTGATGGCGATCACTTCGATGGAGGTCTACGGCGTGATCATCGCCGGCTGGGCCTCGAACTCGAAGTACGCGTTCCTCGGTGCGCTGCGCGCGTCGGCCCAGATGGTCTCGTACGAGATCGCAATGGGCTTCGCGCTGGTCGTCGTGCTGATGGTGTCGGGCAGCCTGAACATGACCGACATCGTGATGGGGCAGGGCAAGGGCCGCATGGCCGACATGGGCCTGGGCGTGCTGTCGTGGAACTGGCTGCCGCTGCTGCCGATCTTCGTCGTCTACTTCATCTCGGGCCTGGCTGAAACCAATCGCCACCCGTTCGACGTGGTCGAAGGCGAGTCGGAAATCGTGGCCGGCCACATGATCGAGTACTCGGGCATGGCGTTCGCGATGTTCTTCCTCGCCGAGTACGCCAACATGATCCTGGTGTCGACACTGTGCGTGTTGATGTTCCTGGGCGGCTGGCTGAGCCCGTTCGCTTTCCTGAGCTTCATTCCCGGCTGGATCTGGCTGGCCATCAAGGTCTTCGTGGTCGTCACGATGTTCCTGTGGGTGCGCGCCACGTTCCCCCGCTTCCGCTACGACCAGATCATGCGTCTGGGCTGGAAGATCTTCATCCCCGTCACGCTGGTGTGGCTGGTCGTCGTGGGTCTGTGGATCCAGTCACCGTTCAACATCTGGCCCTAAGGCGAGGTCGCACAAGCTATGTCTACCGTCGCTTCCCTCAAAGACCTTTTCTCCAGCTTCCTGCTGACGGAGCTGTGGAAGGGGCTGATGCTCACCGGCCGCCACTTCCTGTCGCCCACCATCACGGTGCAGTTCCCGGAGGAAAAAACGCCGCTGTCGCCGCGCTTTCGTGGCCTGCATGCGCTGCGCCGCTATGACAACGGCGAAGAGCGCTGCATCGCCTGCAAGCTGTGCGAGGCCGTGTGCCCGGCCATGGCGATCACGATCGAGTCCGACGTGCGGGCCGACGGCTCGCGCCGCACGACCCGCTACGACATCGACCTGACCAAGTGCATCTTCTGCGGCTTCTGCGAAGAAAGCTGCCCGGTCGACTCGATCGTCGAGACCCACATCTTCGAATACCACGGCGAAAAGCGCGGCGACCTGTACTTCACGAAGGACATGCTGCTGGCCGTCGGCGACCGCTATGAAAAAGAGATCGCCGCCAACAAGGAGGCCGACGCGAAGTACCGCTGACCGGCGGCTTCTCGCGAGACAACCATGAATACGACCTCCGCTTTGTTCTACCTGTTTTCGGCCGTGCTGCTGGTGTCGGCCTTCCGGGTCATCACCGCCCGCAGCACGGTGCATTCCGCGCTGTTCCTGGTGCTGGCCTTCTTCAATGCCGCCTGCGTGTGGATGCTGCTGAAGGCCGAGTTCCTGGCGATCGCGCTGGTGCTCGTCTACGTTGGCGCGGTGATGGTGCTGTTCCTCTTTGTGGTGATGATGCTGGACATCAACACCGACAGTCTGCGAGAGGGGTTCTGGACGCACTTCCCGTTGGCCGCCTTCATCGGCGTGTTGATCGCGCTCGAGATGGCGCTGGTGCTCAAGGGTGGGTTCCGCCTGACCGATGCAGCGCCGCTGCCTGAGGACCTGGCCAAGCTGGGTAACACCCGGGCGCTCGGCAAGGTCGTCTACACGCAGTACCTGTACCCGCTGCAGGTTGCCGCCGTGCTGCTGCTGGTGGCGATCATCTCGGCGATCGCGCTGACGCTGCGCAAGCGCAAGGACAGCCGCTACCAGGATCCGTCCGAACAGGTTCGGGCGAAGAAGGCCGACCGCGTTCGCCTCGTCAAGATGGACGCGGTGATCGAGAAGCCGGCCGCAGCCGCCACGCCCGAAGGAGGCAAGGCATGACCGCCACCGGCATCACCCTTGGCCACTACCTCTCGCTCGGCGGCATCCTGTTCGCCCTGTCGGTGGTTGGCATCTTCATGAACCGGCGCAACCTGATCGTGCTGCTGATGGCGATCGAGCTGATGCTGCTGGCCGTCAACATGAACTTCGTCGCCTTCTCCCACTACCTGGGCGACATGGACGGCCAGGTGTTCGTGTTCTTCATCCTCACCGTGGCTGCCGCCGAATCGGCGATCGGCCTGGCGATCCTCGTCGTGCTGTTCCGCAACCGGGCCACCATCGCCGTGGACGAGCTGGACTCCCTCAAGGGCTGACGGCGCACCCAACGCCCCAAGAAGAACATGTCTGCACAACTCTCCCAGAACCTGCTCCTGACGGTGCCGCTGGCCCCGCTGGCCGGCTCCGTGATCGCCGGTCTGTTCGGCAAGGCAGTGGGCCGTCGCGGCGCGCACCTGATCACCATCCTCGGCGTGCTGATCGCCTTCATCGTCTCGGCGATGGTGCTGAAGGCGGTGGCGCTCGAAGACGCCCGCTACAACGCCACCGTTTACGAGTGGATGAACCTCGGCGGCCTGAAGATGGAGGTCGGCTTCCTCATCGACGGCCTGACCGCGATGATGATGTGCGTGGTGACCTTCGTGTCGCTGATGGTGCACATCTACACCATCGGCTACATGGAGGAAGACCCGGGCTACCAGCGCTTCTTCTCGTACATCTCGCTGTTCACCTTCTCGATGCTCATGCTGGTCATGAGCAACAACTTCCTGCAGCTGTTCTTCGGCTGGGAAGCGGTGGGCCTGGTGTCGTACCTGCTGATCGGCTTCTGGTACAAGAAGCCGACCGCGATCTTCGCCAACATGAAGGCCTTCCTGGTCAACCGGGTCGGCGACTTCGGCTTCATCCTCGGCATCGGCCTGATCGTC
>NZ_JAYSDQ010000034.1:0-3893 GCF_041914305.1 Ideonella sp.
CGCCCTTGAGCACCAGGATCACGTGGTTGTAGATGACCTCGATGCCGTTGACGTTCAAAAGCACATTGCTCATACCGGTCCTCTTGACTCATTCAAGTGCCGCACGCGGCACTTGAATGAAGGCCCCGCCAAGGGGCCGCCCCCGCCGGGCGGGGGGTGGGGGTGCCTCAGACCCCTCTCGCCTGGCGAGAGGGGAAGGGGAGAGTGCAGAAACGTTCAGCCGCCCGCGGCGGACAAGGGGTGGAAAGCGGCCATCAAGACTGGCAATCCTCCGGCGCCCGCCGTGTGATCTTCTTCTCCGCCGCGTATTTGTCAGCCGCGGCTTTGACCATCGGGCGCAGGATCTGTGCGTCCGCCTCGATCCAGTCCGAGCTGAACTGCCAGGCCTTGCCGCTCCAGGTGTGCACGCGGGCCCAGTTGGCGCCCATGTGGTCGACGCAACTGGTGCTGATCGGCCGCATCACGCCGGCGAAGCCCAGCCCGTCGAGCTTGGCCTGGTCGAGCGACAGGTTCTCCAGGCCCCAGCGCACCTGCTCGCCGGTCATCACCTTGCCCTTGCCGTAGCGTTCTTGCGCGCGTTTGACGCCCTCGACCGCCAGCATCGCCGACATCAGGCCGCGCGTGTACAGCACGGTGCCCACCTCTTCGGCCGGGCCGGTGCCCTGGCCCTTTTCGTGCAGCAGCTTCAGCACCTCGGTGTGCACCTTGCTGCGGCCGGCGCCGTGCTGCATCGCGAGCGCGTTGTAGCCCTTGGCACCTTCGCCCACGTCTTTCACGTCGGGCTCGGCGCCGCTCCACCACACGCCGTACATCTTCTCGCGCGGGTAGCCGGTGGCCTGGGCTTCCTTCAGCGCGGTCGAGTTCATCACGCCCCAGCCCCACAGCAGCACATAGTCGGGCCGGCTCTGGCGCACCTGCAGCCAGGTCGATTTCTGCTCGACCCCCGGCGCGGTCACCGGCAGCAGTTGCAGCTCGAAGCCCAGCTGCTTGCTGCGCTCGGTCAGCAGCGGGATCGGCTCCTTGCCATAGGGGCTGTCGTGGTAGACCAGCGCGATCTTCTTGCCCTTGAGCTTGTCGAGCCCGCCTTCCTTCTGGCCGATGTTCTGCACCAGCACGTCGGCCGCGACCCAGTAGGTGCCGGCGAGCGGGAAGTTCCACTTGAACACGCCACCGTCGGCGCTTTCGCTGCGGCCGTAGCCGGCGGTGATGAGCGGGATCTTGTCGATCGGCGCCTTCTCGGTCAGCGCGAAGGTGATGCCGGTGGACAGCGGCTGGAACACCGTGGCGCCCTTGCCCTTCAGGCGCTCGTAGCACTCGACGCCCTTGTCGGTGGCGTAGCCGGTCTCGCACTCTTCGAAGCTGATCTTCACGCCGTTGATGCCGCCCTTGGCATTGACGAGCTTCAGGTAGTCGACATAACCATTGGCGAAGGGCACGCCGTTGGGCGCGTAGGCCCCGGTGCGGTAGACCAGCACCGGGAAGAACTGCTCCTTGGCCTGCGCGAATGCCGCCGGCGCCGTGACCAGCGCCGCCAGCCCAGAGGCCGCCAGCAGCGCGGCGGATGCGAGGGTCTTCATCTTCAACATGTCTACCTCCAGAGGTGGGGAAAAGCACTCGTCAGTGCGGTGGGCGGGCTTCGTGGGCCCGGTGTCATCAATTCAATGCGGGAAGGGCCACAGGCGCAGCTTCTCTTTCGCGGTCGACCAAAGGCGGGCCAGGCCGTGCGGCTCGACGACCAGGAAGAACACGATCAGCGCGCCGAACACCATGTTGGTCAGGTGCGAGGCCAGCGCGGTGTCGACCGGAATGCCGAACCAGTAGGGCAGGTTGTCCAGCACGATCGGCAACACGATGATGAAGGCCGCGCCGAAGAAGCTGCCCATGATCGAGCCCAGGCCGCCGATGATGACCATGAACAGCAGCTGGAACGAGCGGTCGATCGAGAAGGCGGCCGGCTCCCACGAGCCCAGGTGCACGAAGCCCCACAGCGCGCCGGCGATGCCGACGAAGAACGAGCTCACCGCGAACGCCGACAGCTTGGCGTAGACCGGGCGGATGCCGATCACCGACGCGGCCACGTCCATGTCGCGCATCGCCATCCACTCGCGGCCGATGTGGCCACGCACCAGGTTCTTGGCCATCAGCGCGCACACACACACCAGGCCGAGGCAGAACAGGTACTTGTCGGCGGGCGTGTCGATGTGCCAGCCCAGCACCTGCAGCCCCGACACGCTGACCGAGCCCGACGACGAGTCGTTGGTGAACCACTTGATGCGCAGAAAGGCCCAGTCGGTGAAGAACTGCGCCGCCAGCGTCGCGACCGCGAGGTACAGGCCCTTGATGCGCAAGCTCGGGATGCCGAACAGCACGCCGACCGCTGTCGAGCACACCCCCCCGAGCACCAGCGACAGCAGCAGCGGCATGCCCTCGATGCGCACGTTGAAGTTGTAGGCCGCATACGCGCCGATCGCCATGAAGGCGCCGGTGCCCAGCGAGATCTGGCCGCAGTAGCCGACGAGGATGTTCAGCCCGATCGCGGCCAGCGCCAGGATCAGGAACGGAACCAGGATCGCGCGCAGCAGGTATTCGCTGGCCAGGCCCGGCACGACGACGAAGGCCAGCGCGAGGAACGCGATGATGACGATGCGGTCCTGGCGGATCGGGAAGATCTGTTGATCCGCCCGGTAGCTGGTCTTGAACTGGCCGTTTTCGCGATAAAGCATGTGCTACTTTCCCGATGATCTTTTGGCTCCGGCCGCGCCCTGCGGTCGCTTAACTTCGCTGCGCGAAGTTAGCCTGCGCCGGAAGATCATTGCCCGTGTCATACACGGTCAATGATCTTCTCGCCGAACAGGCCCTGTGGCCGGAACAGCAAGAACAACAACGCCATCACATAAGCAAACCAGATCTCGATGCCGCCGCCCATCATCGGCCCGAGGTAGACCTCGCTGAGCTTCTCGCCGACGCCGATGATCAGCCCGCCGATGATGGCGCCGGGCACTGACGTGAGGCCGCCGAGGATCACCACCGGCAAGGCCTTCAGCGCGACCTGCGACAGCGAGAACTGCACGCCGAGCTTGCTGCCCCAGATGATCCCGGCGACCAGCGCGGCGAAGCCGGCGACCGACCACACGATGACCCAGATGCGCGACAGCGGGATGCCGATCGACTGCGCCGCCTGGTGGTCGTCGGCCACCGCACGCAGCGCGCGGCCGGTGGCCGTCTTCTGGAAGAACAGTGCCAGCACCGCCACCAGCGCGGCTGCGATCACCGCGGCGGCCAGGTCTTCCTGGCTGATCAGCACGCCACCGGGAAAGGTCTGCTCGAACAGGAACATCGGGTCCTTCGGCAGGCCGACGTCGATCTTGTAGATGTCCGAGCCGAACAGGGTCTGGCCGAAGCCGTCGAGGAAGTAGGTGATGCCGAGCGTGGCCATCAGCAGCGCGATCGGCTCCTGGTTGACCAGCTTGGACAGGCACAGCCGCTCGATCAGCCAGGCCACCGCGACCATGCAGGCCATCGCCAGCACGAAGGCCACGCCGTTGGCCAGCAGCTTGCTGTCGGTGCCCAGCCATTGCGGCACCCATTCGGCAAAACGCGCCATCGCCAGCGCGGCGAACAGCACCATCGCGCCTTGCGCGAAGTTGAAGACGCCGCTGGCCTTGAAGATCAGCACGAAGCCGAGCGCGATCAGCGAATACAGCATGCCCGCCATCAGGCCGCCGAAGAAGGTCTCGAGGAAGAATCCCATCGCGTGTTCTGCCTTCAGTGGCCGAGTCAGTGGCTGGTGCCCAGGTAGGCGCTGATGACGTCGGGGTTGGCGCGCACCTCGTCGGGCGTGCCGTCGCCGATCTTCTTGCCGTAGTCGAGCACCACCACGCGGTCGGAGATGT